>JACPPM010000185.1 GCA_016191015.1 Acidobacteriota bacterium | reverse complement strand
TTCACCCGGAATACAAGGAGCTCAACATGAACGAACAACGGCGCCGGTTTCATGGGGAAGCCTTCGAGCGTGCGGCGGCAAGGGATTAGGTATGGGGACGAAGCAGGGTGACCACGTCTTCTACAGGGATCTGCACAGGGACTATCCGAGACTGGTCCGGGGTGAGGGGATCTATCTCTACGACGCAGATGGGAAGCGATACATCGACGGGTCGTCCGGAGCGCTCGTGTGCTCGCTGGGTCACGGCAATCGCGAGATTGCGGATCATTTGCGGATTCAGGCCGAGACATTGGATTTTGTACCCATCGCGCGGTTCACACATGGGCCCCAGATTGAGCTGGCTGAACGGCTGGCGCGTCTGGGGAGTGCGGATCTCCCTTACGCGTACTTCGTCTCGGGCGGGAGTGAAGCCGTCGAAACCGCGATCAAGATGGCCCGCCAATACCATCTCGAACGTGGTGAGCGCGGTCGCTTTCTGGTCATCGCGCGGGAGCCGAGCTACCACGGCAACACGATTGCATGCCTCGCCGCCGGCGGTCATCCAGGTCGCCGGCGCAACTACGAACCGTACCTCATGCCTTCCCCCAAAATCCGTCTCCCGCATTGCGCCTCATGCCCCTACAACCTGCAGTACCCCTCCTGCGATCTGCACTGTGCCAACGTCCTGGAATCCGAGATCACCGGAGCCGGCGCCGAGAACGTCTCATGCTTCCTGTTCGAAACGATCACCGGTTCCTGCGGAGGTGTCATCGTCCCGCCTCCCGGCTATTTCGGGCGAATCGCAGAGATCTGTCGCCGGCACGGCGTCGTGATCCTGGCCGACGAGGTCATGTGCGGTGCCGGGCGGACCGGACCGTTCCTGGCCTCGTCGCGATTCGAATCGATGCCCGACATCCTGATCCTCGGCAAAGGCATCACGGCAGGATATTCTCCTCTGGCCGCGCTGCTGGTGTCAGAGAGAATCTACCGGGGGTTCGAAGACGGGAGCGGTGCATTCGTCAACAACTACACCTTCGCGGCCAACCCGCTGAGCTGCGCGGCGGCCTGCACGGTGTTGGAGATCGTCGAGCGCGACGGAGTGCTCGATCGCGTCATCCCGGCCGGACTGTATCTGCAATCCAGGCTCATACAGCTTGCCGGACGTCATCCTCAGTTGGGGGGAGTCGTCCGAGCGGCAGGTCTGATGCTAGCCCTGGATGTATATCGGGATCGTGAAAAGATGGAACCGTTCCCAGCCGAAGAAAAAGTCGGAGAGAAGTTGGCGCGGGCGTGTCTTGACGAGGGGCTCGTGATCTACCCGGCTCTGCTCGCGCTCGCGGACGGCCACGGCGATTGCTTTCTCCTGGGCCCGCCGCTGACGATCACCGTCGCAGAGATCGATGAGCTGGTTGCGAGATTGGGTCGCGCGGTAGCCCGAGTGTTCCCGGCCGCCTGAGGGCGGACACACGTCCTCGCGGCTAGATCTGTGCGTCGAGGTAGGGGATGCCCTTTCCGGTGCGACGATTGTACTCGGCCTGCAACAGGATGAGATGCACCTTCTCGGCCTCCGAAAATCTCAAGAAGATCTCGCGCGCATCGCACGGCGACAGATTCTCGGCCTCCGCTCGGAAAAACCTGGCCGTCATCCGCTCCCATTCGATTGCCTGCAGCAGAATCGTCTCCTCGGATGCGCCTCCCGGTATGCGGGGGCGCTCTTTCCAGGGCAATGTCTGGTGCAGGATCGGGGGTGTAGAACGAATCGCGGGGTTATGGGAGATGAACTCTGCCCATTCCCGCTGAAGTATTGCCAGATGCTCCGCCTCTTCCTCGCGCAGAGTCCTAAGCAGTCGACTCAGTGCCGCACCGAGCGGTGCAGTCTTTGCGGCGTAGAACGCATATCCCATCTTCTCGACTGCGATGACCGCTGCGAGTGCGTCACGTTTCAAGACGAGGTCGTGTCCGTCCGCTGCAGCCGATCGAAGCCTTTCGTCCCCGCGGCACCGCTCGCACACGCCCTCCACCTTCAGCACGTGTCCCGAGGGGATGAATGCGTGCGCTGCACTGATGGAGCGGACTTGCTCCTCGATAGCATTGGCAATGAACTCGGTGATTGCGTGACATCGAGCACAGACGAGGTGGTAGTGGTTCGGGAAGCTGGTGCTCCGCTCATAGTGACGCACCTCGTCGCCGAGGTCCACTTCGCGCGCGAGCCCGATCTCCAGGAGAAGCTTGAGGGCGCGGTAGACGGTGCTGAGCCCGGTGTGGAGGCCTCGTGACTGCGCAACTTGGAAAAGCTCCTCCGGCGACCAGTGCCGCTCCGAAGCGAGAAACAGCCGGACCAGGTTGTCGCGTGCCCGGCTGATCCGCAACCGCCGCTGTTTCAAGGCGCGCCGGTAAAGCTCCAGGTCAGCATCTGCCGGTTCGGTCACTGCAAGATCCCTCAGGTAACGACCGCCACTCCGGGCGGCCAGTCCTCTCCGATGAGACTCGTTGCGCGGACTGAGCTCAGCCGCCGGATCTCAGAGCTCTCAGGCTCCGTGGATCCGGACCTTCTTGGCCAGCAGCTCGTCCTTCGATTCGACGTGGTCCGGGTCGTCATGGATGCAGTCCACCGGGCACACAGCAACGCATTGCTTCTCTTCATGAAATCCCTCGCACTCGGTGCAGAGGTCCGGGTTGATTGTGTAAATCGGGTCACCCTCGGCGATCGCCTTGTTTGGACAGACGGGCTCACATGCAGCGCAGTTGATGCAGTCCTCGTAGATCTTTACGGCCATATCGTCTCCTTATGATGATTGGGGTCTGGTTATGATGGGATGTGAGTCCGGCATCCAAACTCGGCGGGCCTGGTTCTCTTGCCATTCCCTCGTGATACGGGTTCTTCCTGTCATCCAACCTCTCAAACGCAAGACGCAAGGATAGAATGTGACCGCTCCACAGTCAAGAGTGATGCAACCGCCCCGACCCCTCCCCAGATGCTGCCCTGGATTCGGCCGGCGCAAAGCAATGCCGCAAAGTCACAAAGACACGACGGAATGGTCGCTCTTCCATCCTGCCATTGAGCCAGCCGGTCCACTTGTCCGCGCAGCCTCGGCGCGTTTCTCCGTCATCTCATGAATGGGCTTCCGCCCAGACTAGTCATAGACATCGATCCTCTCGCTTACGATGGTTCGCCGCGCTTGGAAGGCTCCAACCAAAGTCTAGGTCCATACCCATACGTTCCTCCGAAGACGGCGCGCGCGATGTGGAGTCTAATTCTCCGCCATGGGTCGGATCCATAAAAGGAGTCAGAATGAAGGCTGCACTACGGTCACTTTTCGTACTTTCCGTGGGATTGCTCAGCAATCCGGTTTCTAATGGTCTCACTGCAGTGGAGGCTTCCGGAGGGCGGGGGCAGGGGCAACGGTTGCTGGTCCGCTTCAGGGATGGAGCGGCGCCAGACAGAATCGTCTCCGCCAACAGGGCTGCCAATGCCACGGTCCTGAAGACATTCGAGTTTGTCAAAAACCTGCAGGTTGTCTCCGTCCCCGATGGCGCGGAGATGAACAAGTGCCTCGCCATGTATCGGTCGGACGACACGGTACTATACGCAGAGCCGGATCACCGGCGCTTCGCCCAGACGGTCCCCAACGATCCCATGTTCTCTGATCTGTGGGGATTGGACAACCGGGGCACGGATGGGGGCACGGTCGACGCAGACATCGACGCGCCGGAAGGGTGGGAGATTACGCAAGGCAGCGACGACGTCGTTGTGGCAGTCATAGATACCGGCATCGATTACAACCATGAGGATCTGGCGGCGAATATGTGGGTGAACGAAGCCGACTGTGACAACAACGGAGTCGACGATGACGGAAACGGGTACGCTGACGACTGCCATGGGATCGATTCGATTAGCGGAAGCGGCTACCCCATGGATACCACAGATTGCCAGCACGGGACCCACGTTGCCGGGACCATCGGAGCCGTCGGGAACAACGGGAAGGGTGTTGTCGGCGTGAATTGGCGTGCGCGGCTGATGGCTTTGAGATTCCTTTCCTATGACCGTGACATCGGGGGATGCTCCGGCTGGGACTCTAACGCCATCGAGTGCTTCGAGTACGCCTGCAGGATGAAGGACCGGGGGGTCAATGTAGTAGCGATCAACAATAGCTGGGGCGGAGGCGACTATGGCCACGCGCTCTACGACGCGGTCGGGGCGACGACAGACCGGGGCATACTGTGTATCAACGCAGCGGGAAATGATGGCTGGGACAATGATATCTACCCGAGCTACCCCGCGAGCTTCTACCTTCCCAACGTCATTTCCGTCGGAGCCACGACCAGCACAGACAGCAGCCCCTGGTTCACTGACTACGGCCTGAGAACGGTACATGTCTCCGCTCCTGGTTACAACATACTCAGCACCGTCCCAGAGGACGGCTATGAGGTCTTCATGGGGACGTCCATGGCGGCGCCCCACGTGACCGGACTGGCAGCGCTACTCAAGGCCCAGGATGCGAACCGTGATTGGAGAACGATCCGCAATCTGATCATGACGGGAGGCGCTGAGGTGGATGGTGCGCGTCTGACCGTCAGCGGCCGCCGCATCGGTGCCCTCGGATCGATGCTCTGCAGCGGCAAACGCCTCTATCAGCGACTACTCCCTCATTTGAAGAGGGTGATCGCATTGCCAGGGGAATCGATCGAGCTGGGGGCTGTGAACATCGATTGCGGTTCACCGGCGGGCAACGTTGAAGTCCGCTCCGACTCAGGCGAATCCATAACCCTCACCGACGACGGACGCGGCAGCGACCTCGCGGCCGGCGACGGAACATACAACGCAACCTGGAAGGCACCCCAACAAACAGGTATCTACACACTGACATTCCCTGAGGACGAAGTGACAGTCGAGGTGGTCCGCGGCTACACAGCCTCAGTGACCGACTATGAGTGGGTGGACATCGATGGAGATGGACTCTTCGGCATGGGAACGGACGAAGGGTTCGCCGAGGTCAAGTCGCCCTTCCTGATTCCCTTCGGCGGTGGAGCGCTCGACACTTTGCGCATCTCCGTGAACGGCCTGCTAACCCTGGGCGAGGCTGTGTACGGCTACTACAATCCTCACCTGCCCATAACACAAACCGATTCCCTGGTTGCACCTTTCATGCAGGATCTTAATTTCAACACCGCGTCCGCCTATTGGGAAGTTGTCGGGAGCGCGCCGAACCGGAAGCTGGTCGTCGAATGGAGAAAAGCGCGGCCCACTGGATGCGGCGATGGCAAGGTCACATTCCAGATCGTGTTCTACGAGGATAGCCCGGAAATACGGTTCAACTACAAGGACGTGCAGTTCGACGGTACCTGCCCCACGGCTGATTTCGGGGCGAGCGCGCTCGTTGGGCTCCAAGTCGGTCGGGCCTCAGGGACAGAGCTCAGCTACTACAAGCCGAGCTTGAAGGACGAGATGTCCATCCGGTGGTCTCTCGCGAACACGCTGCTCATCGATGAGATGCAGCTCCCTGATGCAACCGCTGGCATACCCTACAACGCTGCTCTGAGTGCCTCTGGTGGGACGCCGCCATTCAATTGGTCCGTCGTCGACGGCGATCTGCCCCCCGGCTTGGGGCTGGGGGCGGCCAGCGGGATCATAGATGGCACCCCCAGCAGCCCCGGCACGTATGACTTCGTTGTCCAGGTGGCGGACTCGTCGTCGGGCCAATCGCAATCCGCGATGCGCATAATGAATCTGACCGTCGCGTCCGGGGCCCCACCGCTGAGCGTTCTGACGAGCACGCTGCCGAGCGGTGTCGTGGGAACCCCATACGGCGCCTGGATCAGTGCGAGTGGCGGCGCAGCACCGTACTTCTGGAGCCTCGCCGATGGTGGCCTCCCCCAGGGACTCTCACTGGACCCCGCGACGGGCGGCATCTCCGGCAGACCAGGCGCCGCGGGTACGACCACACTCACCATCCAGTGCATAGACTCGACCAGCCCTGATCCTCAGGTGGTCAGCCGGACTTTCCAGTTGACGATCGACACCGCTCCCACACTTCTCGTGATTGTGACCGACTCACTCCCCTACGGCACTCTCGGATCGCCGTACGCCGCCATCGTGGAGGCCACTGGCGGCGCCGGGCCATATGCGTGGAGCGCAACGGCCGGAAGCCTCCCCAGTGGGCTCGCGCTCGACCCATCGAGAGGCGTCATCGACGGCACGCCGTTGACCGCTGGCACCTTCCAGGCGGAACTTCGCGTGACCGATTCTTCAAGCCCGACCCCCCAATCGGTCACGGCCGGCTTCACCATCCAGATAGAGGATTCGGGCCAGGCCGGGGAGCTGCGGATCACCACGACCAGCCTGCCTTCGGGTACCCAAGGCAAGGAGTACAAATTCCGGCTCGAGGCGAGCGGTGGGAGTGGTGAATACAGATGGAGTATCGCCTCTGGAAACCTCCCGAGCGGCATGAAACTGAATCGGAAGCGCGGTGTCATGAAGGGCAGACCAACTAGTGCGGGAACCTCGCGATTCAAGGTGGAGCTCACCGACCACCAGGATCCGAACAGCACGGCGACCGCCAAGCTCACCATCACCATCAACAGGTAGGATGAAGGAGCGAGTCGTGTCCCGGGGGTATTACCTCCCCCCGGGGCACGGCCACGGAACGGCACCGCGAGCAATGAGGCGATCAGGTTGCGCAGAACCGACAGGCCGAGCACCAACCGCCGGCCCATTTCTCCCTCATCGGCGCGGAGTGGCCATCCGCTACATATGGCAATTGGCAAGCGCAGGATCGGGATCTGATGATCTCCTGTCCCATCCGAGTCCTGATCGCCGATGACCACAGCATCGTGCGGGAGGGGTTAGTCTCCATCATCGGGCGCGAGGTGGACATGAAGGTGGTCGCGGCGGCCGCTACAGGCAGGCAGACGGTCGAGCTTTTCTGGAAGCACACGCCGGATGTCACGCTGTTGGATCTGCGGATGCCCGAGATGGACGGTATCGAGGTCATGCGCGCGATCCATCCGCGGGTGCCCGCGGCGCGCTTCCTCGTCCTCACCATATACGACGGCGACGAAGAGGTCTTTCAGGCGCTGGACGCCGGCGCACTTGGTTACATCCTCAAGCAGGACATGGTGATGAGCGAGCTGCTCCGCGCCATCCGAGCCGTCCACTCCGGCCTCAGATGGGTTCCGCCTGGAGTGGCCGCGCGGCTGGTGGAGCACTTGACACAGCCTGAGCTTTCGGGTCGCCAGGTGGAAGTGCTCCGGTTGATTGTGAAAGGGTTGAGCAACAAAGAGATCGCCACAACACTCTCCGTGACCGAAAGCACAGTCAAGGGGTACGTCAACGCGATCCTACGAAAGCTCGGCGTCACCGATCGCACACAAGCCGCAATCGTCGCCGTGAGGCGCGGGATCGCCTACTTCGAGTAGATCGATTGCAGACAATCCACGCACAAAACCATCGGCGGCGGGATCGGTCAGAGCAGAACCTTCATGTACCTGCTGAGGACCGCGCACCTTGGCGAAGTCAGCGTATCTGTCTGACCGAGAGCGCTCAAGGAAATCTGTTCGAGACACAATATTTACGTGCTGGAATAGAATACCAACGCGGCTTCGCCGCGCTGGGGTTGTCGATAAGCTGCACCGGCGTGGGCGCCATCCTGCCGTCGTGTCCCGGCACGGACGCCCACTACTCCAGCATCACGATTCCGCGTTGCACGGCCGCGATGGCCGCTTCTGTGCGATCGGACACTCCCATTTTCTGCATGATGCTGGTGAGGTGGCTCTTCACGGTCGCTTCTGTGATCTCCATCGCCGCCGCGATCTGCTTGTTGCTCAGCCCCTTCACAACCAGCTTGAGCGCCTGAATCTCTCGCGTGCTCAGCGTCTCGAGTATCGCTCGCTCCGCAAGTCGCCCGGCCACAACCGCAGGAATTCTCTTCTGGCCCGTGTTGACAGCCCGGATGGCCTCGAACACCTCTTCAAGCGGCATCCCCTTGAGCAGATACCCTTGGGCGCCGGCTCTGAGTGCCCGGTAGATGTCTTCGTCCCCCTCGAAGCTCGTCAACACGATGATGCGCGCGACAGGAGATTTGGCCCGGATCGACACGGTCGCTTCGACGCCACCCATCGCAGGGAGCCGCAAATCCATGAGCGTGATGTCCGGCCGAAGCTCCTCGTAGAGCGCCACGGCTTGCTCGCCGGTCTTTGCCTGCCCGACCACCACCATGTCCGGCTCTCTGTCGATGACCGCCGCCAGCCCCTGCCTGACAACTGGGTGATCATCGGCGATCAGAATTCTGATGCGTCTGGATTCCTGCACTGATACCTTCCGGTTTCTCGAATCTGCAAGAATGCTAGCTGGCAAGGGCGCTCATTGCAAGGCGGAGCCCCTCAGCCTTAGGGCTGCGGCAAAGTCGGGGCGCCGATTCGGGCGAGGCCGTTCCGTGCGAAACCGCAGATGGCGCAGATTTCCGCGCAGATTACGCAGATTCTTCCAGCATTCAACCGACGAGCAACTTGCTCCTCACTCCCGAGTCGGCGCGAAACCATCCGCGAGTCCATCTGTGGAATGGTATCGGCGATTTTCCTGGACTGTGCCGTCGCCGTCACCGATCGCACACAAGCGATCGTCGTCGCCGTGCGGCGCGCCGAGTGCCTCGTGCGACAGCGCATCCGCGCCTGCGGGCACCGGGTCGCACCGGCGGCCTTCGAAGCGGCTCGCGTTCAGGAGAGGCTGAGGACCTTGTCCACGGAATGGAGGAAGGAGCGCCGGTGGGTGATCAGCAATACGGCTGGGCGCCACGGCAGATGAAGGAGGTGTGGCATCAGTTCCTTCTCGGTCTCGATGTCCAACGCCGACGTTGACTCGTCCAGGATCAGCAGGTCGGGCTTCCGGTAGAGTGCGCGGGCGATCGCGATGCGTTGCTTTTCGCCTCCCGAAAGCCCACCGCCAGCTTCGAGGACGTGCGTATCCAGCCGCTTCGCACACCTCCTGATCGTCTGTTCCAGTACGCACCACGCGACAACGGAATCGAGGAGAGCGCGGTCGGTGCTTGTCTCGAAAAAGGTGATGTTGTCTCGGATCGAGCCCGAGAGCAGATCTGGCTCTTGAGGCACGTAACCGATTCGTGTCCGTATCGCCGCGAGGTCGTACTGCGTATAGTCGACCGAGTTGAAGAGAATCCGCCCGGAGGTGGGAACGCGGAGTCCCACGAGAAGTTGGCCGAGCGTCGATTTGCCACCTCCTGTCGCACCGACGACAGCCATGACGTTGCCGCGCTCGAGGGAGAGCGACACATTCTCTAGCCCCCGCTTCTCTTCGCGATCGTAGACGTAGGAGACCTCCTGCAGCCGCACCGACTGGATCTCATGCAGACTGATGGTCCCGAACGAGGCGTCGTCTTCCTCATAGCTGAGGATCTCAAAGATCCTCTGCGCCGAGGCGAGCGCCGCCTGGATCGCGATGTTGGTCGCCGCAAGATTCTGCACGGGTCCATAGAGGAATCCGACACAGGAGTTGAACGCAACAAATCCCCCCAGTGTGAAGCCGCCCAGAATGATCTGGCGGATTCCGTACCAGAGAATGAAAAACGGTAGCACCGCTCCCGTCAGCCCGATGGCGATGGTGGCCACGACATTTGTAAGGGCCAGGATCCGGTCGCTCTCGATAGCCTGACCGAGCTTCGTGGCAAAGAGCGAGAGGATCACATTCGATCGATTGAAGGACTTGATCACCCTGGCCTGCCCGGCGAGCTCCACCTGTGTCCCCCGCAGCCTTGCCCATGAATCCTGACGCTTGGCAGCGAGAGCATGGATCCTTTTTGAGAACAGGTGGTAGCAGAGGATGAAAGCGGGGAGCGACATGATACCGACGAGCGCCAGTTCGGCGTTGAAGTAGAATAGCAGAGAAACGCCCACGGCCAAGGTCAGAATGTCGACGACAGCTCCGAGGAGCGTATCCATCAAGAGGCTGCTGATGGCGTCGACATCACTGTCGACGCGGGCCTGGAAATACCCGATCGTCTCGCGTTCCAACGTGGATTGTCTGGTCGTCAGGAGCTTCTTGAAGAGCGAGGTTCGAAGATCCCGCTGGACGTGGTTCTTGTAAGTAACAAGGAGGCGTTTTTCCAGGTAGATGAGGACCTGACTGAGCAACAGGATTCCGATCAGCAGGAAGATGAGGCGGCTGAGATACGTCAGGTTTCGGGCGGGTACGACGACATCGATGAGGTATCGCATCAGCAGCGGCATCGGCAACTGAAGCCCGGAGGACAGGAGCATCAGGGCACCAGCAAGCAGCCCGATCCCCCGATAGGGTGCCAGGAACCTCAGGAATCTGACGTAACTCCGGATCGACTCACGATAGTAGGACATCATGTCGGCTTTGCTTTTGCCTGCTCTTTCATCTTCTGTAGGTAGAATTTGCGGAGGGTATCTTCGAGATAGTAGCGCCAGCGCGAGCAGTCCTTCGAATCAGCTTCTCCCCGCTTGGCCTTGATTCGGATGTCGACACACCCTCCCATGCATAGCGGCAAGACCTTGCACTCGCGACACTCTTCGTCCGTCTCAAAACTCTCCGTAAGGTATTCGAGATGAAGGGGGGACAAGGTGGACGGCTCGTGAAGTGATCCCACGATTTTCGTCGAGTCCCCACAATCGTTCCAGCACTTGTAGATCTCGCCGCGCGGTCCAATCGTGCTCGACATCAGCGTCGTCGCTCCGCATCCGGACGCGGCGGTGGGATAGGGATGAGCACCCAGCCCCTTTGCGGCAAGCAAATTGTGGAGCTGCGCCTCGTGCTTCCAGAAGTCCCCGCACTTCAAGCATTCTTCCTCGGAGCACTTGCACGAATTCGTCGTCTTCCGAACGTGACCAAAGTAGGCAGTGATCTTCTCCTTTTCGAACCAGGGCTGAGAAGTCAGGTCGTCGAAAAAGGTGAGAGCATGATCGGCGTTGTTCGTGTCGATGTTGATCCTGATGATGATCTGGATTACCCCACACGCTTCCTTGATATTCCCGATGATCTTCTCGAACGATCCCTGCCCGCCACGATAGGGCCGGCGCTGATCGTGGGTCCATCGGTCGCCGTCGACCGTGATTTGAGCCTGCCAGACGCGGAGATCCTTCAGCCGCTCCGCAGTGGTACGACTGAAAAGGGTGCCGTTGGTCACGATGGCCGCATTGTAGTTGACGCCATGACCATCGCAGAGGGCGATAAGTCGGCTGCTCAGCTTGGCAATGACGTCCATACACAGGAGAGGTTCACCGCCGTACCAGGCAATGTCCAACCCCTTGACACCGGAATCGATCTGTTGCTTGACGAAAGCCTCAGTCCTCTCGATCGTTTGTTCGTCCATGACCAGGCGGCTCGGTGTCTCGTAGCAGTACTTGCAGGCTAGGTTGCAATTTTGGGTGGGAGCGATAGTCAGTCCCAGCCGCTTCGAATCATACTGAGCCTGACGCCGCCTGACCTGTAGCAGACGGTACTCGTCCATCTCGTCGTCCACGATGAAACCACCAAGACGCAGGTTCCGCGCGACCTCCTCAGGCAACTGTGGGACATCGCCTGGGCTCAGACTGCAGACGACTGATTTGAGACGCTCATCCACAAGCGCCAGACCATTCTCGCGGGCGTTGTAAGCGAGATATTGACCGTTGCTCTCGAGCTTGAAAAAGAAGTTGTAGTATGACTGCTTCATCCTTGTAGACTCCATCGGATCCCGGGTCCGCGCCAAAGGCGAGGGCGGCCTGCCTTGCCGGATACAGACAAGACAGGCCGCCGTGCTTTCATCGCTGCCCCAATGGATCAGAGTGCTAGAAGTTCCGAGCCGGGCACTCGATAAGGAACTTGGGGCAGGGGAGGTACTTCGTGGTGCACATGTACTTCGTGGTGCATACGAAATACGTCGGACAATACGCGTTGTTCTGCGACTCTGGTTTCACGATCCAATTCAACATTGGAGTTACTCCTTTTTCCCTTTCCAGCCTTCGAAATCTTGTCCGAGCCTTGACTCAGGGCCCGGACCACCTCTGAGCAAGTCTGTAACTGAGCCGCTAAGCACCTCCTTGCAGATCATGAACCCCGGTGACCTGTCTCGACACGAGCATGCCCAGGAAGCGCTGCGCAGCAGCGGATGACAAGCTCATGATGTGAACCGCCTGCCGAAGTGCGGGCGGTCCCCTGATGGGTTGTGATTCGCCCGATCGATTCGATTCCTCACTGTCACATCGGTGTCCCCAAAACCTCGTGTCTCCCACAGTGTGATGCCAACTGGCTTCTTGCGCATCGCAAGATAGTCGACCTGCGGTCTCATCCCAACGTCGAATCCAAAGACTCGACTTTTGCTCGATGCAGGGCCGGTTAGTGGGGACGGAGTCGCGGAAGACGATTGCCCGGGAGCGGAGATCTCAAAACGGGTGGAAAGGACAAGCAGCCCACCCTGCCGGACGAAGAAGCGCTCGACCTCTTCGCCCGAGCGGCAGGGTGCGTGGTGCGCGAGCTCCGCCCATCCATGGTCACCGAAATCAAGTACCTCCATGCGGCGAAATGAAGGCGTGAACCCCTGGTCGTTGACCCACCCGAGGAGGGATCTGAATGCCGACTCTACAGCCGCAGCGCGTGGCTTGTGGACCAGCTTAGACCCCGAACTGAAGGTTACGATCGTGACGCGTCGCCCGTCATGGTTCGGATCACCAGCGCCGCTTCAACCGCGAGGACCGTCCCGAGGCGGCCGACTCCCCCGCCACAGGCGTCGAGTACATTCGCCGGGCCGATCGCCCGTGCCTATCTCACGCTCCCCGCCGCGCCAGGCAAGATCACGGAGCAATTCCCCTCGCCGAGAATATCAGTCCAGGCAAAAATCATTGAGCCCGGCTTCCAGTGCATAGACCGAGGCGGAAGACTCGCCGATCACGGACACTCCCGGGGTGCTCGTGCCACCCGTGGTGACTCCCATCGTCGCGGTTGGGGTGGAGACAAGAGTCCCGTTGTGAGCGAGGGGAGAGCAAAGCGGACCCGTCGAGCCGTTCGGAGAGACGCGGAAGAACAAGACGGCCGATGGATATGTCGTACTGCGGTGCGCGGCAACCAAGTAATAGTCCCCATCAGGCCCCGGCGCTCCCACCGCGTACCGTTGGGCGCCCTCGTCCCCGTAGCTCCTTTGCCAGGCGATTGTTCCGTTCGGTTTGAGCTTGGCCATCCACGCATTCGGGTCCACGACCCCAAAGTCTGTGCTGCCCCACAAGATCAGGCGGCCATCGGGTGTCTCAGAGACCGACAGCGAGTTGTCCTGCCCGGAGGTTCCGTATGTGCGCTGCCACCGGATACCGCCGGCGCTGCCCAGCCTCAGAACCCACGCCTTGGTAATGAGCTCGTCGAATGAATTCGTGTATCCAATGACCACGACGCCAGCGTCCGAGGTGCGCTCGACCGCCGTTGGAACATCGTCGCCCGTTCCGCCATAGGAACGTTGCCAGAGGACTTGCCCCGAGGCGTTCAGCCGCAGCAGCCACACGTCGGTGGCCCCCGCACCGAACGATTTCGTCGTTCCGGCGAGGAGGAAGCCTCCATCGGCCATCCCCGAAACTGCGACAGCTTCATCATCACCCGCACCGCCATAGGCCCACTGCCAATCGATACTACCTGACTCGGTCAGCTTGACAAGCCAGGCGTCCCGGCGGCCGGCGCCGGAGGACTTAGTTGACCCCGCCATGACGTAGCCTCCGTCGCCTGCCTGGCGGACACATCGGGCGAAATCCTCCGCGTCGCCCCCGATCCGCTCCTTCCACACGACGGCACCTGCCATGTCGAGCTTTGCCACGAATGCGTCGTAAGGGGTGTCCCAACCACGCTCGCGACCGACAAGGATGTAGCCGCCGTCGTCTGTCACCTGAATCGATACCTGCTCATTGCGGCGGCGGACTCCATACCCGCTGATCCATTCGAGCGTGCCAGCAGCGTCATACTTCACAAGGCGGATTGCACCGTGATCATCGGTGAGCGCCACGACAGCGCCGCCATCACCTGTCGGGACCACCTGATGTGGGCGATTGTTGAATCCGAGCCCCAGCTTGCGCACCCAGCGCGTCTCCTCCGTCCCCTCTCCGCTGGCCAAGATCGGCGGCTGCATGATGGCCACGAGAACGAAGACCCCAAGAACGAGATTCTTAAGCATTCTGTCCCTCCTTCAAACCCAGCCCCGCGGATGCGGTGTGGGCCCTGATCCTTCTGATCCAACCTAACGCGGCATAGCCGCAACCAAGAGCCGCGGGTTCATGGGTATGCCATTTCACCGCAGAGGCGCTGAGAGCGCAGAGCGGGAATCTTTCTCCGCGACCTCTGCGTCTCTGCGGTGAACAGGTTTCTTGCCATTTCGTGTCAACACTCAACTTC
>JACPPM010000179.1 GCA_016191015.1 Acidobacteriota bacterium | reverse complement strand
GTGTCTAAGAAGTTGAGTGTTGACGCGAAATGGCAAAACGTTCGAGTGGGTGAGATCCTCCGAACCCCTCTCAGGAAAGCAGGAAGGGAGGAATGCAGGAACGGAGCAGTCATCTCCGGTGCTCAGGGTGGCACCGAACAGACCCCTTCCTGCCTTCCTAACTTCCTGCTTCCTCAGAGGTGCTCGGAAGGGTCTTGCAGCGTGCCTGGGTCTTGCCTGTTTGGTTGCGGCTCAGCCGCGTTGGGGGCCGATCACCTTGCGCGCCTTCTTGAGGAAGCGTGCGAGATTCCTCAGATCCTTCCTGCGCCCCTTGGCCGGCTTCAGGGAGAGGGTGTGCATCGCCTCCAGGATGTCTCGGGCCTTTTCCCTGGTGAGCATCAGGTCGTGATCTCCTCGAGCGGCTTCGAGGATCTGGGCCAGGCCGATGTCGATCTGCTTGAAGTAGTTCCTGGCCGCTTCGCGCGCCTGCTTTCTGAGCACGCCGATTTCCAGGGCGAGCTGTTGGCGGGGGGTCTGCTCTTCGCCGTTGCTCTGGGTGGTCCGCGGCGGATCGTTCGCCATGTCCTCACTCCTTCGAGCTCGTCTGGAAGGTTTCGATCAGGATCTCGAGCTCCCGGCGGAGCTCCCTGGTGACGGCCTTCGCCGAACGGTTCCCGTCGAGGATCTTGAATCCGTACCGGGCGCTCATCCTGCGGAACTCCTGTTGGAGCAGCCTCTGGTACTTGATGAAGCAGGTGTACCAGTCCAGTGAAAGGTGCATGTCCATGCCGGCCTCCCAGTAGTCGAGGAACTGGTACTTGGTGAACGAGCGCTCGGCCAGGTTCCTCGGCGACACGCTCAGATAGAAGACCGCGTCGGGGACCAGGGCGATGGAGTAGACCGCTTCGACCCATTCTCTTTCGGCGCCGCGCACGATATCCCTCGCCATGGGTGTGTAGATGTACCGATCGGCGAGCACGATGGAACCGGCCTGGAGCGAGGGGATGATCTTGTTCTCGAGCTGATCGGCGAAATCGGTCGCGTAGAAGAGCGAGAGAGTCCGGGGGCTCAGCACGTTGCTTGACTTCGCCTGCGACAGCTCCGGGCTGACCAGGACGGAGCGGTTGAGCCCGACGTCGATCACCGAGTGGCCGCGGTGTTCGAGCCAGTCCCGGATGGCGGTGATCTGGGTCGAACGTCCGGAGCCGTCCGAGCCCTCGATGACGACGAGAAGTCCTCGGAGCGTCGAAGGCTTGACTCCCGGGATGCCGTCCCCGTAGAACCGCTTTTGGAACATCCTCCCTACCTCACCGCCGAACGCCTGCGGAACGCTGCCAGGTCGATCCGCTCCTCGACGATCCTCCGCACGATCTCCTGCTGCTCTTCGATCGGCAGCGTCGCGTCGATGGTTTCGAATCCGCACTCGCTGATCATCCGGATGTAATTCTCATTGATCTTGCTCTGGAACTTCCGGAACGAGTCGTAGATGTCGCTGGAAAACCCCATGTCCATGCCGGCCTCGTGGTATTTGAGCTTCGGGCGGCCGGTGAGAATCCGGTCCATGGCCACATCGAGAGGAACTTTGAAAAAGAAGCTGATGTGTGGCGTCATGGCGAAGTCGTAAAGTTGGCGGACCCAGGCCGGCGAGCATCCGCGGACTGTGTCTCTCGCGAACGCCGTGTAGATGTACCGGTCGGCCAGAACGATATCTCCGTTGTGAAGCCGGGGCAGAATCGCGCGCTCGTAGCGATCGGCGAAGTCGGTCGAGTGGATCAGGGAAAACGTCGTCGGGGTGAGCAGGAATTTTTTCTTCCCACGCTTTGTTGCGCGGCGGACAAGATCCGATGAGTTCCATTCAGTGAAGGAGACCTTCAATCCCTCGAGCTCGAGCCATCGCTTCAGCAGATACACCTGCGTGGACTTACCGGAGCCATCGATCCCCTCGACGACGATCAGCCGTCCGGCCAACCCGTCTTTCATGCCTCCTCAACCGCCTTCACTTCGTATCCGAATGTGTCCTTGAACAGACCGCTCTTGCGCCCGATCGCCCACTGGCCGAGGGTGAGATCTCCGTGAACCCGGACACGCAGTGTCACAACCGATCCTTCGATCTGCACAGCGGCGGGCACGACGGTGCCGGCGTGGTCGCGGTCGAGGGCGTCGGCGATGCGGAGGATGGCCGCGAGCTTACGGACGGTTTCGCGGTCACTGCGATCGAGGGTGGCGAGGGTGGCGTGAGCCGTCTTCGGCGGCGACTTGCGGTGATACCGGGCGATGTTTGCGACGATCGCCTTCTCGCGGGGGGAGAGGCCGGGAATGTTCGAGTGCACGATCAGGTAGTAGCTATGTTTGTGATGCTGTCTGCCGTTCACATAGAAACCGATGTCGTGGAGGACGGAGGCGGTTTCGAGGATGGTGACGAGGCGGGACTCGAGACGGTGGATGGGCTGCAGGCGTTCGAAGAGGAAGGCCGCGTTCTGCGCGACTCGCAGCGCATGGCCCTCATCGAACTGGTAGCGTCGGCCAAGGTAGACTGATGCATCGTGCAGATGGAGACGAGCAGGTTCTTTTTCGATCGACGACGCCAGCTCACGGACGATTCCTTCCCGCAGTCCGACCATCGGGACGACGAACGACGCCATGCCCGTGGCTTCCAGCACACCGTAGACGACGATCGACGCAGGCAGGATCACGTCGGCGCGATCTTCGTCGAGCCCCAGTTTCTCGATCCGCTCGCGATAGCTCAGGTTGGAGAGCTTCATGATGAGCTGACGGAGGTCATCCTTGGCAACGACAGGTGGCTTCCCGTCCGAGGGGCTGGTCGCCACGAGCGCCGCGATCTTCTCGACGTTTCCACCCGTGGCGATGAAACGGTCGGCAGAAAACCCCTCTGTCGCCTTCTGCATGTGCCCTCGGAGCCCGGCAATGTATTCGCTCACAAGCCTGGAGAAGCTGGCCTCCTCCACGCCTCCGCCGCGGCCACCGTTGGTTAGCATCTCAAGAAGTCTGACCGCGCCGATCTTGTAAGTCTCGATCTTCTCCAGCCGACCTTCCTTGACGAGGATCAGCTCCATCGATCCCCCGCCGAGCTCCGCGATGATTGCGTTGGAGCGGCCGATGTCCAGATTGCTCTTCACGGCCAGGTAGATGAGACGCCCCTCTTCGACTCCCGAGATCACCTCGAGCTCGATCCCGGACTCCCGGCGGACGCGTTCGACGAGGGCCTGGCGGTTGCTGGCTTCCCTGACGGCGCTCGTCGCGATCGCCCTGCCCCTCTCGACGCCGTGCTGCTTCTGAATCTCAGCGAGGCGCGCGATGGCACGCGCGGCGCGGCTCATCGTGTCCTCACCGATCCTGCCGCGCATGAACACATCATGCCCAAGCCTCACGGGCTCCCTGAAACTGGCGACCGGCGTGAGCCCGCTGCCATCGGTTGAGGCCAGGAGCATGCGGATCGCGTTGCTGCCGACGTCGATGGCCGCGATGTTCATGGGAGGCACCGAACGAAAACAGGCTTATTGACGGAAGACATGATTGAAAATCGGGCCACGAACCGTGGCCGGTCAGATCCCTCAGGTCGGTCCGGACGGACCACACCCTTCGCGATTGTTCTGAGAGGCAAACGTGGAGAAGACACGTTCGACACGCTGCGCCCCACACTTCGGGCAGCTCACGCCCTCACCACTCTCGCCCGCGCGCTGTAAGACCTCGAACCGCTCGCCGCACCCCTCACACTCATACTCATACAATGGCATTTCGGGCCCCTTATCCGGGATAGGACAAAACGCACATGTCGTGAATGCACACGATACCGTGCGTATGGCAGAATTCTATCGCACTGTCGGATTCAGCGCCCGGCTGCATCCAGACCAGCCCGACGCCCAACTTGTGGCACTCCTTGACAACCTCCTCGGTCACCGACGGATTGACGATCACCTCCACCGCCTCCACCTTCTCCGGGATCTCCGACAACGATTTGAAAACCTGGATTCCATCAATGACGCTGAGGGTCGGATGTACGGGAAAAACATGGTAGCCGTGATCGAGTAGCTTCCTGAAGACCTTGTACCCGTACTTCTCCGGCCTGTCCGTAGCTCCGACAACGGCGATGTTTTTCTTTCCAAAGAAGGCGTCGACCGCATCTTGCATGGTTCCCCATTATCGCAAGTGCAAGAACGTCATGCAAGGAATCCAGACCCCGCCTGAGATTCGGACTCCGGGCGCTCGTGGTTTCTCTGGCCCCCATCCGGTAACCAGGGCCTCGTCAAAGTCCCGAGCTAACCGCAGATTTCACAGATTGACTCGCAGATGTCGCCGATTGCTTCGCGCCGACCCGAGAGTGAGGAGCAAGTTGCTCGTCGGTTGAATGCCGGAAGAATCTGCGCAATCCGCGCGGAAATCTGTGCCATCTGCGGTTTCGCACGGAACGGCCTCGCCAGAGTCGGCGCCTCGACTTTGCCGCAGTCCTGCTCTACGAGTGCCTCCCGCTTGTATGCGAACACCGCAGCGACGACGGCGACGCCGCAGATGCGTCCTTGTCGCCGGATCTGGCTGCGACCCGAGCACTTGACCCTCTGCATATCCCGTCCATACAATGCGCCGGTCATTGGAGGAGCGACGGATGGCGGTACTTGTGACTGGCGGGGCCGGGTACATCGGAAGCGTCACGGTCCGGGCCCTGCTGACCTCGGGGGAGAAAGTCTTCGTTCTCGATGATCTTTCCACCGGCCGTCCTGAAACCGCCGATCTCCTCTCTGGTGCCGGCTTCATCAAGGGTGACTTCGCCGACCGCCGTCTGCTCGCCGAGCTGTTTGACCGTGAGTCGATCGATGCCGTCCTTCACTTCGCCGCGCTGACGCTCGTAGCAGAATCTGTTGAGCGTCCGTTGGACTATTTCAGGGCCAACGTCTCGAAGACTCTCGACCTGCTCGAGGCCATGACCTCCCACCGGATCCCTCATTTCGTCTTCTCCTCATCGGCCGCGACCTTCGGTATCGCCGAGGTCATACCGATCGACGAGGAGCACCCCCAGCGGCCGATCAATCCGTACGGCTGGAGCAAGAAGGCCGTGGAGGATTGGCTTCCGCAGATCCGGAAAGTCGGCGGTCCCGCGTACATCGGGCTGCGTTATTTCAATGCGGCAGGCGCTTCCGCAGATGGACTTCTGGGGGAAGTTCATTCGCCGGAGTCGCACCTCATCCCCAATGTTCTGCGCGCGGCTCTGGATGGGTCGGCCCTCCCCATCTACGGGACGGATTACCCCACGACGGACGGAACGTGTGAACGGGACTTCATCCATGTCGAGGACTTGGCGGCTGCCCACCTCCTGGCCCTCCAGGCGCTGCGCCGCGGACACCAATCGGGGTTCTACAATCTCGGCAACGGGCAAGCCCACTCGATCCGGCATGTCGTCGAGACTGCCCGGGCCGTCACCGGGCGGGACATCAAGGTGGTCGAATCGGCTCGCCGCCCGGGTGATCCGCCTGTGCTGGTGGCGAGCTCCGCGCGGATCAAGAGCGATCTCGGCTGGCTTCCGAAGCGCGAGGCCCTCGACCTGATTATCGCGGATGCCTGGCGGTTTGCGTGCGCGCCGCGACGCTAGCGAGACTCAGGCTTGGCCGCCCCGATCCGGATCGTCACCACCTGGCCGTTCTTCTCCCACCGGGCACCCTGCGCCCGGAGCGTGACTCCCGCCGTGTCGATCGCGATGGCATCCGTCGTCTCCGAGATCACAGGCTCAGTCGGGAGGCCGCAGATCGTGATGCTCGCGATCCCGTCAAAAAGCGGGTGCTCTCCGGCTGCAGCAGTCAGCGAAGCGTGATCGAGAATTTCGATCTCCGCATGACTGTTCCCGACATTGAGAAATCGCGTGTGGAGAACCTCACCCTTCCCCGTGACTGTGACGTTCATCGGATCGAACCCTTTCGGCCAGAGCCGGTCGCCTGGTGCCGTGCGCACCTCGATCCGCCATCCCGGCTCGGAAAGGAAACGGTTCCTGGCTTCGATGCGTCCATGGATCGAGGCCTCCACATCGCCTCGCGCCCGGTCGCGTATCCGTGCTTCGGTCGCCGCATCGACCTGGCACGGCTCGCCCGACTCACTGTGGACGGCGAGCGCCACGAGGTGGTCGAGTGACTCGGCCGGCGCTCTCTCGAGCGTTGCGTGCCAATCGGGATCCAGCCGGTCCAGGATGCAACCCAGTGCTTCCCCGGCCGCATATCCACGCAGGCGCACGTCCTCGAGATCGCCTTCCCCGAAGATTTCACGACTGGGGGATCCGAGAGCCTTGAACTGGACGTACTGGGCCAGTCCTTCCTTGATCTCGGTACCCCGCTCGTATGCGGACGACTCAGCTGGCATCCGCCGGAATCTTTCGGCCCTGTAGGCGAGGGCGCGGACCGACCAACAGGCGGCTCCTCGGCGGGATACGGCCGACAGCGCTCCACGCAGGCATTCGGATTCGAGGCGGCGGAGGGTCAGCAACTCCGCATCCGTCGCGGGGTATGTGAACAGATCCGCCTCGTTCGCGTCCCATTGATCGTGGCGTCGCTTCTGGAAGACGTGGAACGTCTCGTGGATCGCAACCGCGGCGATCTCCCGAGGCGTCCTGGAGGCGGAGAGTGAGAGCAGGAGAGTGGCCGTTTGCACGCCACCAATCTCGGCAGAACTGTTAGCGAGAATGGCGGGGTGTCTCCCAGGCAGAGCGGTGAGATCTCTCCGATCCGGCACCGCCACGAATCCAACAGGGGGGTGCGGGTGGCGGAGGAGAAGAGTCTTTTGGCCATCGTAGATCGCGAGCGGGATGCCGCGCGGATCGAATCCCGGCCAGAGCGGGATTGCGGCCATGCGATCGAATTCATCGATGACGGCGAGCGCGTCGGGCTGGCCGGCGGTGGCATGGATGCCGGGCCTCAGGCAGAAGATCAGCGCCAGGATGACGATCATGCCAACGCGGCAGCTCAGTTCCGGGCCGGCTGGAAGGGTACTTCCGAATGCCCGCGCGGGCTGCCGATTCGAGTTCTCTGCCTGGCGCATCGGTCTATGATGGATCAGGTGCCGGGGGAGCCGGAAGCACCACGGTAAACCGCGCGCCCTTTCCTTCTCCGTCGCTGACAGCCCAGATGCGGCCGCCGTGGGCCTCCACAATTCTACGACAAATGTAGAGTCCCATGCCCGTCCCACCGATCGGAGCGGTCTTGTCGTTGTTGAGGCGCCCGAACTTCTTGAACAGATAGCGCTGCTCCCGCGGGTCAAAGCCGAGTCCCTCGTCGCTCACACAGAGATGCAGAAACGGCTCTGCCTCATTCTCCATCCTGGCTTTCAAGGTGACCCGCCCGCCTCCGGGGGAATATTTGAAGGCGTTGTCGAGCAGGTTGTTGACGATCTGTCGTAGCCTCTCGGGGTCCACGTTCACTGTGGGGAGGTCCGGCTGGATGTCGAGCTCCAGAGCGCAATTGTTGAAAGGTCGGACGTCGAGGTGGGTCAAGAGCTCGCCGACATCGGTCGGCTGGGGGTGGATGAGGAGCTGCCCCGATTCGATCTGCGCGACGGAGAGTGATTCCTGCGTTGCCTGCGAGACCTTCTGGGCGCGGTCGATCAGGAGACTGAGGATTTTCTCACGCTTCTCAGGATCGAGCGTGTGGGTCTTTTCGTCGGAGAGGAGCGTATCGACGAGGCCGATGAAGGCGCTCAGCGGCGATCTGATATCGTGGCTGACGATCTGGAGGAACTCGTCCTTGAGCTGATCCAGGTCGCGCAACCTCTCGTTGGCCTGCCGCAGGCTCTCGTACAGTTCCGCGTTGCGGACGGCGATGGCTGCCTGATCCGCGAAGCTCATCAGAAAATCAGCCTCCTCGGAGCTGAATCTCTTTTCGCCGGACTTGCGGACGCAGATGAGAACGCCCAGGGCCCGCGGCTGGTCTGAGGTGCGGTCATAGGTTGTGATCGGAGTGGCGACCCCGGGCACCTCAGGCGCCTCTTCGACCGCCGGGTCGGGGAAATTCACCATGGCCCCGCGCGAATAGCAGTGCTCGGCCACCGGCTGGAACTCCTCGGTCGAAAACACATGTTCTTTCCACCACCCGGCCGCCAACTCCAGATCCGCCTCCAGATTGCGGAGGAAGAGGAATGTGCCATCGGCGTTCAACATGGGCCCGACATAGCTGACGATCAGACTCAGAACGCGGTCAAGCGAGAGATGTGAGTTGATGTTCTGTCCTATCGAGATGAGAGCCGATGCTTTGAAGGCGCTTCTGGCCGACTTGTCCTCCATCCGCATTCGCGCGATGCTCATGGCGTCCGCGATCGCCATGGCCGTCTTGCCTGCCATGATCTGGCTGAGGGAGAAGGTGCCCGCCCTCTTGAAACACAGCGCCGCGCGGCCCTGAGCGGCCGGCAGGCACATCATCGAATGGAATCCGCCTCCACTCGCCAGTTTCTTGAAGGGGTTGTCATCGGAGCCCCAGTCCTCGAGCGAAAACGGGATCATCGAGTTGCCCTTGACACGATGGATAGATCTGAAGTCGGTGACCACGGGTTCGCCGGCGCCCGCGACACTCGCGACGAGGGCCCGGGCCGCTGCGAAGTCGCCGGGCCGTGACCCCTCGGCCTCGGCGCCGCCCGAAAGCGAAACATCTCCGTGTGCCGAGAGATGAATGAAGAGCGCCGAATCCGCCTGTGTGGCCATCTCCAATCGCGAAAGAATGAAATCCTCGACCACCGAAGGCTCCGACCCGACACTCAGAAAGTCCCGGACGAACGTCAGCACATGCTCTCCCAACCTGATGATCTCACGTTCCTTTTCTCTGCCCTTGTGAGCTGCGAACAGGGCGATCGTCAGGATGGCAAGCGTGGCGACGAGGATGACTATGATCAGCATCGGCGATGGAGCATTCTCCAGCATCCCGGTGAGGAAATCAATAATGGGTACGGGTGCGGGTTCGGATACGGGCACGAATCCGCGAGGATGGCCTGGAGTCACGGCTTTGCCGCGGGCCAGGTGGCCGGCGACGCGACGAGGTTGACTTGGGGGGTTCTTCGGGACAACATTGCGGGCTATGCGGATAAGGCGGGTCGTTCTGGTCGTGGCGCTCCTCACGGTCGGGCTTGGGGCGTGGGGGCTCAATCGCTGGCGTGGTGCGCAGCTGGCAGTGGATCGCGTCATTTTCCTCGGGTTCGACGGCGCGTCGCCGAACCTCATGGAGCCGCTGGTCGCGCAGGGAAAGTTGCCGGCGATCCGCCGCTTGATGGAAGCCGGGAGCTACGGTCACATCAAGACCTTCCGGCCGACCGAGTCGGGAATCCTTTGGACATCCGTCGCGACCGGCAAGACGATGCTCAAACATGGTGTGATCGACTGGACCTATGTGAAAGAGGCGGGCTTGCAGGTTCCGTACGAGGATCCTGCGCGCAAGGTGAAGACTTTTTGGGAAATCCTTTCCGAGCGGGGCATCCGGACGGGGACCGTCAACTGGTGGTGGACGTATCCGGCGGCGCCGATCGATAACGGTTACATCATCACCGACCGCTACAGGTTGATGACGATCATCAAGCCCGCCCCTGAGACCGTCTATCCGGTTTCGATGTTCGCGGGTGTCAGAGACAAGATACTGAGGGGTCGGAAGGCCTCGCTCGAGGAGATGAAGCGGCGCGGGATACCCGAGTGGAAACCGGAGGACGCCGGGATACCGTTCGGCGGCTCCCGAAAGACTCTCGATGCCTATCCGACGTATTTCGCACAGGACGTGAGCGTCGATCATGCCAGCGACTACCTGTGGGAGTCGCAGCCGGTGCCCGTGTTCTCGACCTACTTCCGGCTGATCGATGTGACGAGCCACTTCGCGTGGCACTTCGTGGACGAGCAGCTCTATCGGCGGACCGTGGAGCTCGAGAACGCGGGGAAACTCACCCCGGCCGACGTCCGCCGGCTCGATCTCGAATTCGCCCGCGTCATCGAGCCGGTCTACAGGTTCATGGATAAGATCATCGAGAAGTACCTGAACCGGATGGACGACCGGACCGCGCTGATCGTCTGTTCAGACCACGGGTTCATGTATTCCAGGGGCGGGTATGCACACGCCGAGTGGGCCAGCGAAGCGCCCGATGGAGTGGTCTTCTACATTGGGCCCGGCGTGAAGAAGGGATACAGGATTCCCGATGCAACCCTTTTCGACATCGCCCCGACCGTTCTCTACACGATCGGTCAACCACTGGCTCAGGACATGGACGGGGGGCTCCTGCGTGGAACGATCGAGGATTCCTATCTAAAGCGCCACCCGATCAGCTACGTCCCGACTTACGAGTCGGGAAAGAGGAAGACGGGAACGGTGGCAGATGGCAAGACGGAGATGGATGAGAAAATCCTCGAAGATTTGCAGACATTGGGCTACATCCAGGCGCCGGCGCAGAAGCCCTCCGAGCAGCCGGCTCCGGAACCACCGCCGCAGAAGCCCCAAGACGGTGCAGTGGGCCCCAGGTAGAGTCGAGGTCTAGTGGCGCGGCGCCCGGAATAGGTGCTCTTCGAATGCTCGACGCGCCGATGTAAAATGGGGGAGGCCTGGAGCGGCTGGACCGCGCGGGCCGGATGAGGAGAATTGATAAATGCCACAGACCGATCATTATCGCAGCTTCATGATGTTTGTTGCGGGCGCCGCCGCTGCATCTCTCGTTTTCGTGGCGCTCGATGCCACCAAGAAAACGCGATCGCCCGCAGCTCCGGCAGCGACAACCAATTCGACGCCGCCATCATCAATGCCGGCGGCCATGCCGGGTTCAGCCGGCGAGCCCGCGCCCCTCGTGACTGAGGCTGACATCTCTGCGGCGAGGGAGGCTGTCGAGAAGTTGCCCGGAGACATCGATGCGATGACTCATCTGGCCAACCAGCTCTTCGATGGCAAGCGATATGACGAGTGCATCGCATGGTATCGCAAGGTGCTGGAGAAGAAGCCGCAGGATGTCGGTGTCAGCACAGATCTGGGGACCGCGCTCTGGTACAGTGGAAAGCCGGACCAGGCGATCGCGCAGTTCGAGAAGTCGCTAGCGCTCAATCCGACACATCCCCAGACGCTCTTCAACATGGGAATCGTGAAGCTCCACGGCAAGAGCGACGCCAAGGGTGCGCTTGAAGCATGGGAGAAGCTTATCCAGACCAATCCAAATTACCCACAGGCCGCCGAGCTGAAATCACAGATCGCCGCCCTGAAGCAGATGATGTAGGTGTCTTGGGGAGGGGCTAGGGACTAGGGACTAGGGACACGACGGAGCATTGTGCTTCACAGCAGCTCCTCAGACTGCGATGAGTTGTTGCCATCTTATGGCGGACCGGGCGTCGAAGAGGTCTATGGAACGGTGCCGGCATGGGCACCGGCGTGCCGGGAGCGGCCCTAGCCCCCAACGCGGCTGAGACGCAACCAAAAAGGTTGCGTCTCAGCCGCGCGTGAGAGCGTGGAGCGTGGAGCGTGAGAGCGTTCTTCCGAGCCACCCCGATCGGCCGAGACGACCGCTCCGTTCCTGCATTCCTCTCCTCCTGCTTTCCTGAGAGGAGCTCGGAAGATCTAGCCGCCTCAAATTTCTTGCCATTTTGCGTCAACACTCAACTTCCTAGACACTATGCTCATTCGACGGC
>JACPPM010000019.1 GCA_016191015.1 Acidobacteriota bacterium | reverse complement strand
GAAGTACGCTCTCACTCTCCACGCTCCACGCTCTCACGCGCGGCGGAGACGCAACCAATGCAGGTTGCGGCTCCGCCGCGTTAGGGGCTAGTGTCTAGGAAGTTGAGTGTTGACGCAAAATGGCAAGACAGCTGTTCACCGCAGAGACGCAGAGGTCGCGGAGAAAGATTCCCCCTCTGCGCTCTCCGCGCCTCTGCGGTAAGATGGCATCCCCATGAGCCCGCGGCTCTTGGTTGCGGCTATGCCGCGTTATGGGAGACAAGTGGCATGAAATCGAAAGCTGGCGGGTGCGGCGTTCTGACATGGCCCGCTCCGGACATTTTGCATTTTGCATTGGGAGGATTGCGTGTCTAGTCACCCACCGGGTGTGCTCGACCCTTCCGCCCCCGGCACGGCCGTGGTGCAACTGCCGCGGTTGAGAATGCTCTGCTGTCCATCCTGTCGCGGAGCTCTGTCGGAGGATCTCAGGTGCATGGGCTGCGGAATCGAGTTCCGGTTGACTCATGGGATTCCGGATATGTTGCTCCCGACCGAGCGCTCGGAGGTCGAGGCGTTTCTCACCGAATACAATGCCATCCGCAGAGCGCAAGGCTGGGAAGTCACGGAGCTCGAAAAGCTGCCATACGAAGGTGGGGCCCCGGCTGCGTACTGGCGGTTTCGGCGGAGGAGCTTCGAAGTCATCCGCGAGCACTGCGCGGTCCCGCCCGCGCCCGGCTCGGTGGCCCTCGATATCGGCGCGGGGGTCGCATGGCTCACCCGCTGGCTCGCCGAGTGGGGGTACGAAGCCACCGCTATCGATGTGAACATCGCGCCCCCGCTTGGGCTTTCGGGAGGGAATCCGTGCATTCGAGCCGGCAGAGCATTCAACAGGGTCAGGGCGGGAATTGATCGCCTGCCGTTCGACGACGCGACGGCTGATCTGGTCGTGCTCAACGCGTCGCTCACGTACGCGAGGGACCCTGCCGGCGTAATCCGGAGAGTGCAGGAGATCCTGCGGCCGGGAGGACGCGTCATCATCGCCGATACGCCCATCTACAGGACGCTCAAGGGCGGCGAATCGATGAGCCGCCGGCTGTACCGGCACCATCGTCGAGCCCTGGGCCGCGCGCCAATCTATCACGAACGCTTTACATACATTCTGAAGCAGAGTCTTTTTCGATACCTGGAGGATGCCGGTTTCGAATTCAAGGTGGTGGAGCCGGCGCCTGATTTGTGGTGGAGATTCTACGTGCTCCGGAACCGCCTCGCTCTGCGCGAGCCTGTGTGGATGCCGGTCATCGTAGCTCGGAAGCGCGATGGAGGGAGGCTGAGATGAAGAACGGGAAGACGAGCAGTGTGCGACTCACGCGTGCGTTTGCCCTGGCACTGGCGACGATCCTTGCGACCATCGGGTGGCGGGCGATCGCATCTTCCGATGCGGGCTGGGTCAAGCACGCCATCACGAAGTCGGTCCGCAATGTGTCGCTGCCGGAGAAACAGTCGAAGGTGGTCTACCTAGCGACCGATGTAGTGAACTACACGAATGCCGGTGTCTTCGTCTCGACCGACAGCGGCGCGACGTTCAAGAATGTCACCGGGGCGCTGCCCGAGCGAGTGGTCAAGGACATCGCGGTGCACCCGAGCAATGTGAAGATGGCGTACGTGGCGCTGATGAACAGCGGGGTGTACCGGACCACGAACCAGGGGACGAGCTGGAAGGCGATGAACCTTGGCCTGACGGTGCAGCAGGCCACAGCTCTCTTCCTGAACCCGATCGCACCCAGCACCCTGTTCCTTGGAATCAAGGGCGGCTCTGTTTTCAGATCCACCAACGGCGGAGGGACGTGGACCAAGGTGGGAACGGTCACCGGGGACGTCAGCGCGATCACGGCGGACCCGAAGAACAAGAAGGTTTACTACCTGGGCACGAACAAGCGCGCGGTCTACAAGTCGATCGACAGCGGCGTGACCTGGGTCCAAAAGACCGTCGGGCTCGCCGGCGCCACGGCCAACAGCATCACTTCGATCATCGTCGACCCTCTCAACACGGCCAACGTCTATCTGGCGATGTCGAAAAACGGTGTCTTCAAGTCGACCGACGGCGGCGAGAGCTGGGTGCAGAAGAAGATCGGGCTCAAGAACATCAAGGTCAACGATCTGGTGTTGTACAAGAAGACGCCAAGCATCCTCTACGCCGCCACCGATGGCACCGGTGTCTTCAAGTCGACCAACTCGGCCGATACCTGGACGCAGTTCGACAAGCTGAACCTGACCGAGCTCAAGATTCTCGGCATCGGCCTCGACCAGCTCACCGGCAAACACCTCTTCGCCGGCACAGCCAACGCAGTCTTCGACTACACGCTCACGGCGCCGTGACGACGGCCGCGGCCAGGACCCCCTGGCGCCGCTGAGCCGAGTCATGGGATGACGGCACCCGGAAGCTTGGCCCTCGTCCTGTCGAAGGTGCCGAAGGGTAGGTGGCCCTCGGCGCGGGCGAGCTCCAGCGCCAGGCAGTCCGGGAAGTCAGCCTTGCTCGACCGGTAGAGAGACAAGGCAGCTCTAACGGTATCAACTGCCTGGAAGGCGAAATCCCGGCCCGTCGTGGCTGTCTCGAGCATGGCGAGGATCTGTGGCTTGCTCCAGCCGTAAACCGCACGCAAGCGTGAACGTATCGTCATCCTGACCGTATTTCGCGGCGAGACAGTCGCCGGTTCCGCGCGAAGTTCGAGGACGTTTTGAAGGGCTGAGTGCGCCTATCGATCACACGTGCTGACAGTTACTTTTGGAGTGCGGGAGCTGCGCTCCCGCTCTTGCGGCCCCGAATGACAGCGTCACCCCGAAAGCGGCAGCTGCGCTGCCGCAGTCCGAAGGCTTCGCGCTTCCTCTGCCCCGATTGCCCGCTAGCGCATCGAAATGAGCGAGCGATGACCCTATCCGTTGATCGTCTCAGGGAAGATGGTCCCAACGATGAGAGGCGCAATGTTCATCATCTGGCGTGGCTAACTCCGAGGGCTGATCGCGGCGTTCCTGGAGGGCCGCAGCAGAGAGCGAGAGGGAATGAGTCGTTCCTGATGGGGACATACCAGCCCCAGTCCTCCGCGTTCATCTCCTCGGCCTGAATGCCGTCTTCGTTCAGTTTTCAAACAGGATACGCCGCGAGGCGCTTCCCCCACAATCCTGGGTTGATCAGCTCTTCCTCCCCATCATATGGGGGAAACTTGGTCGAGCGGAATTCGACATGTGTATTCATCGTCTCTCGCGAATCCGTATCATCACCGCGCGCCACCCGCTCTCGACACACGGTCGATGTTACGGCTTGAGCATTCCGAGCTTGCCGAGGAAGCCGGCCAGCAAGCGGTTGAGCTCATCCGGCTTCTCCAGCATCAGGAAGTGCCCGACCTCATCCATCACGTTATAGTCCACCTGTGGGGCCAGTTTCCTGACGAAGGATTCGTAGTCCTCAGTCCAGAATGGTGAACGGGCGAGGATGACCTGAAGAGGGACGTTGATCGTGTCTTCCTTCCAGATCGCCGGCTCGTACATGGATCGCATCGCGCCGGCGACAACGTGCGGGGGAGCGCTGAGCATCGGGGTCCTGATGCTGTCCCGCAGCTCGGCTGGTAGGGTGGCCGGGATCATGTGATCGAGCATGCCGGCGATGGCATCCTTGTAGCCGGGTCCCTCGAAAACGGCCATGAATTTTTCGATCGCCGCCGGATCGGTCATGTAGGGGCGCAGTGCGCCGTCCACGGCGACCAGCGCTCGCGTGCGTTTCGGGAAGAGCCGGTAGAACTGCCGGATCACGGGAGTCCCCATGCTGTGGCCGATCAGCACGGCCTCGTCAACACCGGCGTCCCTGATGACGGCCGCGATCGACCGCGCGAAAAGATTCATCGTGTACGTGATCTCCGGCTTGTCGCTCAGCCCATGCCCCGGAAGGTCGATCAGAATCACGCGAATCCTGCCGTCGAGGGCGGGCACCTGGAATCGCCAGGAGCTCATGTCGCATGTCCACCCGTGGACGAACACCGCAGCGTGTGAGCCGCTGCCGATGCTTTTGTAGTGGATCCGCATCCCGTCGAGTGTCGCGTAGCGCGATGCGACTTTCTCCAACGGGGTCGCAGCCATGATATCGACGCCTGTAGTGAAAATTAGCGCAATGAGTCCCGCGAAAGCGAGAACCCCACGGTACGAGCACGGCTGGTCAGCAGTGCGCCTCCGCTCCCACTCTCCCATGCTCTCACCCTCCCACTTTCCCACACTCGCTCGACCCCATCGACTCCCACAGCAGACGACCTGACCCCCGGTCGGACATATTCATCAGGCGACGACCGCCTCGTCGCGCGCCACGGGTCCCGTCAGAAACGTGTCGTGCCAGAGTTGGAAGAGAACGAGCGCCCAGAGCCTGTGGCTGTGGTTGGCACGCCCGCGCAGGTGCTCGGACATGATGGTCCCCACGTATTCCGGGCTGAACAATCCCTGCCGTCGGAGGCGGTCCTCGGAGAGCATGTCCTGCATGAGCGGCCGCAGGCTCCCGGTCAGCCACTGCTTCATCGGAATGCTGAACCCTTCCTTCTTGCGATAGAGGATCGACGCTGGCAGCACCCGTTCCATGGACTTCTTCAAGATATATTTGGTCGTCATCCCTTTCAGCTTGAGCTCGCCGGGGATGCCGGCGACGAAGTCGATGAGGTTGTGATCGAGGAAGGGCACGCGCGCCTCGAGCGACACGGCCATGCTCATGCGATCGACCTTCACCAGGATGTCGTCGACCAGATAGGTCTTCAGGTCCACGTAGAGCTGCCGGTTGAGGCTGTCGGTCCACTCCTGCGAGTCGAAGTACTGGGTCACGAGCAGGTGGTCGCTGCGGCGATGCGATGTCATCGATCCGTTATAGAGAAGCTCTTTTTCTACCTCGCCCAGGAACATCATCCACCGGACATGGTTCATGCGCTGGGGCAGCGAGGCTCCTTCGACGAACCGCTTGGCCCGGTTGACGATCCCTTTCTTCTTGGCCGAGGGGGGGACGCGGGACAACATGGCCGTGACGTTTTCGCGAAGCACGCCGGGCAGCCGCCGGTAGTAGCCGGCCACCTTGTTGGCAATGTATGTGTCGTAACCCGCAAAAAGCTCATCGCCGCCGTCTCCCGACAGGATCACCTTGACGTGCTCGCGCGCCACCTTGGATACGAGGTACGTAGGGAAGATCGAAAAATCGGCGATGGGGTCGTCCATGAAGCGAATGAGATGCTCGATCTCGCAGCCATCCGGTTTCAGGATGAACTCGCGATGCTCCGTTCCGAAATGTGCAGCGACCTCCCGCGCGAACCTCAGCTCGCTGTAGGTCTTGTCGTCGAACCCGATCGAAAAAGTCTTCACGGGCTGGTCCATGATTTCCGACATCAGTGCGACAACCGAGCTGCTGTCGATGCCCCCCGAGAGGAAGGCGCCCAGCGGCACGTCGCTCAGGAGGCGCATCTTCACCGACTCGCGCAGGACCTGGAAAAGCTGATCCGCGATCTCTTCTTCGGTTCCTTTGAGCGGCCGGGCGCGGACGTCCCAGTACTTGCGAATCGTCACCTGGCCCCCCTCGACCGTGAGGACGTGCCCCGGGAGCAGCTTCTGGATTCCGCGGAAAAGCGTCAGAGGCGCCGGGACGTATTCGAAGGTCAGGAAATAGTCGAGTGCTTCGGTGTCGAGCGTGCGGGGAGCTCCGGCTGCCAGAAGGGTCTTGATCTCGGAGCCGAACAGGAGCCGGCGCCCGTCGTTGTAGTAATAGAGAGGCTTGATACCAGTCGGATCGCGCGCGATGAGGAGGCGGGAGCTCTTCGAATCCCACAGGGCAAATGCGAACATGCCGTTGAATCGTGAAAGACAGTCGATGCCCCACTCCTCGTAGGCGTGAATGACCGTTTCGGTGTCGGATCGCGTGGCAAAACGGTGGCTGCGATGTTCTAGGTCCCGGCGCAGCTCGGGATAGTTGTAAATCTCGCCGTTGTAGACGATCCAGATCGTCCCATCCTCATTGGAGATCGGCTGATGACCGGTGGTGAGGTCGATGATGCTGAGGCGCCGCATGGCGAGGGCGGCCGGGCCATCCGTGTGGTACCCCTCGTCGTCGGGCCCTCGATGGGCAATCGTCGTGTTCATGGCCCTCAGAAGCGCCATGGGCGGAGTCGCGTGATCGAAGCTATAGACTCCGCAGATCCCGCACATCAGGCAGCCTCGGGCCGCGCGCCCCCGGAGCTCAACCACTCGCAGACGTGGTCCATCTTCTCGATATAGCTTTCGAAAGAGTACTGTTCAGCAGCCAGCCGTCGCGCGTTTGCGGCTACCGTGGCCGCGAGAGTCTTGTCGTCGAGAGCTCGCAGCAAGGCACCTGCGAACTTCTCCGGCTCAGGCTCGGCAAGGATCGAGACCGAATCGTTGAGGACCTGGGTATGGGTCAGCAGGCGGGTCGCCACGATCGGTTTTCCGGAGCGCAGGTAGGAATAGATCTTCAGCGGCGTGTTGGTGCCCTTCGTCCTCGGTGAGGCGAGAATGTCGGCGAGGGACGTAAAAAGCGGAATCTCCTCCGAGGGCCGCCATCCCGTGAAGAAGATCGAGTCGGAGAGACCGAGAGCGGCGGCGCGGGCCTGGAACGCGGCCACCTGCTCGGGTTTCCCCCCTACCATCAGAAAGATCGCATCGTTCCGGTCGCGCTCGAGGATCTTCGCAGAGTCGAGGAGCAGATCGAGACCCTGGTACGCTTCGAATGTGCCCGTGTAGAGGACGATCTTGCGGGCGGCGAAGGTGGCGGGGAGCCCCAGACGAGCGATCAGATCGGCGCGGGCCGCCGAGACGTTCTCGCGAGTCTCCTCTTCCATGACGTTTTCGATCATGACGCGCCATGTCGAGGGGGAGATCTGTGCGACCTGGCGGTCCAGCTCGGGGCAAATCGTGATCACGGCATCGGCCGTATGAAGGGTCAGTCGTTCAAGCCAACGGAAGATGCCGACCACCAGCCGGCTCCGGGTGAACTCGAAATTGTAGAGCTGTTGCGGGAGGCTCGAGTGCATGTCGTAGAGATGTTTGACGCGGAAAACGTGGGTCAGCACGAGGCCCATGAAACCGGCCTCCTCATGCGTGTGCAGGATGTCGTAGGAGCGAGTCAGCAGCATGTAGACCGCGCGCCAGAACATAAAGAAATCCAATGGGATCTTGGCGAATGATGGGCCGATCTTGATGGCCCTGAGGAACGGGGGGCGCATCACCCTGTGAATCGTGACCCCGGGGAACTCGCGGTCGACCCCAAGCGGGTAGGTGACGAGGTCGATCGTGTGGCCGAACTTGGACAGGGCATTCAGACGGTGCAGAACGCTGAATGCCGTCCCGCGCGGCTGAAAGAATGGCTCCGGTGCCAGCATCAAGATTCGCAATGTCTTCGCACCTCCTGCGCTCATCATGACCTCGGGCGAAAAGATGAATTGTAACGGCGGAGCGGATCGGGCGTCAATTCGCGGGACAAGACGGCGTGACGCCGCTGTCATCGTGGGCGCGTCAATTCCTCTGACCTCGGGCATACTGCCTCGCGGCCTTCAGCCTTTAGCTATTAGCCCCGGAAAGAGATCCCTGCTATTGGAAGCCACCGATCTGCCGGAAACGGCGGCCGCCCCCACTTGGCAGGGGGGGTCGGCCGTTCGGAGCGAATGGCCAAGTACTTCGGTTCGCAAATCCGGCAACGTGTCCTGAGAGCGCAGTGGAGCCAAGATCGCTGGATGTCAAAGAATCACGGATCGCATTTCGGGCCGGTAGCCGCAGGCTTTAGCCTGCGCTCCCGGGCGAACGCGGGCTGAAGCCCGCGGCTACCAGTTCGGAATGGAAAAGGGACATTTCCACTACTCATCCGCGGCCGCAATTGCGCCGTGGGGGACTAAGGGCTGACGGCTCATCTGCGGGTTGTCCGGGAACTAGCCGTCACAAGGGCGCGGCGGCGAGCGGCCGGCAATGTCCGCGCGAGGCCCGCCTATTTGTCTTTCTGCCGCTTTTGCTTTTTCGCGGGCTTCTCGGATGGCGGCGTGGCCGGCTGCTTGTTCTCCTTGTCCGTCGGGTCTTCGATGTAACCGAGCGTCTGGAGATCCTCGAGGATCTTCTCGTCCATTTCAGTCTTCTCTGTGGAGGATGTGCCTGTCTTGCGCTGAGTCGTTTCGTAGGTGGGCACGTACTGGACCGGATGACGCTTGAGGTAGGCGTCGTCGAAGGCGCCGCGGAGCAGGCCGCCATCCATGTCGCGGGCGATCGGCTGGCCGATGGAGAACAGGATCGTCGGCGCGATGTCGAACAGGGTGGCCCCTTCGATTCGCGAACCCTTCGTCACTCCGGGCCCAGCCATGAAAACCACGCCGTCTGGTGCCTCCTTGGCGAGTCCCCCGTGCGCATAGGCGCCGTTAGAGTACATGAAGCCGTGGTCAGAGCAGAGGATGAGCATCGTGCGTCCATCCATGCGCCTCATGTACTTGTCGACGATGCGGTCCATGAATTGATAGACCGGAGTCAGGACCCTTGCGAATTCTTGATCGATCTTGTCGATGTCGGCTTGCGTGAGCTTCCCTTCCTGCTCCAGCCTCACCGTTTCATCGTAGAGCCCACGCTCGACGTAGTGGTAGGCAAAGTGACAGGTGACATCGACAAGCCTGAAGTAGGTCGAGAAGACCGGAACTGGTTCGTGTTCGAAGAGATAGTCGCTCGCGCGATCGACGCTGTAGTCCTGCGCAAAATAGAGGTGATAGGAATCCAGCGTCTTGCGCGATCCGCCGAACGGCGTCTCTGCGTCTTCCGCTTTCCAGTTCGGGATTCCTTCTCGCTCCATCACCGGAAGTATCTTCGGTTTCCCCTTGAGAATCAGGTCTTTCACGCCTGGAAAGACCGATGCCGGGTATACGGTTTCCGGAGCCGGCGGGATGATTGTCATCAACCGGTACCGGTCGGTCACTATGTAGCCGTTATCGATCGGTGCAGCGGGGTAGGTCCACCACCAGTTGAGTGTGCCGCTTCGGATACCGCGCTCGGAGAGGATTTCCCAAAAAGTCTTCACTTTGCGTGCGGAATCCTCGTAGGGCACCTCAAGGCCGGCCTTCTTGACGTACGTCCAGTCGATGACCCCGTGCTTCCACATCGTCTTGCCGGTGGCGACCGATGTCCAGAGTATGCCTGACTCGGTCGGCCTGAACGACTTGATATGCCCGTAAGCCCCGACTTCCATCAGGCGCTTGATCGCCGGCAGCTTCCCGGCGGCGAGGAGGGGTTCGAGCAGATTCGGTGAGGCACCGTCGAAACCGATGAAGATGACGCGATCGATCGCCGGCCGGCCGTTTACGCGGGAGTACACGGCCCACCCGCCGACAGCCAGAACGACCGCCGTCACAACTGCTACGACCTTCCACATCCTTGTCATGGGGCAGACATGTTGTATCGGATGGCGCCGGGGTGTCAAACCGGTAGCCAATAGCTATTAGCCGTTAGCCATTAGCTCCCGGAGGTGCCGTCCTGATCCGCACCGTCCCAGCCTCTCCTGCACTTGTCTCCGGCCCGAGTCCCTAGTCCCTAACGCGGCATAGCCGCAACCAAGAGCCGCGGGCTCATGGGGATGCCGTTTCACCGCAGAGGCGCGGAGAGCGCAGAGGGGGAATCTTTCTCCGCGACCTCTGCGTCTCTGCGGTGAACAGGTTTTT
>JACPPM010000177.1 GCA_016191015.1 Acidobacteriota bacterium | reverse complement strand
CTGCAAGACCCTTCCGAGCACCTCTCAGGAAGGCAGGAAGTTAGGAAGGCAGGAAGGGGTCTGTTCGATGCCACCCTGAGCTCCGGAGATGACTGCTCCGTTCCTGCATTCCTCCCTTCCTGCTTTCCTGAGAGGGGTTCCGAGGATCTCACCCACTCGAACGTTTTGCCATTTCGTGTCAGCACTCAACTTCTTAGACACTAAGAGGATCTCGGCCGGCGGTCGGGAGTGAGTCCCTCTGCGTCGGTCTCCGGCAGGAGGGGTCTGCACACTGATAGTGGTGGGAGTCGCTGCCGGGAGAAGAACTCGCGAGCGGCGGCCCGATCGGCTTCGAGCTCTCGGGTCAGGGCTGTCGCCGATTCAAAGCGCGCCTCGTCGCGCAGGCGGGCGAGGAAGAAGAGCTCGATGTCTCTCGCGTACAGGTCGCCAGAGAAATCGAGCAAGTGAGTCTCGATCAGGAGCTGGCTGCTGGATCCGAATGTGGGACGGTAGCCGATGTTGGTGAGGGCGGGGTGAAGGGTGTCGTGGAGGAGGCAGGCAGTGAGATAGACGCCGGAGGGCGGGAGGACATCGTGCGACGCGACGATGTTCGCGGTTGGGAATCCGAGGGCCGATCCGCGGCGATCACCTTCGACCACTTTGCCGTCGATGGAGTAAGGACGGCCGAGAAGCTCGGCGGCCTCCGCCAGGTCGGCGTCCTCGATACATTTGCGGATCCAGGTTGAGCTGATGACATGGCCCTTGTGACGGATGGGTGGCACACCGATGACGGGAAAGCCGTGAGCCCTTCCGAATTCTTCAAGCATCGGCGCATCACCTTTACGGTCGTGACCGAAATTGAAAAGCGTTCCGACGACGACTCCGGCCACGCGGAGCCGATCCAGCAGGATGTCACGCATGAACTGCTCGGGGGTGAGCAGCGAGAAATCGTGGGTGAAGGGGAAAAGCACCACCTCTTCGAAGCCCCAAGCGGAGAGGGTGTTGAGCTTTTGCGGGACGGACTGAAGCAACCTGACGGAACCTGCACCTCGGAGCACCTTGAGGGGGTGGGGGTCGAAGGTGAAAACGAGGGGGGTGTGGCCGAGCTTGCGTGCGAGCGTTTTGGCGTGGGAGAAGATGTGCGCATGGCCTCGATGAAGGCCGTCGAAGTTGCCGAGCGCCACGACTCGCGCGAGCGGAAGGTCCGGGACATTGAGGGATCGGATGAGCCTCATGCGACGGTCCTCTTCCTCAGAGGCTGCTCATCAGGCCGCTCGCGCGGTATCCTATTAATGGCGTCACGGCTCGTCATCGGGCACGGCAGCCGGCGAGCTGACGCTGTCGATCACGATCTGGAGTGGGGCGGCAGAGCGAAGCTGCACGAGTCTGATGGAACCGTCACGGGTCTCGAGCCTGTACTTGGGGCCCTGGCTGTCATTGATCTCACGCGGGCCAACCAACCCTGCTTCCTTGAGGGCCTCGAGACTCGCCGGGTAACGGTGGGTGTGCAAGAAATACACTCTGACCTTCTCCGCAATGCGCTCCATCTCCACGAACGCCGCGGTCTTCTGGGCCTCGCTGAAATCCATCATCCGGGGCTCGAACCTGAAGAGGACATTGACGGGCCGGATCAGCCCGATCAGCAGTGAGAAAGAGGAGAGGATCACGATGAGGCCGAGGGCGAATGGCCGGTAGTCCCATGCTTCCGGAGCGACTTCAACGACGCCTCCGACGCCTGCCACACGCGCTGCCGGCCTGTGTCCGCTGCCGTCGGAGATCAGATTCCGGCTCAAGAGATCGTAGAGCGCGCGGCAGGTCTCGAACTCAGTCAGGCGGCATCTCTCGACGATGGACTGTACCGAGCTAGAACCGTCGAGAAGCTGGAAGACCATATGCTCATTCGGGGAAAGCTTGATCCTCGTGGCCGGCTCCGCACCCGCAGCCTCATCCCACGTGTACGCATCTTCAGCCCCCTCGACTTCGTATTCCTCCGGCTTGATCTCGCGTCTGAACACCAGATCGAAGTTGGGAATCTTCTTACTGATGATCGGCCACTCATCGAGCATCCTCATCCCTTCCATCAGGACGTTCTCGATCTGGATCGGGGTGATGTACTCGCGGTCGTATTCGACGCTGTCAGTCTGTGCGAACTCGTAGTGTCCGTCCGTCCAGCGGAACAGCCGATAGATGATCTGCGAAATTTGAGTCTGAAGCGCTTCCTTCAGGGCCTCGGTCGTGATGAAGTTCGAGTGAGTCAGGATGTAGCCCATCTTCTGCATGGTCTCGGCCTGGATCTGCAGGGCCTTCTCCAACTGATCGGACGTGATCAACGCTTGTTTGACAAGGACCTGTCCAAGGTGATCGTCGAGCCTCTTGGGCAATGAGTCGGCCGAGACGATCGCCCCGTTGATCACCGAGACCGTCACTGTCTGCTCTTTGTTACGGAGTGTCAGGACACCGGTCTTCCTCTGGAAGCTGATGAGCTGGAAGATGTCCGCCAGACTGAAATCCCTGAGAGTACCTGCAAGAGCCATGGCTACGTACTGAGCCCGGCGAGGACGGTGGAGGGGCAGGGGTGGTCGGAGCCGATCGCGAGCCGCACCGCTTTTACTGTGTGCAGGATGCCGTCCATCGCCTATCAGGATTGAAAACGGGAAGGGTTGACGATGTTTCTGATGTTGTAGGCCGCGTAGTAGAGCACAACCACGGCAATGAGAAGCGCCGTGGCGAACTGCCCCGCATGCGTGGAGAAGGGGACCGACCTTTTGAAGAAAACGGATTCGGCCAGCACCCCGCCCAGGAGTGCGAGCCAGACCACGATGCTGAGGAACCCCCGGAGAGGCTTATCGCCCAGAAGTTTCTCGGAGCCCGGGAGCACGAGCGACATGATGAAGAGCCGCCGGCCGCCCTTGGCGTTGAAATTCTGAATCTCGGAGAACTTGCGCGTCCGCGCCTCTTCCGAAATGCCGTTCTTCACGATAAAAATGTGTGCGCACTGCGAACAGTACCGATCGCGACCCACGCCTCGCTGACACTTCTTGCAAAAGGCCCTTCCGCACTTGGCGCAGCAAAGTGCCAGGCTGCCGCCCGAGCGCTTTCGCACCAGAGCATAGACAATCGCGGCAATCAGGATAGCCGCGAGCACGGGATAGTACAGCGAGCTGGTCACGGCGACGAACTCCGGACGGCGTACGATTTCTCGAATCAGAGGCGGGTCGCGCTCCAGCCCAGAGGAGATTCTTCCAGAAAGCATCCGCCAGCCGATCTTGCGGACGCTGAAAGTCTCATCGACTACCTTCATACCTGATGCCGCCTGGTACCGGGCTGTGGCGGCCGGGTCGATCTCCTGCGCGGCCCGCATGTACTGATCGGCCTTGCTGAAATCAAAACGTTCGGAATATGCGGCCTTTGTGTTGTAGTTGATCAGCGCGGAATGCCCGTCGACCTGCAACGCCTGCAGATAGTATTTGATCGCGTTTTCGTAATCACGAAGGTGGAAGAAGATGTTCCCCATGTTGACCAGCGCGATCTGATATGTGGGGGAACGATCGATGATCCTCTTGTACACATCGAGCGCCTCTTCGTAGCGGCCCGCATTCCCATGGATGTTTCCCAGGACGAACTGAACGTCCAGGTCATCCGGGTGCTGGCCGACATGCGAGGTCATCAGCTCCGTCAGCCGCTTCGGATCGCTCGGGGATCGGCTCGCAACCAGGATCTGAACGCTCGGATCACGATAGCTCATGTACAAGATTCGGTACCCGGACATTCCAGCCGGGAGCAGGAGCGCAAACATGAGCATCGCGCCCCCGATCACCCGCTCCTTACCGTTCATGTAGAGCCACATGAGCGCGATCCAGTAGCAGGCAACCCACCAGACTCCGAAGAAGAGGAGTAACGGCGCGGCAAGAACCAGTGCCATGAGCATGCGCGAGGCCGACTCCCTGCCGCGGGCCCCCGCGTTCGACTCCTGGAGGTCATGATAAAGCAGGGCAGCATGCTTCCTCACCATGAGCGCTGCGAACAGAACAAAGGCGACGGCGAGAGCCAGTCCCAGGACCAGGAGCAGGTTCGTGGCCAGCGTGAACCGATCCCAGAATGACACGGTCGAGTACCAGACGGACAGGAGATTGTTCTTCACATACTGCCAGACCGCCAGCCGGTTGCTCCGAATCTCAGCCCGCGCCAACGCCGCATAGGCTTCACTCTGATAGCGATCCATCACGATCGCGGCGCCAAAGAGGACGCGTGCCTTCGCGAGATCTCCGCGCGCAGAGTACAAATAGCCCTCGAAGACCATCGCCTCGGCAATCTCTGTCGCTCGAGGAATCTTCGTCTGCTTCTGCAGCGCCACCAGATCGCTCAGCTCGGTAGCCGCCTGCTCATTCAGATCGTTTGCCAGGTAGTTCCTGTATCGAAACCAGTGGTCCGATAGATCCTCCGCGGCGACCCTCCGCTGATCTCCCGACGGAAGCCGCGCCTGCACTATCCGTGGACCCGCGGCACGGGAGACTCCGGGCTCTTCCTCCGTGTCCCCCTGGGCCCCCGACGGCCGCAGACCAACCCCCAAGAACAGGAACAGCCCCACTGCAGAGCCGATCAGGATACGGCGATTCATCAGCCTTTGGCGCCGCTCCGCGCGACGTGGATATAGACCATCCTCAGCTCATAGAGAACCTCGGCCAGGAATTTATCCTCGGCCGGTGTCAGATTGTTCCGGGTCTTGCCCTGTAGCATCTCGAGAAGGTCGATCATGTACTGCGCCGTCGCGAGATCGGCCTCCGGCGGCTCTCCTTGGGGGGAGCCGGATGCGGGTCCCTGGGCGAGGAGCCCGAGGGCGAGCAACGCTTGCTGGTAGAATGAGAACACCAGTTGATGGAAATCAACCTCGGGGCGGTCCCGGGGCTGTTCCGTTGCCTCCGGACCCGCGTCGGACTCCGCTCCCGGGGTCACCTCCGCGCGTACCTCTCCCTCGCTATCGAATGAGCGTCGATCCGTCACCTTGATTTCAGCCATGCCACGCTCTTCCCATTCTGCATCACATCCAAGGTCGCTCCGAGCAGCCAGCTAATGGATGCACTATAACATGCGTCAGTGAGAGGATGCAAGGTGAGCGACCCGGCCTCTGCAGGGCTGCGGCAAAGTCGAGGCGCCGGCTCGGGCGAGGCCGTTCCGTACGAAACCGCAGAAGGCGCAGATCTCCTCGCAGATTACGCAGATTCTTCCAGCATTCAACCGACGAGCAACTTGCTCCTCACTCACGGGTCGGCGCGAAGCAATCGGCGACATCTGCGAGTCAATCCGTGAAATCTGCGGTTTCCGGGACTTTGCCGTGGCCTTGCCCGGGCTGAGATTCGGAGTACAGGACCAAACGATGACGAATTGGGAGCGCATCTTCACTCCGCTCGCTCACGCTCGCGGCTCTGTTCACACGATCGCGAGGTCGATGAGAGCCGCGACGGTGAGGGAGAGGTCTTGGCGCCATTCAAGTCCCCGCATGGCCTGCATTGAATTCCGCATGCAAGCCGTACTCCGAATCTCAGACACGGGCCACGCCTCCTGGGTTTCGTAGGGTCGGTCGGAAAGGGCACACCGGGGCAGTTGCGCGGGTCGGCCGTCCGATATATAAGCTCGCTGCAGGAGAGAATCTGCCGAAAGGGCCAATGGGCGAAGAGCGCGTACTGGTGACAGGAGCCCCGGGGTGGCTCGGGACACGGCTCGTGCGGCAACTCGTTTCCGAGGGAAGGTGCGTTCGCTGCCTGGTTCACCCATCGGCCGACCCGTCAGTTCTCCCTGCGGAGTGCGAGAGCGTCCGTGGTGACATCCGCGACCCGGCCCAGCTCGAGCCGGTGCTAAGGGGTGTTTCCGTGGTCTATCACCTCGCTGCGGTCATCCATGCCTGGCGAACGAGTCGGTTCCACGGCATCAATGTGCAGGGTACGAGGAATGTGGTCGACGCTGCGGCGCGAGCCGGGGTCGGGCGCCTGTTGCTGATGAGCAGCAATGCCGCGCAGGGGAGCCCCGAACGGAAGATCATGAATGAAGATGATCCACCGATGAGTCCCGAGAGTGCTTACGGCAAGAGCAAATGCCGTGCCGAGGCAATTATCAGGGAGTACTCCGGTCGGATCGAGACCGTGGTCATCAGGGCGCCGATGTTCTACGGTCCGGAACAGCCGCCACGGATGACGAAGCTGATGCGCATGGTTCGCGCCGGACGGCCGCCGGTATTCGGGGGTGGAGACAACCTCCGGAGCATGGCCTTCCTGCCAAAAGTAGTCGAGGCGATCATACTCGCAGGTAGCTCGGCGGCCGCCGCCGGGCAGGTCTACTGGATCGCCGACGACCACCCGTACACGACCGTAGAGGTCCTACAGGGGATCGCGACAGCGTTGGGGGCTGAGTTGCGCGTCGTGAGACTCCCACGCCTCTTCGCCCGGGCCTGCGAGATCTCGGATCAGCTGCTGGAACGGTGCGGTCTCCATTCGATGAATTTGCACGTTGTCGGCGAGTCGATCCGGTGGATCGCATGTTCGGTCGAGAAGGCCAAACGCGAGTTGGGATTTAGGCCGGCGACCAACCTGGTCGACGGGCTCCGCGACGCGGTCGACTGGTGCCGTCAGAGGAGGCTTCTATGAGAATCCCGCCCTCTGCGACGAGCCTGCAGTTACACTCCTGAGGTGAGACGATGAAGAAGAAGACACGGAGAGTCCTCATCCTTCTTTCACTGCTCCTGGCAACGCTCCTCTATCGGATTCCGGACATGTACAAGGCGGTAGTGGGCGATAGCATTGCTGGTGGCATGGGGACTGTGGACGGGGTCGAGCAGGGGTTCCTGACCGTGAAGGCGGTCAAGGAGAAGGATACGCTCGGACGGGTGACCCCAGCCCACAAGGCGGGCATCAAGCCCGCGGACAAAATTGTGGCTATCTACGACTCGAAAGGAAACGGTGGCCCGATCCGCTCACTCGCGGACTACGGGGCTGCCATCACCACCGTGAGCTCGGGTGAGCCATGGAGTGTGGTCGTGAGGCGTGCTGTGGAGGGAAGAGAAACGGAGGTGCGAGTCGCTTTGGATCCGGTCGACGACTCCCAGATCCCGAAGACCCTGGAGATATTCCTCACGTCAATGCTGTTCCTGCTGCCCCTGCTGACGATAGGAACGGCCTTCTTCGTCGGGTTCATGAAGCCCGAGGACGACACAGCCTTCCTCGGCGCTCTTCTCTTCCTGAGCTTCTCGGTCATCTTCGGGACCTTCCTGGCCGCCAATCCCCGGCCACTCCTCCCTCTCGCGGTTTTCTACTTCTACACCGCCAACGCGTTTCTCGTCTATCTTTTCATGCGCTTCTTTCTCGTCTTCCCGTCGCCATCACCGTTGGAACGTCGCTTGCCATGGCTCAAGACCGCCGGGCTCGTTTTCGCTCTGGCTATCTGGGGTTTGAATTTGCTGGCGGGTGCGCCTCAATTTTTCTCCTTCGCCCTCCATGAAAGGCTGTGGGGAGCCATTGTTGCCAATGAACGACTGGGCACGTTTTTGAAAAACGCCATCGGGGTCTGGCCCGATTTCGCGATGCTCGTGGTCGGCTTCGCCTCTCTCGTGCTCAACACCGTGAAGTCTCCGACCCGTGATGAGCGGCGAAGGCTGATGATTCTCCTTGCCGGGACGTTTCTCGGCCTGGTGCCACTGGTCGCGATGCTCGTCTACGTGGGAATCACCGGTGACAAGGCACCCCCGCTCGCGCTCATCATCTTGGTGGTTTCAGCACTCGCCCTGTTCCCGCTCTCGTTCGCCTACGTCGTCGTGAAGCACCGCGTCTTCGGCATCCGTCTGATCATCCGTCGCGGCCTCCAGTACCTGCTCGTCTCGCGGGGCTTCGCCTTTTTCGAAGGCATCCTGATCTTCGCCGTCCTGTATTTTGGCGCGCGGTCCCTCTTCACCACGTTCTACCCGGGTGCCGGACCGGCCGCCATCAGCGGGGTCACGGTGGTCGTCACTCTGGCAGCTGTGAGCGGGATGCGGAAGATCAACCAGCCGGTGATGCGCTCGATCGACAGGCGGTTCTTCCGCGAGGCATACGATGCCCAGCGCATACTGACCGATTTGAGTCGCGCAGTCCGCAAGCTTGCCGCTCAGCCCGATCAGCTCGTCACCCTGGTGGCCGAACGGGTCGAGCAGTCGCTTCACCCGTCCCACGTCGCCGTCTTCCTCCGGAAGGGCCAGATGCACGAGTGTGCGCATCTGCTCCGGCGCGGAGACGGCGATGGTCCGGCGGCAGGGACAATCGAAGCCGATCGACTCAGCATCGGAGCTGAAGCCGTCATTCCCCGCCATCTCGAGAGCCTGCCGGAGAGCGAGCCCATCGAGATATACCCTGAGGGGCCCCGCTCGATCTCCACCTCGCTGGTGCGAGTCGGAACCCAGGCGGAGCAGATGGTGCAAGAACGGCGGGTCATCGAGCGACTCGGCGCTCGCCTCATCCTGCCGCTCAAGACATCTGATGGTCTGATCGGCTTCGTGAGCCTCGGCGAGAAGCTCTCGGAAGAGCCCTACACACGGGATGACAAGGATCTCCTGCGGACCGTGGCCGAGCAGACGTCGATTGCCCTCGAGTATGGGCAGCTCGTGCGCCAGGTGGCCGATCAGGAGAAACTCAAGCGTGAGGTCGAGATCGCCAAAGAGGTGCAGGCGAGACTATTTCCGCAGTCGCACCCGGCGATGCAGACTCTCGAGTATGTCTGCGTGTGCAAGGCAGCGCGCGGTGTTGCCGGCGACTATTATGACTTCCTGCGCGTGAGCCCCTCGCGGCTGGGGCTCGCCATCGCCGACGTCTCAGGCAAGGGGATCGGCGCTTCGCTGCTCATGGCGACCCTTCAGGCACTTTTACGCAGCCATGCCCCGGTCCGCGGCGACGATCTGCGTGGCCTCGCGACGGATCTCAATCGCCTCATGTGTGAATCGACCGACCATAACAAGTACGCGACCTTCTTCTACGCGGTCTACGATGACCTCTCGCGTCAATTGAGCTACGTGAACGCCGGACACAACCCACCGATGCTGTTTCGTCCGATGGGAGGAATCCTACCGACGGCAACCGACGCCGATCTGCCCTCCAGGCGCAGGGATGAACTGGAGACGATCCGTTTGGATCGAGGTGGCATGGCGGTCGGTATGTTCGATGTTGCGAGCTACGAGGAAGAGACTGTCCACCTTAGTTCCGGTGACATCCTCGTCGCGTTCACTGACGGTGTCTCCGAAGCACTGAACAGCCGAGAGGAAGAGTTCGGAGAGCAGAGGCTGAACGACCTGGTTGCCACGCATTCCACACTCCCAGCCAAGGAGCTCTGTGCGAAAATCCTGGACGACCTCGCGCAATTCGTGGGCGAGGCGCCTCAGTTCGATGACATCACCCTATTGGTCGCACGAGTTCTATGATCCCTCGGGACACGCGAGGCATAGAGCTCGTGCGACCAAACTTGAGCGCCTCCCTGATCGCCTGCCGCGCGTGGCAGACTCTCTTCCAGCCCAGGGGATAGAATGAAGGGGAGGGGAGGGGGCGAGCCAACATACCGCAATCTTGCGTGATGCGTGTGTCGGCGACTGCCGATGATGACCTGGGGGGACAAGATCAAGGCCGCATCAGCGATGGCCAAGGTGCGCTTCCTCGGCAGGCAAATACCGCTGTTCCTGAGCTGGCCAATCACGAACCGTTGCAACTACCGCTGCTCATACTGTGACCGGCCGAATCAGGTCGACACTGAAGTCTCGACCGAACGCGCGCTCGAAATTGTCGATGAGTTCGCGGAAATGGGAACCCAGTTTGTCTTCCTGAGCGGCGGCGAGCCGCTCGTGCGGAAGGACGCCGGACTGATCATAGAACGGTGCCGCCAGAAGCGGATCTTCGTCTGTCTGACGACCAACGGGGCATTGTACCTCAAGCGAAAACCCGAAATAGGCCGCGTCGACATGCTCAAGATCAGCCTCGACGGCCCGGAATCCGTCCACGACGCATACCGCGCTCCGGGCTCATTTGCCGAGGTCATGGCCGTGCTCGCCGATGCCAGGAAAGACCGCATCCCGGTCGTGCTCAACCCCGTCGTCTCAACCGCCAGCCTGCCTCATGTCGATGAGGTGATCCGCATCGCCACCGAATACGGCGCGAGAATCAAATTCCAGCCTATCAACCATGAGCCAGCAGGGAACAAGGACATCGATACCCTCATGCTGGACAGCACCCAAATGAGGGCGCTCTCGGGTAGGCTCGCGCATCTGCGACGAAGCTCAGGCGCCATCGTCAACTCGCGCGCCGGTATCAGGTACCTGGCAGCCTTGCCGGGCGGCAAGGACATCAGGTGCTTCGCGGGCCGCCTGTTCGCGTACCTAATGCCAAACGGCAACATTTTCCCCTGCAACAAACGGGAAGAACTGGCAGCCCCGTCGTCGTGTCTGGCGCGCTCGGTGCGGGATGCCATGCGGGACGTGCCTCGTGTCACATGCCGGACCTGCTGGTGCACGAGCGACGCGGAGCTGAACCTGATGATGAGATTCGATCCGGTCGAGGCGATCGAACTGGCGTGGAGGGCCGTGCGGGCGGGAGTCTAGGCACCTTAGCGCTCGACTCTTACCAACATGTTGTCAGCCGGGGGTGAGGGAACCGGCGTCCAAACCACCAAGACACGGAGACACCAAGCCGCACCAGGGGGTGAGGGGACCCGCTTGGTGGGTCCTGGTGTCTTGGTGACTTTGGCGGTATTGCGGATCTCGGCTGCGAGCGGAGCGAGCCTCTCATTCGAGGCGGAGAGGTCGAATGAGCATAGGCTCTAAAAAGTTGAGTGCTTACACGAAATGGCAGATCGTTCGAGGGGGTGAGATCTTCCGGACCCCTCTCAGGAAAGCAGGAAGGGAGGAATCCAGGAACTGGCCTGTCATCGCCGGCGTCTGGGTGCCATCGAACAGATCCCTTCCTGCATTCCTAACTTCTTGCTTTCCTGAGGGGGTGCTCGGGAGGGGCTTGCGGCGTGCTCGGGTCTTGCCTGTTTGGTTGCGGCTCCGCCGGGTTGGGAAGACGGCGGGTCGCCACTACCGCGTCGCATAAGGATTATTATGTCAACTAATAGAGGGCTGAGTGAAGGAAAAACGTGATTGCGCGGTACGGACAGGCGCGACCACAAAATGCACGGAATCCCAAAAACCACAAACTGTGCCTCCTGTGCCTCTGGTGATTACCTGCCCGACCAGTTACAAAGAGGTCCTCACCCTCAGCGGTTTCCGCCTGGTTGTTGTCTTCTCTGCCCAAGCAACGGGCGATCTCGGCCCGGCGGCCTTGTTGACGAGCCTGCTGCTTCATCGCTCTCCCCCTCCGGTACAGACTCAGAGACCCGTTCCACGGACGACACCTCATCTTCCGTCATCCCTATCATTTGGAGGTCAAGGTCAACCACTTTCCACCGGCGATCGGCCGATTGAACCAGGCGCAGGCTGGTTTGTGACCCCTGGTTCTGGTGGCGGATCGTTGCCGTCGCGATGCTTCCGTCTCGATTCAGCCCGACGAACTCCATGGCATCGAGGAAGGCCTTCTCCGGGTCATTGAGACGCTGATCGAGCTGCTCCCGGATTCTTCTCTCGAGCTTGTCCGCCAGTAGGTCTGCGGCCCGTGGAGGGATAACCGCCGCACGTCGCACGGGCGAAGGAGGTCTCTTCCCAGCCAGGTGAGCGACCGCGTTCTTCGCCACTGCCTCGGTGTCGAAATACGCATAGAAAGCAGCTGCATCGCCTCGACGCATTGCCTGCTGCATCCGAAACAAGGAATAGCTGGGCGTCCCCACGGCGTAGTACGCACCTGCCGCTATGGCGCAGCAGCAACCCACGGCGCCCGTCAAACCAACCGGCAACAAGGTTCGTCTGTTCATGCTCAAGAGAGGCGATCCCGCCAAGTACGAGATGCCCGGATGCAAAGCGCGCCTGGAGGGGCTCGAACCCCCGACCCCCTGCTTAGAAGGCAGGTGCTCTATCCAGTTGAGCTACAGGCGCCAAGGTGACTTGTCCGACTCACTGGTCGGGACGAGTGGATTTGAACCACCGACCTCCTGCTCCCAAGGCAGGCGCGCTAAGCCAGGCTGCGCTACGTCCCGAACCACCACCAATGTAGCAGAGGCTCCGCCAGCGTGTCAAAGAAAGAAAAGAGGGACACGGAAGCTCGAGAGAGGGAGCCGGACGTTTCATCGAACGTTCCCTCCTGGTTCCAGAAGTGATTGATTCCGGGACAAAACTGGCTGTGTCGCATGCCTCTAGTTTGCATTCGGGTGGTGGATCTCAGGATTCTGCCGTACTGTCGCCCACCAGTCGAGGCTGGGCGGTTCGGGGTCCGTTCACTGGGACAGTGGACTGTCACTCAGGGGTGTCAACCGTTTGACAAAAGTGCCCGGCGGTCCTATATCATGATCGAAGGGTATAGAGAAGGAGTCGGTGAGTCGAAGAAACGAACGGTATGTGGAGGGTGCGAAGGTGTTGGAGGGAACGGCGAGGCGGGGTTGCCTCTATGGGTCTGGGGTGTAGGTAGGCCGAACTGGGCTTGGCTCTAGGGTTTACGGGTCCTGCCCCGGCGGTGACGCTGGGGAGAGGTTGGGGCTAAGGCCATTCGGCGTTGGTGCCGATAAATGAGAGACATGGTGGTCATGTGTCCGGTAGCACACCGGGGAGTGACGTGTGTGGCATTGAATTTGCACACTATTCCAGACGGACGGACATGGAACTTGGGAAGGAGCGAATAGGAGAATGGATACGAGCTCGAGTCAGGGTTCTGGGGGACGGGGTTACTGGGAAGAGTCTGATACAGCCCTGAAGACATATCTGAGGGATATTCGCAGGGTTCGTTTGCTGACACGAGAAGAAGAAGTTGAGATTGCAAAACGGATAGACAAGTCGAAGTGGGTAGCGAAACAGAGGAAGCGCCTCGAGATGATGAGGCGGAATAAGGACAAGAGGACGGCATGCAAGGAGTTGGCGGCGAGGCTTCGGGTGGCCGAGCAGGATGCGGAGCGGGCGCGGCAGGAGCTGATCATGTCCAACCTTCGCTTGGTCGTGAACATTGCGAAGAAGTACACGAACCGGGGGCTGTCTCTGATGGATTTGATCCAGGAGGGGAACCTCGGGTTGATCCGCGCCGTCGAGAAGTATGATTTCCAGATGGGTAACAAGTTCAGCACGTATGCGGTCTGGTGGATCAAGCAGGCGGTGATCCGCGCCATCGCAGACAAGGGTCGTGTGATACGTGTGCCGGTCCACATGGTGGAGATTTATAACCAGGTGGTGAAGCATGCGCGAGAGCTGACTCAACAGACCGGCCACGAGGCCACACCGAATGAGATATCACAGAGGATGGGACTGCCGCTCGACAAGGTTGTCGATGCCTTGAAAGTCGCCAACACTCCGGTGCCCCTGGAGAAGCCGATTGGAGAAGAGGAGGAAAGCACTCTCGCTCAATTCATCAACGACACCAACGCTGTGTCTCCGATCGACGAAATGATGACGAAGGACATGGCCTACCAGGTCAGGGAGGGACTCAGGTCGCTCTCCCCTCGTGAAGAGCGTGTCTTGAGGATGCGGTTCGGCATCGATGAGCCCCGGCGGCACACACTGGATGAAGTCGGGCAGGCGTTCAATGTGACGCGAGAGAGGATACGGCAGATTGAGGCCAACGCCCTTCGCAAGCTGCGGCTCTCGTCGCACTGGAAGGACCTGCGGATGCTCATTGCCAACAACTGAATTCGAGAGACTCGAGGATGGACCGGGTGCGATGAACGGTGTGGGTGTCTCGGCTCTCTGAGTCTTCGGACGTATGTCGATATTGACCCGACCGGAGATTCTGAAGGAGATCAAGCGCGGGAACATCCGGATTGAGCCGTTTGATGGGAAGTGTGTCGGCCCCGCCTCCGTCGATCTGCACCTCGGGAACGAATTCCGGGTCTTCAAGAAACGGCACAGCGTGCTGACCATCGACGACCGGCTCAACTATGAGGAGATCACCGAGAAGGTTCGGGTTTTGGATCGCTTGATGCTGATGCCGCAGGAGACGGTTCTCGGGATCACCTATGAACGGATTCGCCTGGCCAACAATATCTGCGGCTGGCTCGAAGGAAGGAGCCGCTACGCCAGGCTGGGCCTGCTGGTCCACATCTCTGCGAGCTTCATGCAGCCCGGGATAGCGAACAAACAGTGTCTCGAGATCAGCAATTTCAGCCCGATGCCCATCTACCTCACCCCAGGGTTGCCCATCTGTCAGTTCATTTTTCAGCGGACATCGGGCCGAGCCGCCTATCGAGGCGTGTTCCGAAACCAGGACGAAGAGAGTTTTTGAGCGACGGATGGACGACGCAGCCTCGTCAGGCGCGGCCCAACGGACGACCACGGAATCGCCCCTCGCGCGGGAATCGCCGGCCGAGGAACAGGATGACCTTCGCCAGCAGGCGCCCCCGATGACTCACTCGATTCTTTTCGTCCGACGACATCTCGGCGAAGGTCTTTCTCGAAGGGTGATAGTAGAAAATGGGGTCGTAGCCGAACCCTGAGCGGCCCTTCGGATCGAAGGCGATGCGGCCGGCGCAGCGAGCCGTGGCGACGAAGAGGATCCGGCCTTGTGGATCAGCGATGGCCCCGGCAGCCACGAACGTGGCTGCGCGCGCGGTGCCGGTGGGGATGCATTTGAGCCTGTCCAGAACGGCGCGACACTTCTCGTCATCCGATGCGGACGGCCCGAGGAATCGCGCCGACCGGACACCCGGCATTCCTCCCAGCGCTCGGACCCTGAGCCCGCTATCCTCCGAGAAAACGTGGGCCTTCAGCGCGCGCGCGTAATGGGAGGCCTTCTTGCACGCGTTCTCCGCGAACGTCCGTCCGTCTTCGAGCGGAGCCCCAGCGAACAATGGGGTGGCCGGGAGTGACTGGAGGGCCAATCCACATCCCTTCAGAAGTCGCCTGACCTCCCTCACCTTCCCCTTGTTCGAGGTGGCGAGCACGAGTCGCGTCGGTCCAGTCTGCTTCCGCATCTGTCCCAGCGTACATGACGAAAGCTGACCGGTGCAACGAGAGCGTCGATCCAGCGCTCCGGTGCCGAGCTTCGACTGGTCAGCTCCACTAGTTCGGGGCCACGGCTCGTCATCCTCAAGGCTACGGCAAAGCCCCGGAAACCGCAGATTGCACAGATTGACTCATAGAAGTCGCAGATGGTTCGCGGCGACCCGAGAGCGAGGACGAAGTTGCGCGTCGGTTGAATGCTGGAAGAATCTGCGCGATCTGCGGTTACGTACGGAACGGACACGCCCGAATTGGCGCCTCGACTTGGCCGCAGTCTTGTCGTCATCCTCAGGGCCTCGTCAAAGTACCGAGCTAACCGCAGATTTCGCGGATTCTTCGCGCAGATTCCGCCGATGGGTTCGCGAGGCCGATGGAATTCGCTTTGAGGAGCGCTCTGCGATGAGTCATGATCCCATCTGTGTAATCCCTCCGAAAATCTGCGTCATCTGCGGTTTCCTCCGATCGACTTCACCCGGACTTCGCGGCGCGACTTTGACGTTCCCCTGGTCATCCTTCTCCATTATTGACTCGGCTGATCGGAGAATGTAGGATGACACTTTCATCGGGGCGATCCCGAGGCAACCGCGCGACTTCACAATTGATCATGACCGAAACGAGCAAGCTAGAATATCAGAGTGACGACGTCGAGGCTGTGAAGAGCCTCTTCGAGGAGCTGGACGAGCCACTCCCCCTCGCTAGCATCGTCCAGACAATTCTTGAACGGAAGAAGGCCGGGGTCACCCGCAAGCGGATCAAGATCTTCGATCCCAGGTCTGATTACGAGATCGGGGATTTGATCCTCAAGAATTATGACGAAACCCTGAGGGCCGGCAAGACCAGAACGATTCACGTGAAGGACGAGGTGCTCCTGATGGTGGTCGACAAGTTCAAGCACCCCGTTCTGCCCTGCACCATGCTCGAAGTCCACTACGAGGGAACGGGATCGTTCAAGCTTCACACTGAGTTCCTGGCGAAGACCGGCGCCAAGCTCCTGCTGGCATGCGCCCAGAGTGACCCGCCGGCCGACGTGAGGTTTCTGGAGGACAGCCAGGATCCCCGCGTGAAGGCGCAGGAACCGACTCCCGAGGAGGAATCCGCCTTCACGGCGTCGTTGCAGCGGGATGTCACCACCTCCCCGCTGTTCCTGCAGTGGCAGAACAACTGGTTTTTGGCCGAGCGCAAGATCGAGATTAATCCTGGCATCATTCACAGGGCGGAGAAGCTGATCAAAGACCATGGGTCGTCTCTGGCTACAGAGGATATCCTCACTGAGATTTTCTCGACCAACAGCGGCGACGTGAAGTTTCCAACATTCGCGATATCGTTCAACCACACGCTCGAGAATTTCTACCGGAAGAAGTTCGTCTGCGTCTCGTTCAAGCACTGGGGCCGTTGGAACCTTCAGGAGAACCTCGACGCTAAGAAGAACGAGGCGCCGGGCGTGGTGGAGCGGCTCGAGGATTTCATTGAGACGATCGAGGGCGAAGAGGAGATACTGGCTCGCAAACGAGAACGTCTGATCCTACCGTTCCTCGAGGCATCGACCGAACAGGTCAGGATGTGCCTCTCGTTTCGCGACACCTCGGCCGGCGCTCTCCGACCACTCCATGTTCCGGCCGGCTTCTTCGGCATGGAGCGCGAGATCCCCGTCCGGTACGGAGAACAACGATTCATGATCGACTACTTCCCGGAGTCCGGCATCCTGCTCGGGTTTGGCGACCTCTTTGCTCGATGCCGGCAGGGCGACATGTTGGCACTGGAGCGGTCGGGTGAGGAATACGAGCTGGCCTTCGAGACGGCCGAAGGGGAACGCCGGTCGGGGGTCGGATTCCGCTATGACGAAAAGCGGGACCTGATCGTCTCATCCGAGGAGCCACGTCAATCGAATTTCCGGCAACAGGAAGAGGCCCTGGTGACGCCCGATGATCTGCACAAGGTCGATGGGCTCCAGCCCGAAATCCATCGCAGGCGGGACCTCTACGAGGCTGCCGTTAAGATTCTACACGGCATCGGGGATGCCAAGAAGAGCTATCCGATGAACGTCTTGAAGCTGTTTCACATCCTGGACGCCCTGGCGTTCGTGCCCTGGGAAAAATTCCTTCGATTGCTCCTCTCCTACCCCGCCTTCTACCAGCGTCCGGAGGACGTCAGTGAGGCCATTTTCAGGCTGGACGTCTCCAAGGTCTCATTTGAGCTTGGCGGCCGTCCCGCGGTAGCCCCGACAGTCGAGCCCGCAGTCGGCGCATCTGCGCCAGCGCCAGTGGTCGAGGAGGACTCGAAGTTTGGCCTCTTCGCCGAGAAGCTGCAAGCGGCGCTCGGATCGGGTGGCAAGGACAAGAAGGGCAAGAAGCGATAGACGGCGGAGTTGTCACACACCCGTCGGTGTGCTTCGCTTTCCTGGGCTCAGTCTTGGCCAAAGTCCCAGGCAAACCCCAGATCCCACCGATTCGGCAGATGATGGACCCGGATAGAGCGGTCAATCTGAGCTCGCATCGGGAGCCAAATAGGCAAGACTACGGCAAAGTCCCGGATACGGCAGATTTCACAGATTGACTCGCAGATGTCGCCGATTGCTTTGCGCCGACCCGAGAGTGAGGAGCAAGTTGCTCGTCGGTTAAATGCTGGAAAAATCTGCGCCATCAGCGGTTTCGCACGGAACGGCCTCGCCCCAGGTCGGTGCCTCGACTCTGGCGCAGCCCGGTCAACTAGCCGTCCCCCCTTGACGCGACTTTGATCGGCTCGTCGGCCTAGGCGCGGCCCGCCTTGACGAGCTCCTTGAGTACCTCCCGCTGAAGGCGCACTAGCTCCAGGTTCCCCTTGCAAGCGAGGGCAAGAAGTTGGTCGAGCTCGGGGCGGGCGAATGCTTTGCCCTCCGCTGTTCCCTGAATCTCGACGTAATTGCCGGCACCGGTCTGTACGATGTTCATGTCAACCTCGGCCATACTGTCTTCCTGGTAGTCGAGGTCGAGTCGGGGTTCGCCGGCGACCACCCCGACGCTCACCGCAGACACGTAGTCCCTGATCGGCATCGCCTTCAGTCGATTCTCGAAGAGCATCTTCTTCATCGCCAGTCCCATTGCCACGAACGCGCCGGTAATCGAAGCGCATCTGGTCGACCCATCGGCCTGGAGGACGTCGCAATCGATCCACAGGGTCTGCTCCCCCATGACCGACGTGTCGACCACCGATCGTAGCGCCCGCCCGATGAGACGCTGGATCTCCTGTGTGCGCCCCGACGGTCTCCCCTGTGTTACTTCGCGCGTCATGCGAGTGTTGGTCGACGCGGGCAGCATGCCGTACTCGGCCGTGACCCAACCCCGGCCACTCCCCTTCAGAAACGGCGGCACCCTGTCTTCGCGACTGGCCGTGCACACGACTCGCGTGTCTCCAACCTCGATGAGAACGGACCCGTCCGCCCTCTTCGTGAACCCCGGGACGATCCGAACCGGCCTCAACTCGTCCCCCGCTCTCCCGTTCGTCCTTGTCAGCCCCATCGCATCTCCTGAAAATCCAAGAGTCTCACACGCCCCATGATCGGCCTGAGGGCCGAGCTCATGCTAGTCGTGCACCACATCCACCTCGGTGACAGTGCCTCTGAGTTTCCCCAGGAACAGCTCGGCCACCCTCCTAAATCTCGCCGCCGAGTCGGTTACGAAGAACTCGCTCAACCCAGCTCCACCATCCACCGCCGTCGCCATGTCCGCCACTTGATCCGCCGCAGCATCGGCCGAATCGATCACATCGACCCTCCCACCGCCATCGAGCTCAAGAGCGTCCGCGATCGCCCCCTTGATCAGCGGATAGTGAGTACAGCCCAGGACCAGGGTGTCTATGTCGTGGGTTCGCATGCCCCCGAGATAGATGCTCGCGACCCGCCGCGTGACGTCGTGGTCGAGCCAGCCTTCCTCCACGAGCGGCACAAAAAGCGGGCAGGCCTGCATGAACACCCTGACGTTTGGATCGAGCTCCTTCAGCGCCCTCAGATAGGCCTGTGATCTGATCGTCGCTTCCGTACCTAGCACGCCGATCCTTCTGGATCTACTCCGCGAAACGGCCGATGCGGCGCCAGGCCGAATCACCCCAACAACAGGGACCGGTACTTGGCTCTGGAGGGACGGCAAGCTCACAGCTGATGAAGTGTTGCATGCAACGACCACGAGTCGCACTCCGCGGCGGAGCAGAAAAGCCGTGTTTTCTATTGAGTATTTGATGATAGTTTGTGTTGATTTGGTTCCATATGGCACACGCGCCGTGTCCCCAAGATAGAGAATGCGGTTGCCCGGCAGCCTCCTGCGTATGGCTGAGTAGACGGTCAGTCCGCCTATCCCCGAGTCGAAAATCCCGATCGGAAAGTCCATCAGGCGCCGGGACCGGACGGACGAACATAGGCCATGTCCTTCGTGAGTGCCCGCCTGAGGTCGACATGACCCGAAAGAGTTTCGATCTCGGCGCCCTCCACGATGATCTTGACAGAGCGGATTTCCCCGAAATTGTAAGTGATGGAGTCGACGATCGAGTAGATGGTCAAAAGCTCCAGGCGACTGCCTCCGTCGATGTTGTCCAGCAGATCACGCGTCAAGTCGACATAGGCTGTCTGTCCGCTCAGGTAGACCTCGCGCAACCTGGTCGCCTCAGGCAGTGCCCTCTGGAGAGTTCCGTCCTCGCCCTCCTTCGGCCCCTTGATCAGCTCGACAATGATCTGTTTCATCTGGTTGCTCATCGAGCTGGTCGCGTAGATCTCCCTTTCGCGGGACACCAGCTCGAAGCCGCCATCTTCTGGGAAGAACACGATCACCTTTCGCCGATTCTCGTTACTCGTGTAGAGGGGCTGCTCGGAGACGGTGTATTTGGAGCCCGCTGTCGGCACTTTCCTTGGCTCGCCTCCTCGACGGACGAGGAAAAGGTACACCCCCGTCGCCGCTGTCGCGAACAACAGGCTGACAACGAGGAAATAGAGGAGTCTAGTCGGCACGTCGCCCGCTGTCCACACCGCCACTGACACTACCGGGCGAGCGTTGCCTCACGTATTTCTGTAGAAACCCGTTTATACCCCTGTATATCGATTGTGCCACAGATGCCTGGAATCCATCCGTTGACAACCGCTTCTCATCCTCTTTGTTAGAGATGAACCCCACCTCCACAAGCACAGCCGGCATCCGCGCTCCCATGAGCACTCTGAAGGGCGCCTGCTTGATGCCGCGGTTCTCAGTCTCGAAGAGCCCGTTCAGCTCCGCTTGGATCGACTCCGCCAGCCGAGAGCTTTCTTCTAGATACTCGGCCTGAGCCAGTTCCCAGAGGATCATCTGCAGGTCCTGACTCCCGTCCCCACCCTTCAATGCCTCCTCCGGGAGGACTCCATTCTCGTTGGTAGCTGCCGCCCGCGCATCACTGTCCGTGGCCTGATAGTTGAGAAAAAAAGTCTCACTGCCGGACGCGTTTCCTCCTCGACTCGCGTTAAGGTGGATCGAGACAAAGATGTCCGCGTCGTTGTGATTGGCAATCGACGTCCGCTCGTCGAGCGCGACATCCGCATCCGCTTCACGGGTCAGCACCACTCGTCCACCCATGCGCTCTTCGAAGAGGAACTTCAGCTTTCGGGCAATCTTGAGCGCTACGTCCTTCTCGAGGAGGCCGCCCGGTCCTTTCGCCCCCGAGTTTACACCGCCGTGTCCCGGGTCGATACAGACCGTTGGAAGCCTGGGCTCCACCCCCATCTCAGCCCAGAGAAACGAATCCCCCGCCCACAGTGTGAGGGCAAGAGCCACCGCGAGAACAGTCAAATTAGGTCGCACATGAGATGGTGGAGGCGGCGGGAATTGAACCCGCGTCCGGAAATCTTCAGTCGATAACATCTACACGCTTATCCAGCCTATGTCGATCTCATCGTGTATTCCGCCGACTGGCGTGCATACCCGACCAGCCCCATTCAACTTTCGCCCGGGCCTCGAAAGGGCATCTTGGTCCGGACTATCCCGCTAAGTGACGCCCATCGGCATCCCGCGGGCTGGACACCGTGAGCGTGGCCACATTAAGCAGCCAGTGCTAGCTGATTGTTAGCAGTTTTGGTTTCCACCTTTTTGACAGGGTGGGTGGGCCCTGGCGTGCCATTAAAGACCTCACTACTCCCGTCGAACCCTTGCGCCCCCTTTCTGTGAAGACTCACACACTCAATATAGTCAAGATCGGCATTCCAGTCAATTCCAAAAGCGACACCACCCCCGCCGCGCGCCGACTAGTGATGTTCGAAGAGGCGCTCGAACCCGAGCAGATCCAGCTCGGCCATGACAGGAATCACCTCGAAACACTTCTCAGCAAGCTCAGATCGGCCCTCGCGCTCCAACATCGGAACCAGACAGTCCTTCAACGGGATCATGACAGCAGCATCCTGGAGCGCATACTTGATCTGCTGCTCGGAGAGCACATCGCTGGCCCAGTCGGTATGCTTGACCGTTTTATCGAGCTGGATGCCGAGCAATTCCTGAACGACGTCTTTCAGCCCATGCGCCTCAGTGTACGTCCTCACCAGCTTGCTGGCAGTCCGGGTGCAGAAGATCCGTTTCACCCGGATACCGAGATGGTGCAATAGGAATCCAATGTCCATTCTCGCGAAGTGGAAAACCTTCTGCACCTTCTCGTCTTCGAACAGAGTCCGAAGATTCGGGCATGGCCGCTTCGGTGACTTCACGAAAACCGAAACCCCAGCTCGGTTCGTGATCTGTACGAGACAGAGCCGATCCCGGAGTGGGTTCAACCCCATCATCTCGAGATCGACCCCGATGTCGGTCCCGGACAAGAACTTCCGGGTGAGCTCGGGTGTAAGGTCGCCCTCGAGGATCACGGGCAGAGCCGGGTTTTCTAGGCTGTCCCTCACCGGCGTTTCTCGCCCTTGATCTTTTCCCTGAGTCGGTCCAACTCATCATCGACGATCTTCTTCTTCGGCTGCAGCGAGGCCAGTTCTTTCCTGATCGGGCCATAGAGCGACTCTAGCTCCCCCGCAGACACCCCCTTGCGTGCCATCTTGGATTCTGCGTCCCGAATGATTTCTTCGGGCCCCCGGTCTTTCTTCTTGCTCACGATCGTGCCTCCCCCCGGGAGCCGGACCCTCCGAGGAACGCGTTTTCGATGTTCTCCCGGTGTCGCTTGACCCACGGCATAAGAACCTGGTTGATGGCGATATTGAGCCTTTCGGCAATGTCCCTCCGCCGCTGCTGCAACTCCTCCGGCGTGCCGGAATCCTTCTTGAGAGCGGCGTATTTCTGATAGATGAACACCTCCAGACCGCCCTTGTCCCTGAACTCCGGATAAAGATCGAGTATCGGTTCGAGATTATTCATCGTCTGAACTATTTCCTCCTCAGTCGGCCTCATTTCCTTGCCCTCAGCCTTCAGCGCACTATTGATCTCGTCCAGTTCTTCGATCTGGATCGACCTGATCGAACGCGGAAAGAACTCCAGCTCATCCGGGCCAGGTGGTTTCGCGTTGTTCAACGCATCCGAGAATAGGGTCAGAAAATTGCCCGTCTGCGAGAGTTTCCGCCCGAGGAGCTGCACCGCCCGTTCAGCTTTTTCGGCGATTTCGCGATCGCCGAACGAACTGAAGTCGCGACCTTTGAGATTCTCCTTGATCCGTTCAGAGACGTTGATCTTCTCGCGTTGGACCGGCACGCCTCCGAGTGGCCCTTCGCCGGTCAGATTGCCGTCTATGATCACCCGTTCCCGGTCCCGTGCGATGACCTCGACGATCGCCACCCAGTACGGCGGATGCTTGGAAAAGTAACGCGTATTTCGCTTCTGAATCTCGAATGCCAGTTCTCGCGGCTGATCAGCACGGCTCTTGAACTTCTCTATGATCTCGAGCACGGCCGGGAACATCCCCTTTTCGACAAATTGCGCGACTGCCCAACGGTCCTTCTCCATCGCGCCGCGGTCGATCAATCCCGATGCGGAGGCTTCGAAATCCATGTATTCTACGATTGTAGTAGAAATAGTCCTGACCCATCTGCTGAAATCACCGGGATTGGGCTGGTCAAGCCGCTCGCGGAGATCAGCCGGAGATTTTTGCAGGAACAGCCGGAATTGTTCTTCGAATGCCTTCTGGAAGGGCCCCTCCTGCGCGCGGCGATCTCGCAGGATGCGCATCTTCGCCAAGTTCGCCCTGAACTCGTCCTCGGGCTTGCCCAAAACATTCTGGGCAAGGTAATGGATCTGCGCATCGCTCAGCATCTGGAAAATCTCCGGCATGGACCGGAGGCTGGGATACTTCTCGGCAACCCGCTTGAAGAACACGAATTGGGCAGACGTGAGCTGGTACTCCCAAACTTTCTCCATGAGCTGCGGCTCGGGCAGTCCCGGGTGGGCTTGGAAAAACCGGTGCAGTTCACGCAACCTCGCGATTTCAAGAATGTTCTTGCAGTTGAGATGTGAGATCGCCTTGGATGCAAGAGAAGCCTGCGTGGCTGAGATCGTTCCCTTGAGGTCCATCTCGAGGAGCGGCCGCAAGGAGGCGCGCGACCGGGGGAATTTTGCGATTGAGAGTGTCTCGATCAACAGGTCATAGATCTCTCCGCGATCCTCGACGAGCAGCGTTTCGCCGTTGTTGGCCCCGGGTGTTGTGTAAGCCTGCAGTCGTTCGATAATCTGGTTGAGCCTTTCGTCGAGCTCCAGGTCATCCAGATTGAGCAGATTGCTCTGAATGTCCCGAAGCTGCTTCTGGATCCCGATGAACCCGAAGCCGAGGTCAGCCTGAGATGGAACCGGGGGCGAGAGTTGCATGGCAAGATCGTTGACGAGATCCGCCGCGCCATCTGGTTCCGGAGTTGGTTCCGGAATCGGCGCCGCGACCCGACTCACCGGGCCTGTGCCTGCCTTCTTCTCCTTCGCCAGCAGACTCTGGATGCGCTCCTCCTCCCTTGACAACGGAACGAGTCCGAGAGGTCGCTCTTTCCTCCCGGCCGCAGGAGTAGCCTGAGACTTTTTCGAGGACTTTCCAAAGAGCTTGTCCAGAATACCCATGTGTGTCTACCGACCGGATCTATTCCTCGGCTTGGCTTTCGAGGCGGGCGATCAACTCTCGCAGCCGCTCGATGATTTCCTGCTTCGAAGCAGCATCTTTCTTATATCGGATCGCACACGAAAACTGCCCATCGTCAGTCTTGTATTTGAAAAGCAGAATCTTTCTCGGCTTCTTCTCCCGACGGAATGCCCGAACGTTGTCACGGGTCAGTTGGTGTTTTGTCACGGTCTCGATCATGGCGAGCATCTCTTCGGGAGTACGGCAACGCGCAATCTGCAGAAGCACTGACTTGCTCGCAATGTCGGCGCGCCGACAAAACTCGCGCGCAGTATCGGGAATGTCGCTTATCCTGATCGTCTCAGTGATCGAATTGCGCGCCTTCCCGATCTTCTTCGCGATATCATCGTGAGTGTAGCCGAACTGGTCTGCGAGTGCGCGAAAGCCGTCCGCCTCCTCGAAGGCGGTGAGGTCTTTCCGCTGGAGGTTTTCGATGAGCGCCAATTCGAGTGCCTCGCGGTCGTCAACATCACGCTCGACGCAGGGCACCTCAGCGAGTCCGATCTGTACGGCTGCGCGATACCTGCGTTCCCCTGAGATCAGTTGGTATCGACCTCCCATCGGCCTCACAACCAGAGGTTCGATGATCCCCTTCTCCCGAACCGACTGAACAAGCTCACCGATGTCCCCTATCTCATAGCGAGGCTGATTCGGATTCGGATCAATCCTGTCGATCGGGATCATCCTCCCGACAACCCCGGTTGCCTTGTTCGTCAGCTCCTCCACAAAATGGAAATCGTGCCGGAGGCGTAAATTGTCGGGTAGGCCTGCCTTCTTAAGCACCGTTCAAAATCTCCTCAGTTAGCTGGTTATATTCCAACGCACCCGAGGAATCAGGAGCGTAGGTGAAGATCGATTCCTTGTAGGCTGGGCTCTCTTCGAGCCTCACACTCTTCGTGATCACTGTCTTGAAAACCTTCTCGCCGAAAAGCGATCGGATCGCGGCCAAGCTATCGCGCGCAACCGTCGTCCGTTTGTCATAGAGAGTAACGAGTACGCCGAGCAATTGCAATGCCGGGTTTGGTCGCGCCTTGACTTTGTCGATCGTCTCGAGGAGGTCGTCGGTGCCCTCGAGGGCGAAGTATGAGGACTGGATCGGGATCAGCAGATGGGTGGCAGCGACGAGTGCATTGACCGTTATCAGTCCCAGGGTCGGGGGCGTGTCCACGATGATAAAGTCGTAGTTGCGGCGGATTTCGTCGAGTCTGTCCTTCAACCTGTAGTAGCCATCGACTTCGCCGAGGAGCTTAGTCTCAAGCTTCGCCATGGCTATGCGGGACGGCGCGACCTCGAGCCCCATGATCGTTGTCGGCCGGACGACATCGCCGAAAGTGCAGCTCTTGTCCACAAGGATGTCGTACATCGTCTTCTCGACAGCTCTCACGTCGATGAAGCTCATTGAGCTGTTCGATTGCGGATCCATGTCGACCAGCAGCGTACGTCGACCTTTGAAGGCGAGAGCGGCCACGAGGTTCACGGCTGTGGTCGTCTTACCCACGCCCCCTTTTTGATTCGCGATTGCGAGGATCATCTTGCGTCGTGCAGCATTGTACCCTGAAGTGTGGAATCCGAGAAGATGAAAAGATGAGCCTCGTGCGAGTGGCGCCTCAGTGGGCAGCTATCTATTCCCACTACATCTTGTATTTCCCGAGCTCGTCGGGATCGAGATTCTCCAGCCATTTCTGCATTCGTTCGGTCTCGTTCGAGTCCTTCGCCAACTCAGCAGATCGGGCCGAAGTTATGACCTCGTCCTCAACAAAAATCGGGGACTCGGTTCTCAGAGCAAGCGCGATGGCGTCTGAGGGCCGCGCGTCGATGCGAATAATCTCTCCCTCCTGCTCGAGGAAAATGAGTGCGTAGTATGTATTCTCCTTAAGCTGATTCACGACGATCTTGTGAACCGAGGCCTTCATGTCGATGATGACATTCTTCAGGAGATCGTGAGTCATCGGGCGCGGAGTCTGTATGTTCTCAATCTGCAGGGCAATTGCATTGGCTTCAAAAATACCAACCCAGATCGGCAGGACCTTCGATCCCTCTTTTTCCCTCAAAACTACAATGGGCATGTTCGTGATGGGATCTATCATCAGTCCCTTGATCTTCATCTCAATTTCCATCACTGCTCCTTCGCATCATTGCCCTAAATATAGGTGCGCTCCCTAGGGGTGTCAAGGGAGATCGGGGCGTTCTCCTATGCTTCGGGACCCGTGTTGGTCGCGAACGCTTGGTACGTTTGCCAGACAGTGGCTGAGCTAGGTGGCTTGTTCCGTGGGCGCGCCCTGCCCCACCTGCTGTCCGAAGAGGCTATTGGGTCCAGCGCCCGTGATCCGCACGTCGACGAATGATCCTGTGGCAATCCTTTGCTCTGTGGCCACAAAGTTCACAACGCGGTTGCAGGCACTGTGGCCGGCAAGCACGGTGTCGCTCTTCCGGCTCCTCCCCTCGACCAAGACCCTCAACACTGATCCAACGCGGCTCACGTTCTTCTCCGTCTGTACCAGTTTCTGGATCTCCTGGAGCCGCATGAGTCGCGCGCTCTTGATCTCCGCTGGGACGTCCTCAGTCCAGCGGCTGGCTGCCGCGTACTTCCGTGGCGAATACGCAAAGGAGAACATCGAGTCAAATCGGACCGCTCCGCACAGCCCCATGGTCATCTCGAAGTCTTCCTCGGTCTCGCCAGGAAAGCCCACTATGATGTCGGTTGAGAGAGAGATTCCCGGCCTCGCCTCCCGAAGGGCCGCCACGATCCTCTGGAATTGATCGCAGGTATACTCGCGTCGCATCCGCTCCAAGGTTCGATCGCTGCCGGACTGGACGGGCAGATGGATCTGCGGGCACAGCTTCGTCGATCTTCCGATCCAGTCGATGATCGAGTCAGAGAAATGAGCCGGGTGAGAGGTGATGAAGCGGATCCATTCGACCGGGACCTCCTCCATCTCACGCAGAAGATCGACGAATTCCTGTTCACCGTCAGACCAGCAATTGACATTTTGCCCCAGCAGCTGGATCTCGACAAAGCCGCGCGATGCAAGATACCGAGCTTCGTCCAAGATCGCAGTCATCTTTCGGTAGCGCTGGCGACCCCTGGTATAGGGGATCACACAGAACGTGCAAAACTTATCGCACCCCTCCATGATCGTGACGAGTGCGCGACCGTGCTGCGATCTATCCGCGACCGAGGGATGGATCTCGGCGAATTCGCTTCCGATGCGTGTCTCCACCACCGCGCCTGGCTTCTCCCGTAGATGTCTCAAGACTTCCGCGAGCGCGACAACCTGGTGCGTTCCGAGAACGAAGTCCACATAGGGGGCCCGAGCAAGCAGCTCCTCGCCCTCCTGCTGGGCGACACAACCCATCACGCCGATTGTGATCGCCTCGCCCGATGCCTTTCGACGACCGAGGCGCCCGAGGTACGCGTAGAGCTTGCTCTCCGCCTTCTCCCTGACCGAGCAGGTATTGACAACGACCACCCCGGCTGCCTGTGGCGATTGTGCTCTCGCATACCCTTCAGAAGCCAGGATCCCCGCTATCTTTTCGGAATCGTGGACATTCATCTGACAGCCGAAGGTCTCGATGTGAAACAGTCCGCTCATGGACGACATTCCACCTCCACGATCCAATCTCGAGGACATGACAATGCCGTCCGCAGCACGAGGTGCCACGCGCTAGCGAATGATTTTGAAGAACCTGGACCACCGCGTTCGCGGAATAAAATTGATGATCGTCGACAGGAGATTCCTGGCGCGGGTCGCGTAGTCCGTCTTCATGTAGGACTCCTTATCTGCCTCATACGACCAGTAGATCACCAGCGGCTTTCCTTTCAGGTATGACCGCGGAAGCGGACCCCAATACCTTGAATCCAAGCTATTGTCCCGGTTGTCACCCATCACAAACAAATGCCCGTCGGGCACGCGCACTGGTCCAAAGTTGTCTCGAACCGCAAGTTCGGGTCGCATACCGACTTCATATGATGGATAAATATGTGCATCTGTATGAAATTTATACGTTTCTTCCAATGACTTCCCATTGATCAGTATCTGCTTGTTTCTGATTTCGACCATATCTCCGGGCAACCCGATCACGCGCTTCACAAAGTCCTTCGTCGGGTCCTCCGGGTACTTGAATACCACGATATCCCCGCGCTTCGGGTCTTCGAACGGAAGGATGTGCTCAGCCCAACCCCCGACTCCGAACCCAGAGAAGACGCACTTGTTGACGAGAAGATGGTCACCCACGAGCAGATTCTGCTCCATCGAGCTGCTCGGTATCTGAAAGGCCTGGACCACGAAGGTCTGCAAGTACAAAGTGAAGACGACGGTGACCGCGACGAGCTCGAAGTACTCCCTCAGCAGCCCCTTCTTGTGCATCCCGCCTGCCTCGTCACTCGCCGGCGGGATTTTCTTCACGTCTTCGCGAACTTTCCTAACGTCCATCTCTGCCTACCCCTGGTGGATCGTCCGTAGCCTGACGATCTCGAATCTTTTCCTGCCCGAGGGAATGACGATTTCCACATTGTCACCTTCCGCGCGTCCCATCAACCCGCGGCCGATAGGGGATGTCGTGGAAATCAGGCCCTTGGATATGTCACTCTCTTCCGCAGTGACGAGCTTGTAGGTGATTTCCGCCTGCCGGTCCAGGTCGAGGAGCGTGACCGTCGAGCCGAAGGAGACGCGATCCTCGGGCATGTCGTCGAGTCTGAGAAGCGAGAGGTCAGCGATCCGCTTCTTGAGCTGGCTGATGCGCACCTGAACAAAGTCCTTACGTTCCTTGGCCGCCTGGTACTCAGCGTTCTCGCGCAAGTCACCGTGAGCAAGCGCCTTCTTCAGCTCTTTGGGAAGCTCGTGCACGAGCTCGTACTCGAGCTTGGTGACCTCTTCCTCGAGGTTTTTCACCACATGCTTCATATATCCCCTTCCATCCTTCTACTTCGACGAATCCTAACACTAAACCAAAACTCGGAGCGTAATGCAAGGAGCCTGATCAGCAGGGGCCTCAAACTGGTGGAGTCGGGGGCCCTGCCTGTAGCAGAGTGGAGAGCGGACCTGGCGGAGACGAGATCACGAGGGTTCGGCACTGACCCGGTCGACGATGGACGCACTCCGTTGCGCCGGCACGGTGCGATGGCTGTGGCCGTTTTTCCTTGACACGACGCGGGGGCGGATGAACAATGAGCGACACATGGGCCGCAAGAAGCTCAACGTCTGGGACGCGACTTCCATCGTCATCGGCGTCGTTATCGGCTCGGGAATCTTTCTCGTTCCGTCGAATATCGCCGCTGCCGTCGGCACGCCGGCAGCGCTGATCCTGGTCTGGATTGTGGCGGGCGTGCTGAGCCTGTTCGGCGCTCTCTCGTACGCCGAGCTCGGCGCGCTGTTCCCTCAAGCAGGCGGCCAGTACGCCTATCTCAAGGAGGCGTACGGAGCGCTCTGGGGCTTTCTGTACGGATGGAGTCTTTTCTGGGTTGCGCAATCAGGGTCCATAGCAGCCGTCGCGGTCGGCTTCGCTACGTATCTCGGGTACTTCGTTCCCTCCCATGGAACTCTTGTGGAGTTCGCGTGGCCGGTTCAGATCGCAATCACCGAGAATCAGCTCTGGGCTGCGGGGCTCGTGGCTGTGCTGACCGCAGTGAACTACATCGGGCTCAAGTACGGGGCACTTGTACAGAATGCCTTCACCCTCATGAAGTCGCTGGCGTGCCTCGCGATCGTGTTTCTTGGATGCGCCGGCGGTGCCCGTCCGATTGCATCATTCTTCGCGGGCGGTTCGGCTCCCTCCGGTGCACTCGCGTTCACGAGCGCTTTCGGCGTGGCACTGGTGGCCGCACTGTGGGCTCTGGATGGCTGGAACAACGTCACCTTCATCTCGGGAGAAGCTCAGAGTCCACGGCGGACGATCCCGCTCGCACTCCTTCTCGGTACCGCCGGCATCGTCGCCATCTACCTCCTCATGAACGTTGCCTACCTCCGGGTCCTCGACATCGGCCAGATAGCGTCCTCGGAGCGAATCGCGGCGGATGCGATGCAAACAGTCATCGGCGGCAGGGGCGCCTCCCTGATCGCGGTGTTCATCCTGATCTCGACCTTCGGGTGCGTGAATGGAATGATCCTTGCCGCCGCGCGCGTGTATCAGGCGCAGGCCGAGGATGGTCTGTTCCCGCGAAGGATGGCGGAAATTCATCCCCGTTTCGCGACTCCTGGATTCGCGCTCGTGACGCAGGGGATCTGGTCCGCTCTGCTCGCCCTCAGCGGCAGGTATGACCAGCTCTTCACCTTTGCGATCTTCGCGCTCTGGATCTTCTACGGAATGAGCGTGGCGGCGATTTTCATCTTCAGACGCCGGGGTCTTCAAGCTGCGGGCTACCGGGTCTGGGCCTATCCGGTCGTTCCGGGACTGTTCGTGCTCCTGTGCGCCGGTCTGCTCGTGAACACGCTCATCGAAACGCCGTGGGAATCGCTCATCGGAACAGGTCTCATCCTGGCCGGTCTGCCTGCATATTATTGGTACGCGAGGAGGAAGCCCGATGATCGACACGAGCGAAGATAGGGGTCCTGAGCCGTTCCCGCTCTACTTCACTTCCGCTTCGGCATTCTTGATGAAAGGGGTACGATTGTGAGTTTTCTCGGAGGCAGCGCGTTTGCGATGGCGAGGGACGTCAGCGAGGGCTACATACTTCTGAATCCTGTGATCATGCGGAAGATGACGGTACCCGAGCTGCAGCAACTCCGCTTCGAGCTCGACAAGGTCATTCGCGAGACCCGATCGAGTCAACCGCCACAGGATGACACGATGGCGCAGCAGCAGCGGAACCGGAAGATCCTGCGAATCCAGCAGGCGATGCTCGTGATCGACAACCAGATTTCGATGCGCAGGTAGCTCTCCGCTACTTGCGAGACAGGATGGTCTCGATTTCGTCCATCACGTGGTTCATTTCCAACATGGCAGCCTGGAACGGGGCGCTTGTGGTCAGGTCGACTCCCGCTCGCCTGAGGAGGTCGATCGGGTAGTCCGAAGACCCCGCGGATAGCATGGTCAGGTAGGCATCGCGTCTGGCCGTGGTTGCGGGAGACCGCTTCGCTTCTTCCATGATCCCCTTGGCCAATGCCGTCGATGCCACCATGCTCGTCGCGTACTGATAGACGTAGAAATCGTAGTAGAAGTGAGGGATGTACGCCCATTCGACCGCGTAGCGTTCATCCACCTTGCACACGCCCGCCTCGTGTCCGCAGTAGGCGCGGAGCAGCTCCAGGTACGTCCTATTGAGAACATCTCCGGTCAGGGTCTCTCCCCTTTCGGCCATCTCATGGATCTTCAACTCGAACTCGGCAAACATCGCCTGCCGAAAGATCACGAAGCGGAAATTGTCGAGATACTGCCCGAGCAGGAAGAGACGGGTGCCCTCGTCTTTGGTCCGGTCCAGCATATGACGCACCAGGAGATGCTCGTTGACCGTCGATGCGACCTCCGCCACGAAAATCGCACTGTCCGAGTACTGATACGGCTGCTGTTTGCAGGCGAGATACGCGTGTACGGAGTGGCCGGACTCGTGAGCCAGGATGGACACATCATAATAGCTGCCATTGAAATTGAGCAGTTGGTAGGGATGAACGTCGTACGCGGTACCGTTGCTATAGGCACCCGACTTCTTTCCATCGTTCGGAAGGAAGTCCACCCAACGGCTGTCATATCCCGTTTTCAGGGAGTCGACATAGTCCTTGCCCAGCGGGGCGAATGCGTCGAGCGTCATCTGGATCGCCTGCTCGGGAGTGTACGTCAGCTCCGCCTCCTTCACGACCGGCGCGTACAGATCCTCGTATCTCAGCACGTCCACGTTCAGCATCCGCCGTCTCAGGTTCAGATATCGGTGAAGCGTCGGCAGTGAGGCACGCACATCCGCGATGAGGTGACGGTAGACATCGGTTGGAATGCTGTTGCGGTCGAGGGATGCTTCCAGGCACGAGCCATACTTCCGCGCGTTCTTGGTGAAAATGTGCGCATTGACTTGCGCGTAGAGTGCCACGCCGAACGTGCGTCGGAACCTGTCGTAGGCCTCCCAGAATGCTTCGAACACCTGGTCGCGATCCGCCCGGACCGCGGAGCCTCGGTGCTTCGCATATGCCGATGGGTCGAGCCGGACCTTCTCGCCCGTGGTCAGGACAACTTCAGGATACGGAAGATCAGCGTTTGCGAGAACGGTGTGAATCGACTCCGGCGCAGCCGCGAGTTGGCCTGCCTGCGCGATGACAAGCTCTTCGTTCTGAGAAAGGGTGTGGACTTCCACACGCAGGATGTCGTCGAGGAAATGCGCATAGACGCCGAGGCCTGGATGGCTCGCCACGAGCTGTTTCACTCTGGCGGAGCCCAGACCCAGAATCTCAGGTCTCACATACGCGACCGCCGCACGGTATTCGTTGGCCAGCAGCTCAGCCGATTGCTGCATCTCGAGCCCGGCCGATACCCGCGTGTCCTGATCGTAAGACTGGGTTGCATACGTGCGGATTCGAGACACCTCCTTGTCGATTCCGAACATGGTGTCCAGTGCCCGTTCGAGCAATTCGGATGAATCGCCGAGATGGCCCCGAAAGCTCTCCATCTCGCGGAACCTCGCGGCCACTGCACCGCGAGCATCCCGCCAGGCCTGTTCAGAGGCGTAGAGGTCGGCGAGGTTCCACCTGTATTTCTCCGGGACCTGTGATCTCTCCACCGCTTCAAGTCCTGTCTTCGTCATCGACAAAAGCGTGAGCAGAATGATTCCGAATCGGCGCATAGAAATCCCTCCTGGTTTTCACGGCTTGTTCCGAGCGATTCGCAATCCCATCCGGGATGGGCTGAAGTCGAGAAGTCGGAAGCCGGCTTCCGCGAGGCCACGCCGGAGTCGCTCCCGCCGTCCTGGAGTGCAGGCAAACACCATGCACCCTCCTCCCCCCGCACCGCACACCTTCCAGGCCGCAGCCGCTGGCCTCGCCACCTCGATCGCGCTCTCGAGCTCGGGAGTCAGAATCCCGTCCGAGAGCGCCATCCGCGCATCCCAATCCGATCGCATCGCGCGCACGAACCCATCCCACGACGTGCATAGAAGCGCCTCAGCCATCGCATGCGATGCGGCCGCGATCGCGGCAAGTGCCCGCGTCACCGTCGCGTCACCATCGATCCGGTCTCTCATCACCTTCCAATTATTGATTCCGGAGCTCCGGCTCTTGCCGCCATAGATCAGAACCAGGCGCTCGGCAATCGCGGCAGGGTCGGTGGGCAGGCGCATGGCCCGCTCCCCATCCGCACTCAGCAGAATCACGTTTAACCCCCCGCGGACCGCCGCATGGTAATCCTGGATACCGGTCGGGATGCCGATAACTCGTGCCTCGGCGTTCTTGGCAATCGTGATCAGTCTATCAGCCCGGAGCCTGCTTCCAGTACTTCCCGCCGAGAAAGCCCCGCAGAGCGCAACGGCCAGGGCCGAGCTACCACCCAGACCCGCTCCTGCCGGTGATTCGCAGGATGTCTCGAGCCTGAATCCACACCGTCGACCTCTGCTGAAATGAAGCGCGAGCTCACGAATGAGCGGCAACGATTGCATCTGCTCCAGCTCCGATACATCGAGCCGCAGCTCTGTGGACTGGTCGCGCGACACGATGTGAGCTGTGCGGCCTCGCGTCATGTGGAGCTGCACCAGAGCCATCAGATCGATAGCCAGATTGATCGTGCAGCCGGGGTGCAAAGCGTACAGCGGCCAGATGTCGATCGTCCCCCCGGCCAGGTCGATCCGAGTCGGCGCAGTCGCCGCAATCGTCATGGTAGTTCGTGAGTCGTGCATATCTCAGTGCTGATCTTGAAGTTCAAAGTTCCGAGTTCCAAGTTCAAGAACACGGATGGCGTGGTCCGGGAGCTTCGAATCTGAAGCAGAATAACCTGGTCCACTAACTTTGAACCTCGAACAAGAATAGCCTGGTCCGGTAACTTTGAACTTTGAACTCCCGTCATCCCTCGTCCCTGACCGGCAGCTTGACCACAACCATCGTCCCGCGCGCTCCTGAGCTTTCGATCGTGAGGCTCCCACCCTGGTCTTCGATGTCTTTGCGAGTGATGGCCAAGCCGAGGCCGGTTCCCCTGTCCTTCGTCGAAAAATAGGGCTGAAACAGCTTGGACATGACGTCGGGCGGGATGCCGCACCCCGTGTCAGAAAGTGCGATGGCGACATGGCCTTCATGCTCTGCGATACGCCACTCGATTCTCCCCTTCCTGGTCGCCTGAACCGCATTGAGGAGTATATTCGATAGTGCCCGCCGAGTCTTCTCACGGTCGAGGAGGTAGTTTGTGCGGACCGGCTCCCAGTGTGTGCTCATCTCGATATCCCCCTCCAGCCCGACCGAGTACGGATCGGTGATCTCCGTGATCAAGGCCTGCAGATCGACCTGCTCCCATCGGGGCTCTTCCGTGCGGCTGAAGAGACCGAAATCCTGTGAGAGTTTCCGAAGAATCTCCACCTCTCGCAGAATGTTGTCGAGACAGTGATCGAAGATCTGGGGAAAATCGGGACTCCCGTCTTCATAGACCTTGCGCACGTGCTCGACGCTCAGGCGGATTGGCGTCAGTGGGTTCTTGATCTCATGAGCGACGCGGCGGGCCATCTCTGCGAGCACCTTCAACCTGCTGGCCTTGATCGTCTCGTCCTGGTAGGTCTTCAGGTCCTGGGCCATCTTGTTGAATGAGTCGACCAGCAGCCGGACCTCATCGTGGCCTTCGGCCGGTATCCGGTAGTCGAACTCCCCTCGGGCGATGTGCGATGTCCCTGCCACGAGCGTTTCGACCGGTTTCGAAATCAGCCTCGCCAGCCGCTGAGCTATCAAGAGCGCGAACACGACAACAATCGACGAGATCATGACGATGCTCTGACCCAATTCCTCCCTCTCTGCCACGACCTCGCGTTCCTGTATCGGGATCGGCACACTCAGAATCATCGGCTGCTCCGCCCCCGGGATCGCGAGTGGTGTGTTGATTGTGAGCAGGCGGAGCTTTCCCAGGTATCCATAGGCGTTGTAAAAAGGGGCGTGCGTCTTTACGATCCGCTCGAACACCCTCCCGTCGACAAAGTCAGGCACCAAGGCCGACTCATAGAGCTCACGTCTACTCGTCGCGACCAGGAGTCGCCCTTCGAATATATTGAAGTCCTGCCGAACGATCCGTTGGATCCAGATTGCAAGATCGTCGTTGAAGATATCCGACGGACTCTCCCCACGCTGAATCCTGAAAGCGACGAAATCCTCGATGAACTTGCGCGCGACCTGAGCCACGCTGACCCCATGCCGCTCGGTCTCCGCGCGCATGCGGCGGTCCAAGTAAGTTCTGAGCAATACAGTGTACGCCAACAGCGGGACCAGTGAGGCTAAGAGCAGTCCGGCGTACACTTTCGTGGCGAAGCCGGGCCGCGCCGGGTTGTGGACTTGCTTTCCCGACAGGACCAGCGCGAGAGGACCGAGGACAAGGACATGAAGCAGCAATCTCACAAACCCGGCGACATACCCCGCTGCGCTGGTCCTGGGGTAGTAGAGCAGGCACCGCTCGCGCCCGTTCTGGAACAGAAGCCCGTGAAACCGCTCCCCTCGCGACGCGAAGCTCAGCCAGAACATGCCGGCTCTCTCGCTCTTCAGCCGCCCCGCTTCCTCCCGGCCGATGCTGAAATCGATATCGCCCGGATTCAGCACCACGCTCCCGGCACGGTCGATAACGAGCAACGACAGGCGGCCTCCAAAGAGATTCTCTTCGAGGATGTCGAGTTGAGGTGACCGGAAGAGAGCCAGATATGGATTCACCGATGAAAGAAAGAGCAGGTTGTCGTAGGAGCGTCTCACAGTCAGACGGATGAGGAGAATCCCCTCGGGGAGCTCGTTGCGCCGTTCGGCAACGATCATTCCCCCGCTGAGGGGTCCGACGCTCTCCGCTTCCCTGACTCGCCAATTCAGGTCGAGGGCGGTCGAGGGGGCGGTGTCGAGACCGTCGGTGTTGAGGTCGAAGCGCCCTATGCGCTGGCCGAATTCATCCCAGAGCTCGACGCCGGAGCTGAACCCGAAGAGGGCCAAGTCGGTGCGGGCCCACACCTTGAAGGCCAGGCGCCGATCCGACTGGGGCGCCGTGCGGAGGTAGTCGTCCACCTGCCTTTGGGATCGCGCCAGCAGGTACTCGGCCCAGGCATCCTCCCCCGTAATCCGCTTTACCGTGTGCTCTGAGACGATGTTTCGTCGGTCCTTGTCGGAAAAGTGTTCGAGAGAGAACTGGAAGAAGACGAGTGATGGGAGTGTATAGCCGGCGATGCGACGCCAGTCCCAGGAAGTGGGGCGAGTGAGAGAGGCGAGCGCCAGCACCACGAATCCTACCGACGTCGGATAGAAAGGGAGCGAGATGCTCCGAAGCGGCCAAGCGCAGGCAACTCCGGCAAGGAGCAGGATGAAGAGCTGCGCCGGGAGCCGCCGCGGAGAGCTTGACAAGAGCTGCCACGCCGTTGCGAGTGCTGATGACGCGAAGAAGACGGCGCATGCGAGAATGAGCAGAAGCGACGATTGGATGGCCATGTGAGCTACCAGCCACCCCTCCTCTGCCTGCCTCGACGTGAAGGGGTTCAGAAGTAGGTTTCCTGCTGTGCTGTTCACCACTCGACCCAGGAAAACCTGATAGCCCAGAATCGACGCGGCCGCAGCAGCGGCTCCGAGGAATGCTGCCGGCCCACGCCACCCCCGGGATATCGAGAGCTGCGAGGGCCACATGTGATTGAGCGATCTGAGCACCGTCATGAGCACGACGGCGAGGACGAGCAGATCGAGAGGTGAGCCGAAGAAGTCGCCCGTCAGAGGCATGGCGAAATAGGCCGGGCTCGCCAGTGCTGAATCGCCGAAGGCCGCCGCGCCCACGTGATGCGCCAACAGCCCGGCCACGAGCGCCGTGCAAACTCTCGCGATCGGATGCCCGCGCCATCTGGTCCAATAGGCCCATGCGAGCGGGAGAAAGAGGAGAAAGGCGAGCAGCGTGCCACCGCTGGAGTACCGCTGCTGCGGCCGGGTCACCGTCAACCGAACGAGCGGATGAGCTCGGTCAGGGAGGTGGACAATTCCGGGGCTCGAGACCGCAGGTTCTGAGCCCTCCGCGTCGTCAACCAGGTACTCCACCGCGATGCCCGTTGCCGTCCGCTCAGGATGAACTCCGAAGAAGTCGTAGTCGATGAACCACCGATTCGACACGTCGGCGTGCGTGCTGAGGAGCCGGTACACGACGAGCTTCATTCCGGGAGTGCTAGGCACCTCGAATGATCGGGTGTAATAGCTGCTCACGTCCGTCCTGACCACGACCTCCGACTGCGAAGGCACCTCCAGGAAGCCGGGTATGTTCCCCCCCCAGGCGATCGGTTCGGCCGTATACAAAACGAAACCGGTGTACCGCCCATCCCCGAGCGCCTCCAGGGCCCGAAGGCGGCTCCCCTCACCCGCGGCATGGGACGATGGAATCCGATCGACTGCCTGCTGCCCCTGCCCCTCCACCTCGCTCCTCATCCGCTCGAACTGCCGACCCATCGACCGGACGCGCCACCACGAGAGCACTCGAGTGGCGGCCAGATCAGCTCGCACTGGCATCATTCTCACGACCAGAGGAATCAGCACCGACAAAGAGAGGAGCACAGCGACGAGCCGTCCTTGTCGCCGTCCGAGTGAGTGCGCAAGCAGCGCAATCGAGGCCAGCGCCAGCAGCACGTGAGCCGGTGCATTGCGGGCGCCCCCGGCGGCGAACCACGCAGTCAACCCGATCAAAATCATGCAGAACACGGCGTCGCTCGGGACGTCCAAAACTCGCCGCGTCATAAACCGAAAACCCATGAAACCGGCCCCGGGGAATCCTTACTCATTCGCCCGTCGCCCGCCGATGCCGCACCGGTCCCTATTGCCCCGCGATCCAGCAGTCATCCAGAGCGGGATTCCAGCGCATGTCCAGCTCCAGCCCCCTCAATCGATCGTCGACGCGCACCACCGGAGAGATTTCGGCGAGCGGAAAGAGGATGCCTGACTCGGCGATGCTCTTTTCTGCGGCGAGCACAGCCGCGGCAACCGCCGACTGATCATCGAGCCTCGCGGCTTCGGTCAGCTGGTTCATTGCATCCAGCACGGACGGATCGACGATTCCGGTGCAGTCGAGCATTTCCATCAGATCGAGCACCGGATGAAAAAAGCGGTGTTCGTAAGCCAGAAGGCACGCCTGGTACTCTCCGGAAGCCATTCGGGCCAGAAGCTGCCCCTCATCGAGCTCCTCGAATTCGATTCCGGTCGGAAACACGCTCACCATCTCCGCTGCCCCGAGGACATCGCCTCTCGTCATCATGATTCGGACCGGGCTGGCAGGTCCTGGAGTGTCGGTGGCAGAAAGCGCCGCCACAGTCGGAAACGCACCCAGTCGAGACGGGAGATATCCACATCGTTTCTTCAGCACCCCCAGCTCCTGCGACAGACTCAGTTTCTCCAACCCGACAGAGGAAATGAAATTCCTCCGCGCCTCGGGGCTGCCGAAGGGTACTTTTGAGGGGTTCAGCACCAGCAGGAGCGTCCGAGGAATCCCACGGCTCGGTATGACCTGCAGGGGTTCCGCGGCCTGTGCTCTCGCCGATTCCGGTGGCGGGAACAGCTCGACCATCGGTTCTTGCAGGCTCCGTCTCCACACGACTCGCAGACGCTCCAGATATGGCTCGCCGCCCGAACTGGCGGGGTTGGGCGCCAGGACAAGGGCTCCCTCTTCCGCCTCGTTCGCGACCATGAAGGGGCCATTGCCGTAGAACTGTCCATCCGCTTCGGCCGCCACATAGAACGGCGCACGCGCCAGAAAGTGCGGCAACAGCGGGTGGATGCCGGCCGTCTGCAGCACGAGGGTGCCGTCGGGCTGCTGTGTCAACGAGGGCAGCACCGCGGCTTGACCCGACGCGAACTCCTGACCCCCTACCAGCATTCGCCGTGTCATCGTCGCGGGGAAGCCTGCATGCTTGAGACCTCCTTCGATCGCACGCCGTATGTCATCGGCATCGATCACGTGACCCCCGGCAGCGGGGGTGGGGCGCGGCACGAGGATCCACCTGTCTTCCTCCCGGCGGAAGGAGAGCAGAAACGAGCTCTCGATGTCGCCGTCATCCCCGTACTCGAACAGCCGGTGGTAGAGTAGGTCAAAAGTCGGCACATCGCCCCCATCGCGACATGTGGCAGGGTCCAGCGTTGTCGGACGAACCGGCAAATGCAGCTTCAATCGGCCGCCGTATCGGGGGTGCGTCGCAGGCGCGGCAGTCGCGGCCGCGAGGAACAGGCCAATCAGGGTGTACCTAGCTCGTCTTGAGCTCATACACGTACAGCCTGTTGATGCCGTCCCGATCAGATGCCAGGACGAAGAGTCGGGATTCGAGCGTGCGGATCGACACGATGCTTGTGCCCGCCATCGCGGTCTCCAACAGTACGGCCCCATCCTCGAGACGGATGGCCCGCAGTCCGTCGGCCTCTCCGGGGCCGCTGGCATAAGTCGTCATGGCGCACGAAGTCCCTTCGATCTTGACGATGGTCACGGCATCGCCGACGCGGCCGCCGAGCGGAGCCGGCGCAGCGCCGTCCATCGCCGAGATGACGAGTGTCGAGTCCCGTCTGACGAACAGGAGTCGGGCTGATTCGCCTGGGACGATCGCCGCGGCGTACATCTGTGCCTCCGGTTTCACATCGCCCTCGATCGATGCCACGTGGAGGAAATTGCGCCCACGCTCCCAGACTCCTCCCCGCATCATGTCGGGGGACGCACCCTGGAATGGGACGAAGTTGACGGGTGAGCTCGACGGCTGCCAGCCGTGCTCCCAGCTTGAAAAAGCAAAGATGCCAGCGTCGCAGGAGCGCTGAGCAATGAGCAGGTCGGTTGTTCCGACTCGTCCCACCCAGATGCTTCCTCTGAGATCCCTGGCTGACATTCCGGGAGCCGGAAGCTCGAGCCGGCTCTTCATCAAGAGCAGATTGTCACGGAGCTCGAAGGAGACGATTTCCCTGTCGTCGAGGAAAACCATCTGGGTGACTCCGTCAGTGTCACGAGATACGTCGAGATCGAGAGGACGAAACGGCAGCGGCTGGCTCTCGAAGATCTTCTCGAGGCGCCCCGCGGGAACCACGGGAGCTGGCTGGCTGAACAGCAGGATTTCCTTCGTGGCCGGGCTCACGGCACATACAGCGAAGCTCTCGAGCTTGAGCGCGCGTGAGAAAATCTTGGCGGAGAGCAGAATATTTTTTCCCTGGTAAGCCGCACCGGGTTCGACCCAGTAGTCGGCGGCCGGCAGATCGGCCGGTGCCAGACCCGACCCTTCCAAATCGTACGTCGACAGGGATGAAGACAACTCGATCCGTCCTGCGCCCTGCCTGATCAGCTCACCCTGGAGCAGCTGCCCGAGCTGTTGCAGAGAAGGGACATCCAGACCAGCCATATTACGGCACGGAAGAATGCAGAGCTTGGAGGTCTGCTGTGGCAACGCGGCGATTACCTTCGAGGCCCAGCACCCAGCCCCCTCCTGGAAGGCCGACTGCGCATCGGTCGGCGGTGGCGGCACCACAAGACCTACCATGAGCGCTGCGGTCAGGAATGATTCGATCCACCGTCCGGTGCTCATGGGCTCATCGTGAATTGAAGCATGAAGGCGTCATCCTCATCCAGTGCGGTCATCTGATCGAACGAATCACGGGATCCTATTGTATCACTAGCCCTAACGCGGACCAGCCGCAACCAAACAGGG
>JACPPM010000178.1 GCA_016191015.1 Acidobacteriota bacterium | reverse complement strand
TGGCCGCAGTACAGCCAGCATGTCATCCTGAGGCTCGGCGCAGCCGGGCCGAAGGATCTCCTGCAAGACCCGTAGCCCATGGAGGAGATCCTTCGTCACCGGGCTTCGCCCGGCTCCTCAGGATGACGTTACGTTCATGCCCGTGTGCGTCTACCCCGAATCTCAGCCATTCTTTTTGCGCCTCTTGCGCGTTCTGTGCCTTCTGTGGGTAGCCTGTCTGAGTGGTTACGAAAAAAAGTTCTTGACACAATCAAGGATAATGCGGATAATAGATATCTGCTTTGGATGAATTGAGGACGAAATGTTGACACAGACGTCGGAATCAGCGATCCGGGAATTGATCTACTTAGCTCAGCACGTCGGTGCGGATCCGGTATCGCCGAGGTATATCGCGACCAAGCTGGGGCTCTCGCCAACCTATACTGCGAAAGTGACCCGCCTGCTCGTGAGGGCGAACATTCTTCGAGCGCACAAGGGCTCGCTCGGAGGCGTGAACCTGAACCGCACGCCCGCGGCCATCACGATGCTCTCGATAGTGGAGGCGTGTCAGGGGCAGGTGGTCGGGGAGTATTGTCAGGGGAGCTGCGATCCTCGATTGACCTGCGCCTTTCACCGTTTCTCCCTCGAGCTTCACCAAGCGATCGTTGACGTGCTGTCCCGATGGACGTTGGCCGATGTGCTGGCGAATCCAGCGCCGGCAGCCGAGATCGCCAAGCTGACTGAGTGCAAGATGTTAGGACGGCAGCAAGCGGAGCGCCGGCCGGTGGACGAAGCAGTCCAGATTGCCCACGAGAATTGATGTGATTGATACGTTTACCAAGTTGAACGGACGCCGACGCGCTTCAAGCGCGCGGGGTCATCGAGGTGAAGGAGCCAACATGAGACCTCACGGGATCGGCTTTCTCCGGCCGGCGGCATTCCTCGCACCGGTCGTCCTCATCTTCGTTTCCGCGCGCGCGCAGAGCCAGGACGCTGCCGCCTTTTTCAAGCAGAACTGCACGAGCTGCCACACGATCGGCGGAGGCCGCCTGGTGGGTCCGGATCTGAAAGGCGTGGCCCAGCGTCAGCCCGACCGCAAATGGCTCGTTGATTTCATCAGCGATCCAAACTCGAAGCTCGACGCCGGCGATCCCTATGCGGCGAAACTCCTGGGCGAAGCGCGTGGGGCGCGAATGAACAAGGTCGCCGGGATCAACCAAACCATCGCCGATTCGCTCTTGGTTCTCATCGACGCCGAGTCGCGACTGGCGAAGTCCCAGTTCGCGGGGACGCAGATCAGCGACAGGCCCTTCACCGGACAGGACATCGCAAACGGCCGGAATATTTTTCTCGGTCAGACCCGCCTTGCGGCCGGCGGTGCGGCATGCGTCTCCTGCCACAGCATCGTGGGGCTCAGGAGCCTCGGAGGCGGCAGGCTCGGGCCGGACCTCACGAAGGCCTTCGAGCGGCTCGGAGGGCGCAAGGGCCTCGCCACATGGCTGTCCGCTCCGCCGACCCTCACGATGAATCCCGTCTTCCGCAACACTCCGCTTGACGCCAACGCCGAGATTCTCCCCTTGGTCGCGTTCTTCCAGGACGCAGCGCAGAGAGGGGGGGTCGCGGACACGTCCACGTCGATGTTCAATTTCCTTCTCCTCGGCCTCGGCGGGACCGTCGTGCTTCTGATCCTGTTCGATCTGTTCTGGTTGAAGCGTTTCCGAGCAGTCCGCAAACCCATGCTTCTCGGGCTTGATGTGGGAGGTCACAAATGAACGACAACGGAAAGATTTCATGGATTCGTGACGACGTCGACCCACAATCGAGGACGTGGGAGGAGTTTTATCGAAACCGCTGGCAGCATGACAAGGTCGTGCGCAGCACGCACGGCGTGAACTGCACCGGGAGCTGCTCGTGGATGATTCACGTCAAGGACGGCATCGTGACCTGGGAGATGCAGGCCCTCGACTACCCTGCGCTCGAAGGGACGCTCCCCCCGTACGAGCCGCGCGGGTGCCAGCGCGGTATCTCTGCATCCTGGTATCTCTACAGCCCCCTCCGGGTGAAGTACCCCTACATCAAAGGTGCGCTCCTGGACATCTGGAAGAAGGCGCGGGCCGAGCACGAGGATCCGGTCGACGCATGGAAGTCGATCCAGGACAACCCGGAAGCGCGTGCGCGGTACCAGCGAGCGAGGGGCAAGGGTGGGTTCCGCCGCGCGAGCTGGGATGTTGTGCTCGAGCTCATCGCCGCGGCCAACCTGCATACGATCAAGACGCACGGCCCGGATCGGATCGCCGGATTCTCGCCGATTCCGGCGATGTCGATGGTGAGCTACGCGTCGGGGGCGCGGATGCTGCAGCTTCTGGGAGGCCTCTCACTCTCCTTCTACGACTGGTACTGCGACCTGCCGACGGCATCGCCGGAGGTCTGGGGTGAGCAGACCGACGTGCAGGAATCGGCAGACTGGTACAACGCGAAAATGCTCGCCGTCATGGGCTCGAACCTCAACATGACGCGCACACCCGACTGCCACTTCGCGGCCGAAGCGCGTCATAACGGCACGAAGATGTATGTGATGTCCCCGGACTTCAATCAGGTCGCCAAGTACGCCGACGAATGGGTCCCGGTCAACGCCGGGCAGGACGGTGCGTGGTGGATGGCCGTCAACCACGTCATCCTCAAAGAGTTTCACCACCAAAAGAAGGTCCCCTACTTCCTCGACTACCAGAAACGCTTCACAGACTCGCCGTTCCTGGTTGAGCTGACCGAGGAAGATGGCGTTTACGAGTCCGGACAACTCCTGCGCGCCAACCGCCTGGACAAGTACGCGAAGGTCGAGAACGGCGACTGGAAGTTCCTCTTCTGGGACGACACCACGGGCGCGCCAAAAATGCCGATGGGAAGCGTTGGCGACCGATGGGGCAAGCAGAAGGGGAAATGGAACCTTCTGCTGAAGGACGGCCTGGACGGCACGCCGATCGATCCCACGCTCTCCTTTCTCGACGGCAGCGACGCCGTCGTACAGATCCGATTGGACGACTTCGGCGAGGGCCGGAGCATCCGCCGCGCCGTGCCTGTGAAACACCTCACGACGATCGACGGCAAGACGGTCGTCGTGGCCACCGTCTACGACCTGCTGATGGCGCAGTTCGGCGTCGATCGCGGGCTCGGCGGTGACTACCCCGCCAGCTACGACGACGAGAACGCGCCGTACACGCCCGCCTGGTCGGAGAAATACACGGGGATGGACCGCCAGACGCTGCTCAAGTTCGCCCGTGAGTGGGCCTCGACCGCGATGCACACGAACGGCAAGTGTACAGTCATCATCGGCGCCGGAATCAACCACTGGTACCACTCGAATCTGATGTACCGGTCGGCGATTCAAGCGCTGGTCCTCTGCGGCTGCATCGGCGTCAACGGCGGCGGGCTGGCCCACTACGTCGGCCAGGAGAAACTGGCACCGGGCGAATCGTGGGCCGCGATCGCTTTCGGCAAGGACTGGTACGGCCCGTCGAGACTTCAGAATGCGCCGAGCTGGCACTATGTCAACACCGATCAGTGGCGGTACGAAAAGGACTTCACCGACTACCACACGGTCCCGCAGAAGCAGAAGCCGGGATCGCTCGCCCAGGGCCACACCATGGACGTGCAGGTCAAGGCGGTTCGCAACGGCTGGCTGCCGTTCTATCCCCAGTTCAACAAGAGCAGCTTGGCACTGGTGAAGGAAGCGGAAGAGGCCGGCTGCACAACCAACGAAGAAGTGGTCAAGTACGTCGTCGACCAGCTCAAAGCCCGCAAGCTCCACTTCTCGGTCGAAGACCCCGATGCGGCCGAGAACTGGCCGCGCGTCTGGTATATCTGGCGCGGAAATGCGTTGATGGCGAGCGCGAAGGGGCACGAGTACTTCCTGAACCATTACCTCGGCACGCATCACAACGACATCGCCAGGGAGATGGCGAAGGACTCGGTCAAAGAGGTCGTGTGGCACGACAAGGCGCCCCAGGGAAAGATGGATCTCGTCGTCGACCTCAACTTCCGTATGGACACCTCGGCCCTCTACTCCGACATCGTGCTGCCCGCGGCGACCTGGTACGAAAAGGCCGAGCTCAACTCGACCGACATGCACAGCTTCATCCATCCGCTCTCCGCGGCGGTCCCGCCGTGCTGGGAGACGAAGAGCGACTGGGACATCTTCAAGGCGATCGCAAAGAAGATTTCCGAGCTGGCTCCGAACCACTTTCCCGAGCCGGTCAAAGACCTGGTCGCAACACCACTCGCACACGATTCCGCCGCTGAAATCGCCCAGCCGCAGATCCGGGACTGGGCCCATGGCGAGATCGAGGCGATCCCGGGCAAGACCATGCCGAATCTTTCCGTCGTCGCCCGCGATTACGCGAACCTCTATAACCAGTACATCTCGTTTGGTCCGCTGGCGCGCGCGAATGGTCTCGGCGCTCACGGCACCAAGTACGCGATCGAGGATTTCTACGACGAGCTGGCGAACGGCCCGCGATCGGTGAGCTGGGGCGGCAAGCGCTACCCGACGCTCGAAACCGATGTGAATGTCTGCGACACGATCCTCTATCTGGCCACGGTCACCAACGGGGAGCTCTCCTACCGCTCATACAAAAACATAGAGGAGAAGACCGGCCTGCCTCTGGTTCACCTGGTCGAGAAGGACCGTGGTGTGCGCGTCAACTACAGTGAGCTGCAGGGCCGGCCCATGCGTCTCATCAATAGCCCGATGTGGTCGGGCCTCACGAGCAACGGGCGCGCCTACTCACCCTTCACCTATAACAAGGAGACGCTCGTGCCGTGGCGCACGCTCACCGGGCGCCAGCACCTGTACCTCGATCATCCGGGCTACATCCAGTTCGGCGAGCATCTGCCGACGTTCAAACCGAAGCCCACGCCGACACAGTACGGGGACATGCGTGTCGACACGGCCGTCGGGGCGACGCTCATGCTCAACTACCTCACCCCGCACGGCAAGTGGCACATCCACTCGACCTACGGCGACAACCAGCGCATGACAACCTTGTCACGCGGCTGCGAACCGTTCTGGATCAACGACAAGGATGCAGCCGAGATCGGCGTGAAGGACAACGACTGGGTCGAAGTTCACAACGATCACGGCGTGTTGTGCACACGCGCCGCGGTCAGCGCCCGGATCCCGCGGGGAGTCTGCATCGTGTACCACTCGCCCGAGCGCACCCTGTCGGTGCCGAAATCGCCACTACGCGGCAACCGCCGAGCGGGCGGGCATAACAGCCTGACCCGCACCCGGCTCAAACCCGTATTCATGGTCGGCGGTTACGGGCAGTTCACCTACCACTTCAACTACTGGGGGCCGATCGGCTGCAACCGGGACACCCACGTGCTCGTCCGCAAGCTCCCCGATCTGATCTGGTAGGAGAGGAGACAACACATGGACGTCAGATCACAGATATCGATGGTTTTCCATCTCGACAAATGCATCGGTTGCCACACCTGCAGCATCGCGTGCAAGAACATCTGGACCGATCGCAAGGGCACCGAGTACATGTGGTGGAACAACGTCGAGACGAAGCCCGGCACCGGGTATCCGACAAAGTGGGAAGATCAGGAAAAGTACCGGGGCGGCTGGGAGCTGAAAGGCGGAAAGCTGAGCCTCAAGTCCACCGGTCGAGCGCGGATCGTGCCCAACATTTTCCACAATCCGTCGCTGCCCAGCATGGACGACTACTACGAGCCGTGGACGTACAAATACGAGGACCTGTTCAATGCGCCCGAAGGGCCCGACCAGCCGACCGCCCTGCCGATCTCAATGGTCACCGGCAAGTACATGGACGTTGAGGCCGGCCCGAACTGGGACGATGACCTGGGCGGTTCGCCGGTCTACGCCGAAAACGACCCGAACCTGGATGGGCTCACCCCCGAACAGCGGCAGCAGCTGTTCGCGATCGAGCGTCTCGTCTTCTTCTACTTCCCGCGGATCTGCAACCACTGCCTCAATCCCGCGTGCGTGGCGTCGTGTCCTTCGGGGGCGCTCTACAAGCGCGGCGAAGACGGCATCGTTCTGCTGGACCAGAAGCGCTGCCGCGCGTGGCGGTCGTGCGTGGCGGCCTGTCCGTACAAGAAGACGTACTTCAACTGGTACACGGGCAAGTCCGAGAAGTGCATTCTCTGCTATCCGCGTCTCGAGACCGGGCAGGCGCCCGCCTGCTTCCACTCGTGCGTCGGACGCATCCGCTACCTCGGCGTCCTGCTCTACGACGCCGAGATGATAGAGACCGTCGGCAAGACGGACGATGCAAACCTGATCGATGCGCACCGGTCGATGATCCTGGACCCGTTCAATCCGAAGATCATCGAGGCGGCGAGAAAGAACGGCATTCATGATTCCACGATCCAGGCGGCGCAGATGTCCCCGGTCTACAAGTTCGTCAAGGTCTGGAAGATCGCACTCCCGCCGCATATCGAGTTCCGAACGCTCCCGATGCTCTTCTATGTGCCGGCGCTGTCGCCGGTGATGGCGAGCAGGACCGAGGACGGAATCCTGAATTCTTCCGAGGACCTCTTCCACGACGTCGAATCATCGCGCGTGCCGCTCGCCTACCTGGCGAAGCTCTTCGGCGCCGGACATGACGGAAAGGTGAGGTACGCGCTGAGGAAGCAGAAGGCGGTGAGGATGTACCGCCGCATGTTGACAGTCGGCGATGTCGACCGTGAAACCGTCGATCGGATGCTGCGTGAGGCCGATACGACGGCGGAAGAGGCCGAGATGATCTACCGGCTCACATCGCTCTGCACCTTCGAAGACCGCTTCGTCATCCCGCCGGCCCATCGAGAAGAGGCGATCGAGATGATGAAGGATCCGTACGAACACAAATCATCGGTCGGCTTTGGGTTCCTGTCGGCTCCCAAGAGAGGCCTGTGATGATTGCGACCGCGACCGTTCTTGACCATCTCGCGGCACTCATCACATACCCGGGTGAGAAGTATCTCGAGCGGCTCCGCGACAGCTGGGTCGCCCTCGCTCGCGAGTACCCTGCAGCTGCCGAGACGCTGCAGCCGTTCATCGAGTATTCGGCGAAATTGGACGTAGCCGAGCTCGAGGAGGCCTATACGCGCACGTTCGACATCAACCCGGTCTGCTGCCTCGAAGTGGGATGGCAGCTCTTCGGGGAAGAATACGAGCGCGGTGCGTTCCTGGTGAAGATGCGGCAGGCGTTGAGGGAGAACGGGTTGAGCGAGTCCACAGAGCTGCCCGATCACCTGTGCCACATCCTGCCGCTGTTGGGCCGGCTCGACACGGCCGGCGCAGGCCCGCTCGTCACGGCCTGCGTCCTGCCGGCGATCGACAAGATGATCGCCGGTTTCACCGACGCCAAGAATCCATTCGAGTGCGTGTTGAAGACGATCCGAAGCGTGCTGCGCGAGCGGTACGCCGCAACTTCAGGAGGTAACTCCGTTGAGTAGTTTCTTTGCCTATCTGGACATGCTGCTTTTCGCCGTGCTCCCCTACCTGGCGATGGTGATCTTCCTCGTCCTGACGATCCAGCGGTATCGCTCGCAGACCTTCACCTACTCGAGCCTCTCCTCGCAGTTCCTCGAGAACCAGTTTCACTTCTGGGGCATGGTGCCCTTTCACTACGGGATCATCACGGTCCTGGGCGGACACGTCGTCGCGTTCCTGATCCCCCGACGGATTCTCGCATGGAACAGCGTTCCTCTCCGGCTCTACGTCCTCGAAGTCTCCGCGCTCATCTTCGGTATCCTCACGATCGTGGGGCTGCTCAACCTCATCGCCCGCCGGCTCACCGACGCCAAGGCCAAAACCGTGACCTCGACCGGCGACTGGGTCCTTCTCGTGATGCTTGCCGTCCAGGTCTTCTCCGGTATCTACATCGCAATTTTCCATGGTTGGGGATCATCCTGGTTCGCGGCAGCCGCGACGCCGTACCTCCGGTCGCTCCTGACACTCAGGCCTGACATTGCCTTCATCGCCGCGATGCCGTGGATGGTGAAGCTGCACATCGTCAACGCCTGGATCGTGATCGGCCTGTTTCCGTTCACCAGGCTCGTGCACATCCTCGTGGTCCCCAACCCCTACCTCTGGAGAAAACCTCAACTGGTCAGGTGGAACTGGGACCGCAAAATCATACGTCAATCCTAACTGCTGCGGTGACCAGTATGCCTCATGGCTCCGGACCGGCGAGCTGCCACGAAGACACAATGGCACAAAGAAGCCGCGCCAGGGTGGCCATCCGATCGTTGCCTGAGGCGCCACCTGCGATCCGCGGGGAGGTCCCAACCACATGACGGACAACGGCAAGGCTCTCTCCGTCCTGACCCTGAACACGCTGGCATTCACCGTGTGCTTTGCGTGCTGGATGATGAACGGTGTTCTCGTCACGTTTCTCGTCGACAACAAGATTCTCGATCTCGACAAGGCTCAGATCGGCTGGCTGATCGGAATTCCCGTGCTCACCGGATCGATCATCCGCCTCCCGCTCGGCGTCCTCACCGACAGATTCGGCGGCAGGATCGTTTTCGGCGTCCTCATGTTGATCAGCGCCGTACCGACGTATCTCCTGAGCTACTGCTCGACCTATCGTGAGCTCGCACTGGCGTCGCTCGGCTTTGGATTGAGTGGCGGATCATTCGCGATCGGAATCGCATACACATCGGTCTGGTTCAGCAAAGAACGACAGGGGACGGCACTCGGGATCTTCGGCATGGGCAACGCAGGGTCGGCATTGACGAGCCTGGGCGCACCCACTCTCCTCCGCCACCTCACCGACGGCGGCCAGAACCTTGATGGCTGGCGCACAATGCCGAAAATCTACGCAGCGTCTCTCGTGATCATGTCGATTCTCTTCTTCCTCCTCACGCACTCGAAAAGAGTCGAGCACAGTCAGGAGCACGGTCTGCTCGAGCGCCTCAAGCCTCTCAAGCACATCCGCGTCTGGCGATTCGGTCTCTACTACTTCTTCGTATTCGGCGGCTTTGTCGCACTCGCCCAGTGGCTGATCCCGTACTACGTCAACGCGTATGCGATGAGCCTGGCGCTGGCCGGACTCATGGCGACGATCTTCAACCTCCCCTCGGGAGTCATCCGTGCGCTCGGCGGGTACCTGTCCGACAAGTACGGAGCCCGTCCGGTGATGTACTGGGTCTTCGGTACCTCGCTGCTCTGCTGCATACTCCTCTGCGTCCCACGCATGGACATCGAGTCGCCCGGCGAGGGCGTCATGGCTTTCAAAAAGGGGACGGTTCAAGCTGTTTCGCCATCCGCCATCGTCGTTGACGATGTGACATTTCCCGTTCGGCCGAAGGTTGAGATCGACCCGGCGACCCGAGCCGAAGGCTTGCTCGTGCTCCCCAACTTCACCTTCTGGCAGGAGCCGGTAGTGAAAACCGGAGATGTCGTCAAAAAGCGACAGATTCTGGCTCGTGGCGTGACTCACATCTTCTTCCAGGCGAACGTCTGGATCTTCACGGCTCTGGTGTTCGCCCTCGGGATCGGGATGGGAATCGGAAAAGCGGGCGTCTACAAATATATTCCCGACTACTTCCCGAAGGATGTCGGTGTTGTCGGCGGGATCGTCGGCGTCATCGGCGGCCTGGGCGGCTTTGTCTGCCCGATCATCTTCGGGTACCTCCTCAAATGGACCGGCATCTGGACGACATGCTGGATGTTCTTCTTTGCGCTCGTTCTCATCTGTCATCTCTGGATGCACGTGACGGTGAGGCGTCTGCTGCGCGAGAGGGCGCCGATCCTGGCTCGCCAGATCGAAGACCAGCAGCTCGTTCAAGAAATCATCGGAAAGAGAGGGTAGAACAGTATGGCTGAGCAGGCAGTTGGTGCCCTTGCGAGGTGGGAGCCGGAAAACGCACAGTTCTGGTCCGACATCGGCGCGCGGATCGCAAACCGAACGCTCTGGATCACCACGGGAGCGCTCACTCTCTCCTTCGCGACCTGGTTCATGTGGAGTGTCATCGTGGTCCGCTTGCAGGGTATCGGGTTCCAGCTCTCAGACTCGCAGCTCTTCCTCCTGACCGCTCTGCCAGGGCTCGTCGGCGCGACACTCCGTATCCCGTACTCGTTCGTCATCCAGATGTTCGGCACGAAGCCGGTCGTCACCTTCGCCACGGCAACACTGCTCATCCCGAGCATCGGAGTCGGGATAGTCGTGCAGAACCCGGAAACACCCTTCTGGGTTCTCCTGCTCCTGGCCGCTGGCGCGGGGTTCGGTGGTGGTAACTTCTCAGCTTTCATGTCGAGCACCAGTTACTTCTACCCGAAGGCCAGACAGGGCACGGCGCTCGGCATCCAGGCGGGCATCGGCAACTTCGGCGTCAGCCTCGTACAGTTCCTGACTCCGGTCGTCATCACCGCCTCGCTTTTCGGCGCAATCGGCGGCGGCGCGTTGACCTGGTCGAAGGGAGCTGTGAGCAAGCAGCTCTATCTCCAGAACGCGGCGTTCATCTGGGTGCTCCCCGTGCTCTTCTTCACGATCGCCGCGCTCCTGGGGTTGAAGTCACTTCCAATCAAGGGCACTTTCGGTCAGCAGTCGGTCATCTTCCGGCGCAAGCACAACTGGATCATGACGTCGCTCTACGTGATGACCTTCGGAACCTTCTCCGGCTTCTCCGCCTCGTTCGCCCTCCTGATCAAACAGATCTATGGGAATTTCCCCGACGCGCCGGACCCGCTCAAGTACGCCTTCCTCGGTGCGCTGATCGGATCGGCCACGCGACCCCTGGCGGGATGGATCTCGGACAAGCTCGGTGGCGCCATGGTGACGATGGTCAGCGGCCTCGGACTGCTCGCAGCATCCGTCGCCGTCACCTGGTACACCGCACCCACCTCGGCCGCTTCCTTCCCGATCTTTCTCGGGCTGATCCTGGTCATCTTTTTTTCCGCGGGCGTCGGCAACGGGTCGACTTTCCGCATGATCCCGATCATCTTCCCGCCCAAGGAAGCCGGCCCGGTGCTCGGCTGGACCGCCGCCGTCGGCGCCTACGGTGCGTTCATCATTCCGATGGTTTTTAGCTGGTCGTTCCGTAGCTTCGCATCGCCCAACGCGGCGTTCCTGTGCTTCGCAGCCTTCTATGCCGCGAATCTGATCCTCTGCTGGTGGTTCTACTATCGTAGAAACGCGGAGATCCCATGCTAGAAGAAGCTCAAAGTTCCAAGGTCCAGGTTCAAAGACGCAGGTGGCTCAGCCGGGACTTCGAACGCGTGGAAAGGTGAGTGCCTTATGAACACTCGAACTATTACAAACCTCCTGCTCGTGGGAATCGCGTTGAGTATCCTGGCTCTGTTGCCCAAGCTCAGCGGGTTTCACCTGCCGGGCAATCAGCAGGACTACCAGCCGGCGCAGCCGATCGCTTTTTCACATCGCCTCCACGCGGGCGAGCTCTCGGTGCAGTGCCTCTACTGCCATTCCGGAGCCGAACGGAGCCGGCACGCGGGGATCCCGTCGACCAGCGTCTGCATGAACTGCCACAGGTTTGTGACGACGACGTTTGGAGCTGTGCGGGCCGAAGACGAGTTGGCGCAGAAAGAAAAACGCGATCCGCGACGAATCGTGTCGCCGGAGATCCAGAAGATCTATGACGCGATGGCTCTGGACGCGTCGATGAATCCCGATCGGTCGAAGTCGATCAAGCCGGTCTCCTGGACAAGAATTCACAACCTGCCCGATTTCGTCTATTTCGATCATCGCCGTCATGTCAACGTGGGTGTGGAGTGCCAGCGCTGCCACGGGCCGGTGGAGACGATGGAGCGAGTCACGCAGGTGACGGACCTCTCGATGGGCTTCTGCGTCAACTGCCACAGAGATGCTACGAAAAACGGCCTGAATGGCAAGACGGTCAGCGCCTCGATTGATTGCGCCGGCTGCCACTACTGATGAGCGAGGAGCCATGTCCAAGCACTATTGGAAAAGCCTAGCAGAGCGCGACCGAGATCCGGCATACGTCAAGAGTCTGGCTGACGAGTTCATCGAGGTACCCCAGTTGAATGACGGGGACAAGTCGGGCGTCAGCAGGCGATCGTTCCTCAGGGCCGCGGGCTTCGCAGCCGCGGGCGGCGCATTCGCAAGCTGCAGCCCGGCGCCGCTAAAGAAAGCGATCCCGTACCTGGTCCAACCGGAGGAGATCACGCCGGGCCGCGCCTATTGGTATGCATCAGCGTGCGGGGCGTGCACGGCCGGGTGCGGGATCCTCACAAAGAACCGCGACGGCCGTCCGATCAAGCTCGAGGGCAATCCGAGCCATCCGCTCTCGAAAGGCGGCCTCTGCGCGGTCGGACAAGCTGCCGTGCTCGAGCTCTACGATTCGCAACGCCTGAAGAACCCGGTCAGCGGCGGCAAGGAATCGTCATGGCCGGTAGTCGACGACGCGATCCGCGGACAACTGGAAAGAATCAAGGGCAGCGGCGGCTCTGTGCGCTTCCTGACCGGCTCGACTGGCAGCCTGACCGCCCGGCAGTTGATTGCCGCATTCACGGCATCGTTCGCGGACGGCAAGCACGTCCTCTACGACGCGCTCTCGGCCTCGGCCATCCTCGATGCCCACGAGGCCACACACGGAGCCCGTGTGCTCCCGCGATATCTCTTCGACCGAGCCGATGTCATCGTCAGCTTCGATGCCGACTTTCTCGGCACCTGGATCTCTCCCGTTGAGTACACCGCCGGGTACGCAGCGAAGCGCGCCCTGCCTGCCCTCTCACACCACACTCAGATCGAATCATGCCTCTCGCTGACCGGCAGCAAGGCAGACAAGCGCCTTCGGGTGGCGCCATCAGAGATCGGTCTCGTCCTCGCGCATCTGGCCAATAGGCTCACGGAACACGACGGGCTCCAGGCCCTCTTCACGTCCCTGCCCCCTTGTCCGATCGACACGGCCGATCTGAACCAGATCATCGATCGCCTCCTTTCGAGTCGGGGCAAAAGTTTGGTTGTCTGCGGTCTCAACGACGTCGATGCGCAGTACCTGATTAACCTCATCAATCACGCCCTCGGTAACTATGGGGCGACCATCGACGTTCAGCACCCCTCGTACCAAAAGCAAGGCAATGACAAAGAGCTCTACGCCCTGATCGCGCAGATGGAATCGGGAAAAGTGGACGCGCTCTTCATTCACGGCGTCAACCCCGTCTACGACCTGCCCGACGGAGCCCGGTTTGCAGCCGCGCTCAAGAAGGTGGGGCTCGTCATCAGCTTCGCCGAACGCGCCGATGAAACCGCTTCACTGGCTCACTACATCTGCCCCGACCATCATTTCCTCGAATCATGGTCCGACGCCGAACCGGTCGCCGGCATCCTGACGATCACGCAGCCGGCTATCCGGCCGCTCGGCGCGACACGGTCGCTCGCCGTGTGCATCTCGGCCTGGATGGGCTTCTCAAGGTCAGACTATGAGCTTCTGCGCGACGCGTGGCGGAGCTCTGTCTTCCCACGCCAGACCCGGGAGACTTCGTACGACGCATTCTGGGACAAAACCGTTCACGATGGCCACGCCGCCGTCGATGCGGTGGCGGTCCCCGTTCAAGCGTTCAGGGCGGAGTCGACGCCAGCGGTGCCCACGGCGAAGTCGGCGAACCTCGCGTTGGTGCTCTATCCGAAGGTCGGCCTTCTGGATGGACGTCACGCCCATAACCCGTGGCTGCAGGAGCTGCCCGATCCGATCAGCAAGGTTACCTGGGACAACTACGTGAACGTGTCACCGGCTCTCGCGCAGCGCCTGGCCGTCTCGGACGGGGATGTGCTGCAGGTGGCGGCCGAGAGCGTGACGATTGAGCTTCCCGCGCACATCCAGCCCGGGCAGCACGATTCCGTAATTTCGATCGCGCTCGGCTATGGGCGCAAAGGTACAGACCGGTTCGCGAAAGTCGGACCGCAGTGGCTCGAGGGGCGCCCGACGGTGACCGACGGCGGGCTCGTCGGCAAGAATGCGGCACCGTTCCGCAGCTTTGACGGCAGGTCGCTGCAGGATTGGAAGCCAGGCGTGACCGTGACGAAAACGGGACGCCGCTCCGAGCTCGCGGCCACCCAGACTCATCACTCGCTGTCGGTGCCCGAGCGGATGCGGGCGGCGAATCCCGAGCCGCGGCCGATGGTGCAGGAAGCCACGCTCGCCGCATATCTCAAGAACCCGGCGGCGGGCGCGGTTCACACCGAAGAGAGTGCGACTCTCTGGCCCGGCGACCACAAATACACGGGGGCGCGGTGGGGGATGGCTATCGATCTCAGCGCGTGCACAGGCTGTGGAGCGTGCGTCGTTGGTTGCCAGGCGGAAAACAACGTGCCCGTCGTCGGTAAGGACGAAGTGCGGCGCCGTCGCGAGATGCATTGGATCCGGATCGACCGCTACTACGCCGATCGCGGCGAGGGCGATGTCGATGTGGTTTTCCAGCCGATGATGTGCCAGCAGTGCGGGAACGCGCCGTGCGAAACCGTCTGTCCGGTGCTGGCGACCGTCCACAGCAGCGAAGGCCTCAACCAGCAGGTCTACAACCGCTGCGTCGGCACCCGCTACTGCGCCAACAACTGCCCGTACAAGGTGCGCAGGTTCAACTGGTTCGACTACCCGCATGAGGACCGGCTTCAGAACATGGTCCTCAATCCGGACGTGACGATTCGCTCGCGCGGGATCATGGAAAAATGCACGTTCTGCGTGCAGCGCATTCAGGAGGCCAAGGCCGAAGCCAAGCGAGAGGGAAGAACCGTGAAGGATGGCGACGTGCAGCCGGCGTGCGCGCAGTCCTGCCCGGCGAAGGCCATCGTCTTCGGGAACGTGAACGATCCGCAGAGCGCCGTAAGCAGGCTGAAGAGCGATCCACGGCGGTATCGGGTACTGGCCGAGCTGAACGTCGATCCGTCGGTCGGGTACATGAGGGTGATCCGGAACCGCGAGGAGGAGAAGGAGTGAACCAAGATCCTGGAACAAGTCTTGGCCTGGTTGATCGCCCTGGCCCGCGAGAAGGGCCCAGGTGCGAGGAGACGAGGAGCGAGGAGCGCAGCGTACGAGCTGGTACGAGAGCACCGCAGCGTCGAAGGCGACGAAGCAGATGGGCACTTGTCGCGGGATCAGGGAGTGAGCACCGTGGCTAGCACGTATCCTGTACACGAAACGCTGATCACCGGCGACAAGACACTCAAGCAGGTCACCGAAGACGTCTGCGCTCCGATTGAGCGGGGGCCGACCTGGCTCTGGTGGGCGGGCTTCCTGGTTTCGGTCAGCGCGCTGCTGCTCGGCATCGCCGCCGTCTCCTACCAGGTCGCCACCGGCATCGGTACATGGGGGCTGAACCGGACCGTCGGTTGGGCGTTCGATATCACCAACTTCGTCTTCTGGATCGGTATCGGACACGCCGGCACACTCATCTCGGCAATCCTGTTTCTCTTCCGCCAAAAATGGCGGACCTCGATCAACCGGTCCGCCGAAGCCATGACGATTTTCGCGGTCATGTGCGCCGGCATTTTTCCGCTGATCCACATGGGCCGCCCATGGCTCGCCTACTGGGTCCTGCCCTACCCGAACTATCGCGGGTCTCTCTGGGTCAATTTCCGGTCCCCGCTTCTGTGGGATGTCTTCGCGATCAGCACATATTTCACGATATCGGCGGTCTTCTGGTTCCTCGGCCTGGTGCCCGATCTGGCCACGATCCGCGACCGCGCTACCACCAAGCTCCGCAAATCCATCTTCGGGCTCTTCAGCCTGGGCTGGGACGGCTCGAACCGGACCTGGATGCGCTACGAAATGGTCTACCTCCTGCTCGCCGGCCTCGCCACCCCTCTCGTCCTCTCCGTCCACACGATCGTGAGCTTCGACTTCGCGACGTCGGTCATCCCCGGCTGGCACACGACAATCTTCCCGCCCTATTTCGTCGCCGGCGCTGTCTTCTCGGGCTTCGGCATGGTGCTGACGCTGATGCTCGTGACGCGCAAGGTCTTGCGCTTCGAAGACTACATCACGATCGGACACATCGAGGCGATGTGCAAGATCATCATCGCGACCGGCAGCATCGTTGGGCTCGCCTACAGCACCGAGTTTTTCATTGCCTGGTATTCGGCCAACGAGTACGAGCGCTTCGTCTTCTTCAACCGCGCGCTGGGACCCTTCGCCTGGGCGTACTGGACGATGGTCTCGTGCAACGTGATCACGCCGCAGCTTCTCTGGTTCAAGAAAATCCGCACGAACCCAGCGATCGTCTTCGTGCTCTCGTTGGTTGTGAACGTGGGGATGTGGTTCGAACGGTTCGTGATCATCGTCACGTCCCTGCACCGCGACTACCTGCCATCGAGCTGGGCTGACTACACGCCGACGCTGATAGAGGTCTCGACCCTCGTCGGCAGCTTCGGCCTGTTCTTCACCTGCTTCTTTCTTTTCGCGAGGTTCCTGCCGATGATCGCGATGGGCGAGGTCAAGGGTGTGCTCGGCCATCCCGGGAGAATGCCGCATGTCCATGAATAGCCGCTAGCCATTAGCCTTTAGCGCCGGAAATAGATGGAGAGATTGGTGAGAGATAAGAAGCTTCTGGTTCGCCGGATGGGCGCAAAGTTCGTGCCGGCGGGATGCTGCGAGCGCTCCGCGACCCCTCCGGTCCGGAAGCTAAGGGCTAATGGCTAACGGCTAATTGCTACTAGGAGATCCCTATGAATCGACGCCTTTTTCTTGGAGTTTTCGAGAGTGAGGATGATGTCCTCGGCGCGACGCGCGAGGCACGCGAAGAGGGCTACGAGATCGCCGACGTCTTCACGCCGTACGCCGTCCACGGCCTCGACGCCGCGATGGGGCTCCGGCCTACACGGCTCCCGTGGGTCTGTTTCGCCTTCGGGTTGGCGGGCGCCGTGCTGAAGGTGTGGTTCGAGTTCTGGACGACGTCGGTGAGCTGGCCGGTGAACGTTGGCGGCAAGCCGTTCAACTCGTTGCCGGCATTCGTGCCGATCACGTTTGAGGTGATGGTGCTGTTGGCGGGGTTGAGCACGGTCTTCGCGTTCTTTTGGACATGCCGCCTTTTCCCGGGCAAGCAGCCCACGCTGGTCGATCGGGCTGTCACAAACAACCGCTTCGTTCTCGTTCTGGTCGAAGACAGCGCGGGATTCGATGCGCTGGCGGCTCAAGCGCTCTGTGAGAAGCATCGTGTGGTGCACACAGAGGAACGTGTGGAGAGGCCGGGCGAGGAGCTGAGGGTGTGGAAGGAGGCCGCATGACGCCGCGCAACATCCTGAACGTTTTCCTGCTCGTCGTGCTTGTGACCGTGCTGAGCCTCAACTTCGTGATCCGGCGCGATCCAGGGCAGCGCAACGTCGAGATCATGGCCGAGATGGTGAACTCGGTGGCCTATGAGTCGCAAGCGGAGAATCCGGCCGTCGTTGGCGGGAACACAGCGCTTCAGCCTGTCTCCGGGACGATCGCACGCGGCTTCATGCCCCTGCACTACGAGGCCACGCCCGAAGACGCCAAGCGGGCCGGCGCGGAGTTGATGAATCCGTTTGCGGCGGAGGATGCGAGAAGCCTCGACCGCGGCGCCACAGTCTACGCCAACTTCTGCGCCGTCTGCCATGGTGCGACAGGTCTAGGGGACGGACCTGTCACAACCCGCGGATTCCCGCCGCCGCCATCCCTGAACGGTGAGAACGCCCTCAAGATGTCCGATGGTCAGATGTTCCACATACTCACGTATGGCCAGAAAAACATGCCGTCATACCCCTCTCAAGTCACGCGTGGGGATCGATGGAGTGTAATCCTCTACATCCGCTCGCTGCAGAAACAGACCCAGCGACCAACGCCGCCGCCGCCGCCGCCGGGGGTGAACCCATGACGACACACACAACGCCCTACCAGGCTCCCAAGGACATCTGCCGCCTGCTCAAGGTCCTCGCCGGTATCGGCGCGGCCATCATCGTGGCCGGGGTCTTCATCGACCCGCACCGGACATGGCCCAATTTCCTGATTGCCAGCTACTATCTGCTCAGCCTCGGGCTGGCTGGCCTCTTTTTCATCGCCGTGCAATACGTGGGCAAGGGGGTCTGGTCCACCGTGTTTCGACGCGTCCCTGAGGCCATGACATCGGTGCTCGTGCCGGTCGGCGCACTGCTTCTCCTCGCGGTCGGTCTGGGGGCACACACGATGTACGAATGGACGCACCACGAGGCGATCGCTCAAAGCCATGTTCTGCAGGCCAAGACCGGCTGGCTCAGCCTGCCGTTCTTCCTCGCACGCTCCGTCCTCTATCTGCTCATCTGGATCGGCTTTGCTCGCGCGATCGTGTCGAATTCCAGACGGCAGGACGAGGATGGCAGCCTCGAACACACTGTGAAGAACACGCGGAACTCGGCGATCTTCCTCGTCGCATTCGCGATCACCTTCGCCGTCGCGACCTTCGACTGGATCATGTCAGTCCAGCCACACTGGTTCAGCACGATTTTCGGTCTCTACAATTTCGCAGGGCTGTTCGTGAACGGCTTGGCGACCATGAGCATCCTCGTGATCGTGCTGCGACGCAGCGGGGCGTTCCGCGGCATCATCAACGACCAGCACCTCCACGACCTCGGCAAGTATGTCTTTGCCTTTACCACCTTCTGGGCCTACCTCTGGTTCAGCCAGTACATGCTCGTCTGGTACGCGAACCTGCCCGAAGAGGTGACCTTCTTTCAGAAGCAGACAACGGGAGGCTGGCTGTCGCTCTTCATCCTGAACTTCGGTCTGAACTGGGTGATCCCATTCCTCACGCTGATGCCGCGAGCAGCCAAGCGCAGCGAAGGCGTGATGCTGAAAGTCTGCACCGTCCTGATGATCGGCCACTGGCTCGATCTCTACCTGATGGTCATCCCCTCATACGGC
>JACPPM010000198.1 GCA_016191015.1 Acidobacteriota bacterium | reverse complement strand
TTGCCGTTCCGCGCCATCAGCCACGACGCACAGGTCCACGTCACTATCGGCACGCGCATCGCCGCGCGCGTGGGAACCGAACAGGATCACGCGCCTGAGCGGTAAAGCGCGATCCATGGCTTCCAGGCACCGTGTCAGCGTCTGGCGCTGCGGCGCCAGGGAAGCTGGCAGGTTCTCGAGCGACAGTCTCATGCTAAGGATTCTATGCTCATTCGACGGCTGCGCCTCGAATGAGAGGCTCGCTTCGCTCGCAGCCGAAATCCGCAATACCACCAAGTCACCAAGACACCAGGACCCACCAGGCGGATGGCTCTGCCCCTTGGTGCGGCTTGGTGCCTTGGAGTCTTGGTGGTTTGCACGTCGGATACCTCACCCACAGCTGACAACATGTTGGTAAGAATGGGCCGCCAAGCGGCCTAGACACTATGAGATGATGCGCGCGGAGGTTGAGGAGGTGTGGCGAGAGGTTAGCCGCACTCAGCAGGAGAAAGCTGAGCGGGTTTTGGAATCATGGCGGAGGTTGTCGGACGAGCAGTTCAGGCTCTGTCCCGCGCGATCTCCTGCGCGTCGCCCTACCCGCCACTCCTCTTCGCGTTGACTGACCTCGCGGCATCGGGCTTCGAAACACGGGCGGATTTCATGCGGCAGTCGAAGGTCTATGACACCGTGATCGGACAGCACTTGCAATCTCGCTACAGCGAGGAATCCGCGAAGAATCCGTCGTTCGGCGTGAACGATTTCCTGGACGTGAGCACCCGGCCCCGCTCCCGCCATGTGGAACCAGCGTTCGCCCAACGTCTGTCCGCGGCCTCACCCTACCAGGGCCTTCTTGTTCTCTGGAATGCGCTCTTGGTGGTTGCCGCAATCTCGGCTTTCGTCCGGTTCGATGCCCGGTGAGCATCGCGCGCGGTCGCTGGCCGAGGTCAATGATCGGGGTAACTGAGCCACCCGTGTTCGAGTGATACTTGGATATCTCGTGGGCTCAAAATGCCCGCCGGTCCTTCTGTCACCTCAGTTCGGCGTGTCTGAGTTACGGGGAATGGCCGGGTGCATTCCCCGAGCTGGAGATGTAAAGCCCGCCTTCAAAACTGATCGCTAGAACAGTGTCGCGTTCGGATGGACTCTGGACTATTCGCCAGATATCTCGGTGCTTCGGTGGCAGCCCGTTGCTCGTGAGGCGCCATGAGTTTCCCCCATCCACGGAATTGAAAACACCCCTCGTGCCACGTCGCGAGGTGTATGTCCGCGCATAGACCAACCGTCCATCTTCCTGGCTTATTGAGATGCTTGAAACATCCCAACCATCCAGACCGGCCAGCCTCCAACTCGCTCCACCATCCGTGCTCCGGTAGACACCGTCGTATGTCGCGGCGAAAAGGGTGTCTCCTTTGGTAGGGCTGACAGCGAGGCCATTCACATTCTTCTCCACCAAACCGGCTCCGGGGCGACGAACCCATGATTCTCCGTCATCAGCGCTCCGAAACACACCCACGCCATACTTGGTGCAATACAGAGTATTTGTCTTCGTCGTGTGGAAAGCTATGTCTCCCCCCAAATTGTACGGCAGTCTGGGGGGCGTCTTTACCTGGACGCCTCTCCATGTCTGCCCACCGTCGTCGCTCTTCACAACCAAGGCGGTATCTATGCAGAACAGAACCTGTGGATCGGAGGGTGAGACCAACAGGTTTCTGGAGTAGGGCGACGGATTGGTGACACCCAACGGAAGGTGACTCCATGATGCGCCTCCATCGATGCTCTTCCAGACTCCAGTTCCGACGGCGTACACAACGCCGGCTTGGACCGGATCGATGGCCATCTGAGCGATCGTGTCCGAAGCTCCCCAAACCTGGCTCCAATTAGTACCTCTGTCGGTACTCTTCCAGATCCCACCCACGCCACCCCCGTAGATGATCTGCGGCTCCAGGGGGTGCCACGCCACTGTGTTGATCTTTTGCGCTGCGAATCCATAGGCAGCGGGTTGCCAGCCCTTCTCACTCGCACCATACCTGTATACGCCGCCACCAGCGGTCCCCGCGAAAGCGACTACTGAAGAATCCGTGCCGCGGGCTACCACAGACAAGGGTACGCCAATGAGGTCCGATGCCAGCCGTTTCCAAGTAGACGCACCATCAGTGCTGACATATACGCCCGAATATGATGCGACATAGACCCGGCCTTCCGCCTTTGGATCCGGAAATACGTCGAACGCCGGTTCCGTGGGGAGAGAACCCTGTGAGAGCTTCCATGTGGTTCCCGCATCCCTACTCACATACAGTCCGGAGCCAGTGCCAGCATAAAGGGTTCCGGCGACAGTGGGATCTGCCGTCAAGCAGAAAAGTATGCTGACTCGATTGTCCAGCCCGTTTGCGGGAATACTCCATATTTCCCCATAATCTTTACTCTCCAGAACCTCTATCCGTCGTTGGTCGACAGAGTATGTTCCAGCATATACAAGTCCGGCCTGATGTTCGTCGGCTGCGAGGGCGGCGGCGGAGTTACTGCCAGGCCATGCCTTGATTTCGGTCCATGTATCCCCGCCATCGGGGCTCTTGAACAGCCGACCCTGTGCCGATCCAAAATCGGTAGCCGTGGCATCTGCCGATGCATACGCGAAGGTGGGTGTGAACTTCGTCTGGTACCTTCCCAGAATCGGTCAGACTCGGACTGCGAGACCGCGAGGCCCATCTCGCATTGGTAGTGCCAACTCGTACTGACATTGCCCGGAGCCGTCCTCATTCCGCATGACCACCGCCTGGAGCAATGGGAATTCCGATCCTTCAACCGGACGGAGAGACGTGGCATCGGCAGGACGCCGCAACATCGCGGCCGTCCTGTCCCCGGCTGTCAGTCCCGTGATTTGCTCCGCGACGATTCCGAGAAATGCAAGCAACACGCCCGCTCCAACGCCTTTCCGAAGGGCGGAGCCCAGGGCCAACACAGTCGACAAACGAACTTCGTCGCTCCCATTTCGCACGATCCGATTTTCCACGCCCGGGCAGGCGGGGTCCAAGCTGTCTTCCTCGCGTCTGTTCGCCGTCGTCACAGGTCAAACCTCCGGCACGGTCCTGGCTGTCTCGTCATCGGCGTGTGCCGTAGAACTTCTTCGCTGCACGGAGGAGCGTCGAGGTGGTTCGAATTGTCGCTCAGGCATGACCCGGAGCAACATGCACCCTTCAAGGCGATTTCCGATCGGATCTGTACAATGGATCCTTCTTGAACCTCTCCCTCCTAGCGAGACCTGTTCTAGAAGTTGCTTGGTCATGCCTCGTGACATGGCCATCCGCCAGTAGCAGAGTGCTCATGATACCCCTGGATGGCCTGTAAAGGACCAGGTCGTATCCCGTAGTACCTAGAACTATCATTGCCGCTGACTTCGTCAGGGGCATGCCCATCCGGGGGCCGAGAACCCGGAGGTCAACAACCTGGGTCACACAGGTGAAGGCCGGGCAGTTCGGGACCGCTATCAGCGTGAGTGTGGTGGGATCGGCAGGATCGGGGAGCAGGACATCGATTGCCAGTATGAGCCCGCCCTGCTGGTCCGTATTCACCCAGCGTCCGAGGAACTCCTGTACACCTGCGGCCGCACTGCTCGTTGTGATAGCCACGAGAACTCCAAAACTCACGAGAAGTCGTTTCATGATTCCCTCCACCTGACCAGTATTGACAGCAGTTTCGCCGACCCGGCGGTTGACCGACATCCTGCCAAAACCGATCGATCGCTGCAAGCGCACCCTTGCCGAATCGCGGGCGGCAATCACAGGATCCGGGCCTTCCCCTGCGGACACACCCACAATCCGAGGTCTTCACTCATCCACGGCTCCTTGTCACTCACACTCGCCCACCGTTACAGGATTTCGCCTTGACCAGAGCTTCACAGAAGCTAACGCGCGCCGCTACACCGCCCAGATGGTTTGGCTCCTATAGCGACCTGAGACGTCACCTCGGTCTCTCGGTCGCTACTTGGCGAAGATTTTCTGGAGTGTTACGATCACGCGATCCGCTGTGTCGTCGTTGATTCGGCCCGACGCCTTCACGAGCCTGCGCTTGTCCACGGTGCGAATTTGGTCAAGTGCGATCTGACCCTCCTTCCCGGCGAACTGGACCTTCACGCGAGTTGGGTAGGGACGTCGTTTCGTTGTCATCGGTGCGACGATCACGGTGCCGATGTGGCGGTTCATCTCGTCCGGCGAGACTACAACGCAGGGCCTGGTTTTGCGGATTTCGTGGCCCTCAGTCGGATCGAGCCGGACCAGATAGAGGCCGAAGCGCTCGACTACCACCTCCACTCCCTCTTGTCCCACTGAGTCTCCGGCCACTCGGGTGGTCGGTCATCCCTCATGGATGCCATCTGAGCAAATGCCTCGTCCCATCCCGCCCGGGGATTCGCGGACACGTGCGGCCGGATCGTGATGCGGCGATGACCGACGGCCAGGTCCACCATGTCAGCGATCCCGCACTGGTCCAATACCATTTTCGGCAGGCGAATTCCCCGGGAATTGCCGATCCTGATCACCTTGGCTGTCATCGTCATTGCATCCCCCTCCAAGTAATTATATTGTAATCACATTCGTGCCGCGCATCAACTCACCGTCTGGTTCGCCTGACAGCTGTGTTCAGAAGCATGGGGAAAGCGTATCCCTGCCGCTCCCTCACGGTCGCGGCAGTGTCACTCACCCGATTGTGTCACCCGCATCCTCATCATCGCCGGCGGTGATGCCGTACTGTTTCATCTTGTTGAACAACGTCTTGCGGCTGATTCCAAGGCTCTCGGCCGTGGCCGTCCGGTTGCCGCGCTGCTCGGCCAGGCGACGGAGGATCAGCCGTCTCTCCAGACGCTCGGTGGCCTCGCTCACCACCTCGGCCGGCAGATCGCCGATCTCGTCCAGGAAGAGCGTGCCGCCGCCGGCCCTTCCCAAATCCGGCAACAAGACCACAACTCCTTGAAAGCCCAGGCCGGCGAGAAGGGGGCGGGTGCCCCAATCTCGTAGAGACTGCCGAGAGGAACAATGTCGAGCTACGAAACCAGGGCTGCACCGATCGCGGCGAAGTCTCTACGAGTATCTCGCCCTTGTATGTGAGCACCGCAGCGACGAAGCAGATGCCCGCCCGTTATCGCCCGGATCTGGCCCTTGGTGGGGTCTTGGTGTCTTGGTGCCTTGGTGGTATTCCCACTCCTCGGCGCCCTGCCTCAGTCCGTGTCCCCGAACAGATCCCCCTGCACCGGCTCATAGGTTCTGAATTTCGCCGCGAGAGATGAGAATTCGAGGCTTTCGAAAATCCGGCATAGGGCCGCGCTGTCCGGATTCCTCACGCTGAACGCCGCGAGAGAACGCCCAATCGGCACATCATGGTGCATCAAGGCCAGAGCGTAGCTGAGGTAGGCTCGGTCGCGTTGGCTCTCCAGACGTGCCTTGAGCTTCGGATTCCCCACCTTGTCCAGGTTCCGATATACGGCGTCGATCGTGCCGAACTCGGAGATCAGCTTCTTGGCACCTTTCTCTCCGATGCCATCGACGCCAGGGATGTTGTCTGAGCTGTCGCCCATCAGAGCCAGGAGGTCAGGGATGCGGCCGGGCGGGATGCCCAACAATTGTTCGGCTGAGACGCGGTCGAGCCGTCCTTTTTTCTGGTTGAGGATCCAGACGCCGTCGTCCAGAAGCTGATAGAAGTCTTTGTCCTGAGCAACGATGGTGACGTCGACGGATTCCCTTTTCGCCATCGTGACCAGCGTGGCGATGACGTCGTCAGCCTCGAAGCCGGAAACCTCGACGACGGGTATCGCATAGGCCGCGACGATCTGCTTGACGACGGGGATCTGTGCGACGAGGTCGGGGGGCGTCGGCTTCCGCGTCGCTTTGTATTCGGCATACGCCTCATGTCTGAAGGTCGCGTCGGGCAGATCGAATGCGACGGCCGCGTGGGTCGGCTTCTCGGAATCGAGGAGTCGCTGGAGAGCGAGCGCGAAACCGAATGCGGCTCCCGTGGGCACATTAGCCTTCGTCCGGAGGTCTTTGAATGCGTAGTAGGACCGGTACAACTCCGCGGTTCCGTCGAGGAGCAGAAGCGAGCGCGAGTCCATCGCGGTCTTACTCGATCTGTCGGGCCGCGTGCGCCCCGGATTCATCCGGCGCAGATATCTGGAGCGATTCGAGCCGGAGGTGTCCAGCGGTGCCCATCGGCACGGTTTGCTTGTCCAGGACGAAGTACAGCTCGGTGGGCGGCTCGGAATCGGCCGTCGCTCCGGCCCTCTTCGGAGACGGGTGGATCCTTGCGAGGTCAACGAAGTTGGTCATGGGCTCGGGCCCGCTCTTGATCGATGTCCGATACACTCTGGGACCCGCGTGGATCTCGAACCACATGCGGTACACTCTATCCGACGTGAACCTGACGCGGAAACGGCTGTCTCTGTTAAGCGGCGGCTGGTTGCGGAGGCAGAGCGCCACGAAAGGCGAGACCGTGGGGTCCGATGTTTTTCCGATCTTGAATCGCATCGTCGCACCGTCGTATTCGGCATCGCTCGACGGGCCTGCCTCGGAATGGAAACGCGACGGCAGGATCTCCAGATACGGCCCTTCAGGGATCCTCGTGGGTTCCTCCTGGATCGGGCGCGCGTACGAGCTCCCGACGAAGATGGGATTCGACAGGATCCACGGCAAAGCCGGATCGAAGGGGTGGTCGGAGCGGTAGACCTCGACGCGGTAGGCCCCAGCGGAGGCCGCGACAGCGGTGAGACGTCCGTTGCCGGTGGCGACCTCCTTGCCGTTGAGCAGCAGTCTCACACGGCTTCCGTCCTCAGCCGTCACTTCCAGCCTCCCACCCGGGTTGGGCATCGTCTCGCCCATCGAGTATGAACGGCCAGCTAGCGATCCACTGAACGCGAACCCCGCCCCGGTACCGATGCCGTCGAGCGAGAGGTAGAAGCGCCCATGGCTGAGGGATTGCAGAACGCCCTCGCGGGTTTTCGGCACCCCGGGCGGTATGCGCAGGCGGACCGTCTGGAATAGAGGCAGATAGTCTGGAAAGTGGATGGAACGCGTATGCGAGAGCCGCACGTTGTCGTGGGCATCAAGGCCAGAAAACAGGTAGAACACGCGCTGAGCAGCTTCGCGATCGAACGCTCGCAATGCCTCGCTCGGGTAGTGATACATCTGGAGATGGAAGTAGACGGGGTTGAGCCAGTACAGAGGCAGGACTCGTGCGAGACGTGACCAACCGACTTCGCGCCACTCACTGTCGCCATTGAACACCTCCATCCCGGTTGCCGGCGGCATCGGCCACCGAGTCCACGGGATCCGTGCGTTCATCGGATGGGCGATGACAGAGAAGCCACCTTCCGATCTGATGTCGGCGGTCGCCTGGTCCGGATCCGCCGGGAAGTTGTACGTGGGCGTGCCGTAGTTGACCGCGAGCAAGTGCCCGCCATCGGTGGCGAGCTCGCTGCCGGCGATGAAAATCGGGTCGGCGGGGAGTGCCTCATCCGGACGGCTGGGGTTGCCGTGATCGGTGGTGATGATGAAGTCGAGTCCCGCCTGCGTGGCCTTCGCGGCGATCTGGGCGAGAGAGGCGCCGCCGTCGGAGTGAATCGAGTGGACGTGCATGACCCCGACGAGCCCGCCCTCGACTCTCCCGGCGGCTCTGTAGCGCGCGATCTTCGTGACGCGGACCGAGAGGAAGAGCAGCGCCGCGCAGGCCGTCCACGTGGCCAGGCGCTTCACGTCCGCGGCAGCCACTCTCACTGCGATCGATCAGCTCCCGCCGTGCTCGCGCGGCGGCCGATCGATCACGTTCAACAGGCCGGCCACGGCGCCAGCCGTGCCGGAAATCGTTGCGTGTGCCAGGAACAACCGACCAATGTGGACCAACTCGACGTCGGGCATCACGGCGATACGGCCGAGGTGGCGAAGCCCCAGTCCGCGTCCCGCCGAGACCCGCATGCCGAGCTTGCGGGCGAGCCGGGCGCATTCCTGAATGGCAACCGCATCCTCCTCGCGATCCGATTCGGCGTACTTGAGCGTGTTGAGCTGGACGGCCGGGACGTCTATTTTGTGGCAGAATCTCACCTGGTCGAGCGTCGGGTTGATAAAGGCGACGATCTCGATCCCTGCCTCACGCAGCATCGACTGGGCTTTCCTGACCTGTGACTGGTTGAGGATGACGTCGAGCCCGTCGTCCAGGGGGAGCTCCTCGCGCCTCTCAGGCAACAACACCACGGTGGCCGGTTTGAGCGAGACGGCGAATTTGACCAGCTCCGGTGATGTCGAGATTTTCAGCCACAGCGGCGCCCTCACGACGTCCCTCAGCATCACGCAATCCCGCTCACCCATCTGATTCCTGTCGCTCTTCATGTTCACGCCGATCGCATCCACGCCGGCGCGAACGCCGATCATCGCCACCTCGACCGGGTCAGGCTCGCGCCCGCCCGCCAGGCTTCGCTGCGCTGCAACACAGGTCAAATCGAGTGCCAATCTCACGATGCGATCACCCCCACCTCCGCGCGTATCACCCCCGCCAACTCGGCCGCCATCCCCTCGATCGCCTCGTGGTCTTCTCCCTCGATCATGATGCGCGCCAGCATCTCGGTGCCCGAGTAGCGCAACAGCAGTCGGCCGCGGCCACCGAGCTGATGCTCGACCCGTCGCGCCATCGCGCGTACGGCAGGCATCCCATCGAAGTCCCGCCTCTCTCTCACCTGCACATTCAGCAGCACTTGCGGGTACTTCTTCATCGCCGCGCAGAGCGCCGAGAGTGGCTGCGTGCCGGAGGAGAGAACGTTCAGGACCGCGATCGACGTCAGCAGTCCATCGCCGGTCGGGGCCAGATCGAGCATGATCGTGTGGCCGGATTGCTCCCCCCCCAGGATCGCACCCGAGCGGTTCATTTCTGCCAGGACATACCTGTCGCCTACGGGGGCCTTGAGCAGCCGGATTCCCATTCCATTCAGCGCCACCTCGAGACCCATGTTTGCCATCACTGTCGCGACAACCGTGTCAGCCGCCAGCCGGCCCTCCTCGTGCAGCGCTCGCGCAAGGATCAGCAGTGTGTAGTCCCCGTCGCGAATCGTACCGGTCTCGTCTACAAAGATGGCGCGATCACCATCGCCGTCAAGAGCAATCCCGATCTCGGCGCCGGCCGAAAGCACCTTTTCCTGAAGCTGCGCGGGGTGAAGCGACCCGCAGCCCTCGTTGATGTTCCGCCCGTTGGGCGAGTCGTTGATGAGCTCGGCGCCGAGGGACTCGAACAACCATCGAGCCGGTTCCGTCGACGCCCCGTTGGCACAATCGACAACAATCCGGACCGGTCGCGCGATCGCAACCCGCTCCCTCAGGCTCGCCACGTAGTCCGCTACAAACCCGAGGGCCGGCTCAAGAGCATCGAGTGAACCGTCGCCGACATTCGCTCCGCTTGCCGGCGCCGCCGCCAACCGAGCCTCGATCGATTCCTCGACTGCATCCTGCAACTTCCAGCCGCCAGGGCCGAAAATCTTGATGCCGTTATCCTCATACGGATTGTGCGATGCCGAGATCGAGATCGCCGAGTCAAACCCGTGCCTGTGGGCAAGTGTCGCAACGGCTGGCGTCGGGAGCACACCACCCGGGACCGGCGCGCCCAGGGCATGCACGATCCCGCCAGCCAAGGCTCGATAGATGCCGGATGAGCTCTCCCTCGTGTCCCAGCAGATCAGGATCCGCTTTCCGCCCTCACCGAGAATGAGGCCCAGCTTGAAAAGCGTTTCGTGGTCGAGGGGATACCGGCCGGCCTTCCCGCGAATCCCGTCGGTCCCGAATAGTGTGCCCATGGTGCGCGTATATTACCGCGACAGCGGGTCAGTTGGTAGCGTTCTCGTGATGGAGCATGAGTGCGGCAGGTTCACAGGGCGGTTCTCAGATAGTCCTCCCGGAGGAAGCCGCGGATTTCGCCGATTCCGTCAGCACTCGCCATGGAGGCTCGGAGAGCATAGAGATCCACGGAGCCCAACCTCTTTGCGGCTTCGCAGAACTCGACTATGACAGGTGACATTTTCTTGAGGAGTCACCTCTGTGTCTCCGTGGTTTCTTTTCCGTTCCCCCCCAACTCCCCCTACTTCGATTGCCCGGGGACGACCACACGGACTCCTTCCGGATCGACGCTCAGCACCCGGAATGCCTGCTCGGACTGACTGCTGAAGACGATCTGGGGAGCGACCACGTGAGCGCCGGGCGAGAGGCCCGAGACGTCCACCCTCGCCCGCATCTCGCGCGAGGAGAGATGGCGGATGCGTGATGCAGCCCCTTGCACCTCGACGCGCACACGCTGCAGAGAGAAGGATGCCGGGGGCGATGCGGGGGCGAGCTCGACCACGACGCCCTCGATCACCCTCGTTCCCTCCTTCTCGACGATCGTGATGTCGAGTTGGCTGGTTGTGTCCTCGACGAGCCGGCACGCTGGGTCCGGCGTCTTCAATGCCACGCGCTGACTCAAGGATGTGACCAGTCCTTCAACCGAAACCGATTCCGTAGTGACGGCGCTCAGCCGCCTCACGCGCGAGGCCGGGCCCTCCACCATCACGCGCGCGGGCGTCGTGCCCAACGAAACAATCTCGAACCCCTCGGCCGTCCGCCCCTCGATTCTCGGGCTGACCAGGACCAGCCGGCTCTCTTTCTCCTCCAGCTCCAGCTTGAAGTCCGGCGGATTGATGCGGATCACCTGACACCCCATCGGGAGATCGAAGATGCTTGCATCCAGCACGACTCTCTGGATTCCCGGCTTGGCCGCCCGCAGATCGACCCTCGCAGTCAACCTCGATTCGTTCACCCTCCTCATCAGCGTCGTCGACGCCCGGATCCGGATGTCGACATGGCTGGGGGGATCCCCCGTAATCTCGAGCCTGGACGGGACGTTGATGAATTCAACCTGCGTGCGGAGGACGGCCTCCGATGTTTCCTCTCGTGCGACGATGAACCAGAGACAGACAGCCATGGCCAGGGACATCACCTTGAGACCGATATTACGCGCCGGGTGTATGGCCATAATCAGAAACGGCCCAGAGCCGGGAGATGCCTCGATTCGGAGATCAGAACAAGATCGAGAATCACGGTGCTCACGTCAGTCTCGCGAGGATTTCCTGTTTGAGTCCTTCGGGGGAGAGGTTGCGGGTCAGCGCACCCGCTTTGACGAGGGAGATAATCCCGCTCTCCTCTGAGACCACCACGACGACCGCGTCGGTCTCCTCGGTGAGCCCTATGGCGGCGCGGTGCCGGGTGCCAAGCTCTTTGCTGAGGTGGGGATCGAGGGTGAGGGGAAGGAAGCAGGCGGCTGCGGAAATACGATCTCCCTGGACGATCACGGCTCCATCGTGCAGGGGCGAGGATGGGTTGAAGATCGACAGCAACAGGTCATAGCTGAGGTTGGCGTTCAAGGCGACACCGCCTTCGAGGTAGTTTCTCAGCCCCACCTCCCGTTCGATGGCGACAATGGCTCCGATACGCTCACTGGCCAGTATCGTGGCCGCCTGAACGATCTCGTCGATGACGCGGCGCGTCTTGGCGCGGAGCGCGGATTGGAAAAACGGATTGCGCCCGAAGCCGGCCAGCGCTTTCTTGATCTCGCCCTGGAAGAGCACGATGACGATGATCACGATATACGTGAAGAAGCTGCGCAGGACCCAATGGAGGGTCGCCAGACCGAGGAGCTGGGAAAAATAGTAGAGTCCGACCATGACGGCGATTCCGAGAACCATCTGGAAAGCCCGCGTACCCCGGATCAGGACGAGAACGTTGTAGATCAGCACGGCCATGATGAGGATGTCGATCCCGTCGCTGAGGGAGAAATCGGTGGATGCTACGAGCCAGCTGATCCGGGAAGCTAGCGCGTCGATCATGGTGCGGTCCCGTCGTTCGCCCGGTCAATCTCCCGCCACACTTGCAGGGCGCGCTTCATCGGTGCGACATCATGCACCCGGAGAGCGATGGCGCCACGCCGCACCGCGAACAACCCTGAGGCAATCGTCCCTTCGAGGCGCAACTCCGGATTGGTTTGACCGGTGATGGCGCCAATGAAGGACTTCCGGCTGGCGCCGACCAGAATCGGCCGGCCGAGGCTCGTCAGGGTCTCGAGCCGGTTGATGAGGAGGAGATTGTCACGCAGCTTTTTTCCGAATCCGATCCCCGGGTCGACCATGAGCGATCGCGGATCGCAGCCGGCTTGCGTCGCCGCTTGAACCCTGGCGGCCAGGTAGGTCCCAACCTCCGCCACGACGTCGTCGTACCGCGGCGCTCGCTGCATCGTCTTCGGCGTTCCGCGCATGTGCATCAGGATGTACCCAGCTCCTGATCCCGCCACCACCGAATTCATCGCCTCGTCCGCGGTGCCCGCCGTGACGTCGTTAACGATCGATGCACCGGCCGCGACGGCTCGTCGTGCAACCTCGGCCTTCATCGTATCGATCGATATCGGAACAGAGACGCTCTTCGCGAGCGATTCGATCACCGGTACGACTCGGCTCAGCTCCTCCTCCACAGAAACCGGATCACTCCCCGGACGCGTACTCTCGCCTCCGACGTCTATCGCATCGGCTCCCTCCTCGGCCATCCGAATGCCGCGCTCCAGCGCTCGTTCGAGCGATTCGTACCGGCCTCCGTCAGAGAAAGAATCGGGAGTGACGTTCAGGACGCCCAACAGGCGCACACGTCCGTCGCTGAAATCCCATGAACCACCGCGAAACCGCAACTCCATGGCCTCACTTCAGAATCTGAAGACACACCTGCCGGTCCCGATCGTGCAATCCGGCTTTCCTTCGGAACTCGTCTCTAAATCTTAGCTGGAGCGGGATGCGGCAGAGGAGGGACCGACTCGGCCGGCCGGTCATCTTTGGCGGCCGGCGCGGCAGCAGTGGGGGCAGTCCTGGACTTGCGCGCAGCGAGCGGCTGTCCGGCAATGATTTGCTGCAGCTCCGTCAGATCCAGTACCTCGCGATCCAACAGCGCATCGGCGATGGTTTCCAGCGTGTCCTTCTTCGACAGGAGGATGTCCTTCGCCCGGTCGTAATTGCGCCGCACAATCTTGTTGACCTCCTCGTCGATCCGCACGGCAGTCGACTCGCTGTAGTCCTTGTGCGACACCAGCTCCTTGCCGAGAAAGATCTGCTCCTCGCGCTTGCCGAAGGTGAGCGGCCCCAGGTCGCTCATGCCCCACTCACAGACCATCTTGCGGGCCATCTCGGTGGCACGTTCCAGGTCGTTCCCGGCACCGGTGGTCATGTGATCCAGCATGATCTCTTCAGCGATGCGGCCACCCATCAGGATCGCGATCTGGTCATCGAGGTACTCGAGCGAGTAATTGTACTTGTCGTCGGTCGGGAGTTGCTGCGTGAGCCCGAGTGCCATGCCGCGGGGAATGATCGTGACCTTATGGATCGGATCGGCATTCGGCAGCATTGACGCCACCAGTGCGTGGCCGCCTTCATGCACGGCCGTGTTCCGCTTTTCCTTCTCAGAGATTATCAGGCTCCTCCGCTCCGCCCCCATCAGGACCTTGTCCTTGGCCCCCTCGAAATCAGACATCATCACGCTCTTCTGAGTCGTGCGCGCGGCCAGGAGCGCCGCCTCGTTGACCAGGTTGGCGAGATCGGCTCCGGAAAAGCCCGGCGTCGCGCGCGCGAGCACCGAAATATCGACGTCGTCTGAAAGCGGGATCTTCCGCGTGTGCACGGCGAGGATCCCCTCGCGCCCGCGTACGTCCGGACGATTCACCACAACACGACGGTCGAAGCGGCCGGGACGGAGGAGCGCCGGGTCGAGCACGTCGGGGCGGTTGGTAGCCGCCACCAGGATCACACCCTCGCTGCTGTCGAACCCGTCCATCTCGACCAGAAGCTGGTTCAGCGTCTGCTCGCGTTCATCGTGACCCCCGCCGAGTCCGGCGCCACGATGACGTCCCACGGCGTCGATTTCATCGATGAACACGATGCAGGGCGCGTTCTTCTTCCCCTGTTCGAAGAGGTCGCGCACGCGACTGGCACCCACTCCCACGAACATCTCGACGAAATCAGATCCGGAAATCGAGAAGAACGGCACGTTGGCCTCTCCGCTGATCGCACGCGCGAGAAGGGTCTTGCCCGTGCCCGGCGGGCCCATCAGAAGGACCCCACGCGGGATGCGGCCACCGAGCCGCTGGAACTTCTGAGGGTCTTTGAGGAATTCGATGATCTCCTGCAGCTCCTCCTTGGCCTCATCGACGCCGGCGACGTCCTTGAAAGTCACCTTCTTCTGCTGGCTGCCGCTCAGTTTGGCCTTGCTCTTGCCGAAAGAGAGCGCCTTGTTGCCGCCCGTCTGCATCTGCCGCATGAAGAAGATCCAGAACCCGATCAGGATCAGGATCGGTGCGTAAGAGACCAGGAAGGTAATCCATTGCCCCTGGTTCGGCGGCTTCGCGGAGAACTTTACCTTGTGGGTGCGGAGCACGTTGACGAGGCCGTCGTACTCCGGCGGAGCCACTGTCTTGAAGGGGTCATTGTTCGAGAACTTGCCCTTCACTTCGTTCTGCATGATCGTGACCTCGGCGACCTCGCCCTTCTCCACCTGATCCATGAACTCCGAAAAAGTCACAACCTTCTCCTGGACGAGGGAGTTCTGTAGGAACGTCCAGAGAATGATGATGAGGATTGCTGCCATCAACCACAGCAGCACGCTCTTTATGAGAGAATTCAATTGACCTTGCCTCCTACGCCGTTTCCTGTTCCGCTATGAACGGGAGGTTGCGGTAGAGACCATCGTGGTCGAGCCCGTAGCCGATCGCGAACTGGTCTGGGATCGTGAACGCCGTGTAATCGCACTTGAATTCAACCTTCCGTTTTTCCACCTTGTCGAGCAGGAAACAGCTCTTCAATGATGCCGGTGCCTGGAGCTCCATCTGCCGGAGGAGGTAGTCCTGGGTGATGCCCGTGTCGATCACAGTGCCGACCAGAAGGACGTGCTTGCCTTCCAGCTTCGTGTCACTCAGAAAATGGATCTCGGTCAGGTTGTGCTTGTTCCCGAGCCCCGACTCCTTCACCACGCGCACGAAATAGCATGAAACCGGTATGTCGATCTCCCTGATGAGATCGGCCAGAAACACGAACGAACTGTTGAGAATTCCGATCGCTGTCAGCTCCTTCCCGGCATAGTCCCGGCTGATCTGTCTGCCAACCTCGCGCACCCGCTCCAGAATCTGATCTCGCGAAAAGAGCACCTTATGATCCGCCAACCCTCGCTCCCTCCATCTGACGATATCTCCACTTCAATTATTGATGAGGGTCTCCGCAAACGCAATAGCTTTGTTCGGCAGGATCCAAGCCAAGTGCCACACCATCACGAGGGGAGACGCTTGATTTCAAGGATTTGTTTCGTGTCGGGCGTCACCTTGAAGTCCTCGGAGACCGGCAGCCCCGGCACCCAGCAGATGCGGCCGGCACTGAGGATTACGGGCAGGTTTAGCTTTTGAGCGCCGTGGATCTTCCGATCGATGAGCATTTTCTTCACTTTCCGGGTATGCCGAGCGCCCAGCGGGCGGTATGCGTCCCCATCGACCCGATTCCGGACCTCGAGTCCGAGCTGGCTCCTTGAAGCATCGAGGTAACATACCTGATTGTCGTCGATCGCGCCCCTGTCCGGGAATCCGGCCGCATCCAGGATGCGCGTTTCAATGCAGTCGCTGGTCTCGTGGATGAGGACGCTTCCCGGGATCGGGAGATCATATTGGAAATGCGGCGGCACCCGCGGGGATGATCGGAGATCAACCACCGCCCGGCAACGTTCTGCGAGGACCGCTCCCCTCAGCGGAGTAGCGAATCGGGGAGCAGCGTTGCGCGCGAGACACCAGTCGAGAAGCCCCTCGAGCGCCGCGTAGTCCGCCCTCGATCCGAGCTCAGCCAAGGCCAGTCTCAGAACTCGTGCGACAATCGCCGGATGCAGCCCACTCAGATCCGCGGAGCTCAGAGCGACCGAGCCAGTCGGTGCGGGCTGCCTGCACGCTGCGAATGCCTCCCGGGCCAGTCCCTGCATGAGTGCCTCTTCCCGCCTCAGGACAGCCACCGCGGTTCCGATGCGGCCCACCACGCGGCCCGAAATCCGCTCGAGTACCGGCAGCATCTCCGCTCGGATACGATTCCGCAGGAAGCGGAGATCCGCATTGGAAGAGTCGACGACATACTTCAACCGTCGTTCCTCGAGATATGCGACGATCTCCTGCTTTCGCAGTTCGATGAGCGGCCGGATGACGGGGCCGCGGACCGGCGCGATCGATGTGAGTCCGGTGCGGCCGGTGCCGCGGATCAGCTTCATGAAGAAGGTCTCGACGAGGTCGTCCAGCGTGTGTCCGAGGGCGATGTGAAGTGCTCCCGTTCTGCGCGCCGTCTCGCGAAGGAAATCCATCCGCATCCGGCGAGCGCAATCCTCGAGGTTCATCCTCCGCGCGCGAGCCTCGGCCGCCACGTCCGCCCCTGCTGTTGAAAGTTCCAGCTCAAGCGAGGCTGCCAGATCCCGGACGAATTCCTGGTCTCGTTCCGATTCGTCTCCCCGGAGGCGGTGATTGAAGTGGGCGACGGAGACGGCAACGCCCAGCTCGCGCATGATATGGAGGAGACCCGTTGAGTCAGGCCCGCCGGAACACGCCACCAGCACCTTCGCACCCGCACGCACCATCTTATGCCGGGCGATCGACGCCTGCACAAGATCGGCCACCGTGCTCATGATTGTGTCACCATCTCATCGGAATACGTGCGACGCCGGATTGCGCCGATCCCCCAACTCTCAGAAGGCATACCGCACGTTCTCCCGCCTTCCCAAATCCGCGGGCGAGCCGCGGATTCGGGCAATTCAAAATTCAAAATTCAAAAACCGGAAACTGCTCGGTCAATCGCCGGGCGCGGCGTGCTCGGGGCGCATATGAAAGCCACCTCGCACACGAGTCAACGCCGTCAAGCATCTCTTGACAGATAGAATCCTCAACTCCTTCGGTACCATGACGAGCACTGCATCTGCGCGAGGCCCGTCACTTAAGCACTTCCCGCTTTTGCATTTTCAATTTTGCATTCCTAATTCCTGAATCCGCGCGTGTTACGCGCGGATTCAGGCGGCCGATCTTCGGTTTACATCGACCCGGTGGACGGCTACAATATCCGCAACATGAGGAGACCCGAATGAGCGAGGAAGTCGTCATTTACGGCAAGGACACCTGACCGTACACATCGAAGGCCCGGGAGGACTTCGCGAAGGAGTGTCGCGTCCGGTACGTCAATGTGAAAAAGGACGAAGCCGGCTTGAAGGAGATGCTCGCGCACACGAAGGGTGAGCGCGAGGTGCCGGTGATCGTCCGGGCCGGGAAGATCACGATCGGGTACGGCGGAACCTGAGGGGTTTGAGTCAAGCGCGGCAGTTCGCCGTGCTATTGGAAGTCGCGCATCGGACGGTGATTCTACCGGTCGGCCCCGAGTGCTGCCGGAGGAGGAAGCAGGTGACTGGAGAGGTGGCCTTCGACATCCGTTTGGAATCTTGGCTCAATGCGCGGATCGCGGCGCTTCAGAGTGAACATCCAGGAGAAAAATTTGCATCGCTGATGACATTGTCGGACCTGTATCGGTTCCTGTGGAGAATCGGATTTGACCTTGAACTGCCCCCGAGTATTCGGCACTACGCAGCCAGCTTGGCCTTTTATGTCATGTCCCGCGTTGATTACATTGCGGAGGAGTCGGGCGCCGCGTCCGGCTACATCGACGATCTGGCCGTTTCGGTTGGAGGGACGCGCGTGATCCTCGATGAGGTAGGCTTCGATGCAATCTCGCGACACTGGCGATCCGACGAATCGCTCCAGGACGTTCTGGCGCGTGCTGACGCGTTGGTCGGGAGATGGCTTCCGACGAGGGTCGAGGAAAGAGTCGCGGCCTACCTTTTGCGGTAGGACCAAGCGCCAACGGGCCTTTACAGCGTAAGGAAGAGTGACAGCTCAGCGGATAACTCAGATCCTGCTGCCAGCTGACGTCTCTTTCCTTCGATGCCCATCGTGCGCGGGGTCTCTGGAGCCGAGGGGCCCGGAGCAGCTCGCGTGTGCAGGCTGCGGTGGTTCATATCCGGTCAGGCTTGGCATACCCAGATTCATCGCGGACGAATCCTACGCGGCGAATTTCGGCTATCAGTGGAGACTGCATTCGCGCACGCAGCTCGACAGGCATTCGGGTCTCAGTATTTCGCGCGACCGATTCCACAGGCAGACCGGATGGAAGCTCGAAGAACTGCGCGGGAAGCGTGTCCTCGAGGTCGGGTGTGGCGCGGGAAGATTCACGGATATTGTCCTTGGGGCGGGCGCAGAGGTGTGGGCGATCGATCTGAGCCTTGCGATCGAGGCCAATCTGGAGAACCATCCTGAGACTCAGTCTCTGAGACTCATCCAGGCTGATCTGCACCGCCTCCCTTTCGCCAAGGATTCCTTTGATTTTGTTTTTTGCTTCGGCGTTCTCCAGCACACGGCCGATCCCTGTCGTGCCTTCGGATCGCTTGTGCCCTTCCTGAAGCCGGGCATGGGGCGCATCGCCGTCGATATCTACCCCCGGAGCCTCCGCTTCCTTCTACACCCAAAGTACCTTCTCAGGCCTCTGACTCGGCGGATGTCAAAGGAAAAGCTGTACGATCTCATCCGCCGGCGAGCTCGGAGCCTCCTCGCACTCTCCGACTTCCTTCACGGCATCCCCCTTCTTGGCAAGCATCTCGCCCGGCTTGTGCCGATAGCGAACTATCGGAGTGTCTTCGCTCTCCCCGATACCATGCTCCTGGATTGGGCCGTCCTGGACACATTCGACTGGCTGTCCCCGCGCTACGATCGTCCGGCGACTCTCGCTCAGCTCCGCAGCTGGCTCCACGAGGCTCGCCTGACCGATGTCGAAGCGCTCGATCAGGTTGTCTACGTCGGGCGTGGGCGAAGAGCCTGAAACCCGGCGTTCGGCAATCCAAGGCTACGGCAAAGCCCCGGAAACCGCAGATTGCACAGATTGACTCGCAGATGTCGCCGATTGCTTCGCGCCGACCCGAGAGTGAGGAGCAAGTTGCTCGTCGGTTGAATGCTGGAAGTATCTGCGTAATCTGCGCGGAAATCTGCGCCATCTGCGGTTTCGCACGGAACGGCC
>JACPPM010000189.1 GCA_016191015.1 Acidobacteriota bacterium | reverse complement strand
TCGTCTTGAGCCGCTCGCGACCTGACAGGTTCACACGCAGCGACAGCTCCTGCAGCGGTTTCGCCGAGAACTTCTCGGTGTTCAGCGGGTACATGTACCCGTACATGCCGGCGTCACTCGTCAACACCTCGGTGTAGGAGAGAGCGACCTTCTTGCCGGACCGTGGCTCGATCGGGAAGATCCTGACCTTGAAGGCACCCTGGCCGGAGTACTCGAGCAAGGCCGGGTCGCGCATGCGCCGGACGATGTCGAGGTAGATGTCGCGAGCCTTCTTCGCGTCCAGAAGCTCGGCCGCCACCATCTTGCCGTCGATATTCATGGCAAAATCATTGATCGTGGCTCCTGTTGGGAGAGGAAAAACGTAGATGCCTTCGAGCCGTTGAGAGCTTGGATTGAAAAACTCCTGCTCGACACGGGTCTTGGCCACCTGGCCGATGATATCGACCGTGACCCGGTGGTACTTGACCTCCAGCGGGAACGGATTCTGCATTGCGACCGGCGACGGCGGACCCGGGACAATCATCAACCCGTCAGCGCGGAGCGATTGTGCAGTGAGAAGAACGGCGAAGGCCGCCAACGCGGCGGCCCAGAGCCTGGTTCGGCGGCTCGACATCAGCATCATCTTTTCCCCCCGCGTGTCTACTCGAACTGGAAGTTTTTCTTCGCGGCCTCTTCGCGCACGGCCTTCACGATGGCGGCATCGAGTGTATTCTTGCCGGATGCGGCGTTCTTCTTCATCTCGTCGGCGACGAACTTCTCCCGCTCGCCGTTCAGCTTTTTGATCTCTGCCTGAAGCCGTTCCCGCTCTTTGGCCTTCGCATCGACGTACGCTTTCCTCGCTTCAACGTTCATCTTCTTCATCTCAGCCGGCAGTTCCGCTTCTTTCATCTCCTCGACTTTCGTCCCCGCCTTCTTGGCGTCGACGAGATCCCAGGCCTCATTGGTGTACAGTGCCGAGGCCTTGGCGAGTTGCCGCTGGGTGTTAGCGCCGGGCGCGGCCGCGCTGGCGTTGACATCCTGTTCGGCCTGCCTCTGCTTGCTCGCCTCGCCCGCGGCCCCGTAAGCGATGTAGGTCTGGTTGAGAGCCGCGCCGAGCTCGGCGATCTTCTTGTCCTGCGGCGCATCGACGTGCACGGCCACGGCGTTCTGGTCGATGCTCATGTAGCGGCCGTCGGCCAGATCGGCGCCGTCCTTCCACTTCGTGTTCACACCTTCGTCATTGCCGCCGCAGAAAATCGTGTTGACGATGATTCCCTTGGCGATCGCGTCGCGGCAAGCGATCTGATAGTTGATCCCACCCTGCGTGAAAGGTTCGTTGCCCGCGATGAAGATCGCTTTGAAATCGGCGTTGGAGCTGCTCCAGGCCAGGTTCTTCGCCGCGTACTGGATCACCTGCCCGCAGTACTCGTCGCCTCCATTCGTCCGGAGAGCGAAGAGCTGCTCGGAGACCTTGTCGAGGTCGCTCGACAACGGAAGCACCATCCTGACGTACCCGGTCTCGGCCGGGATCGACGTGTTGCCGTATTCGTAGAGCGCCACCTGCAGCTCGGGCGCTTTTCCGCTCCTCTTGGCCGTGGCGAGCTCATTGACGACTCGCCACAACTGAGTCTTGGCCTGGTCGATCAGCCCATCCATGCTGTTGCTCGTATCGAGCAGGATTGCGATCTGGATGCGCGGTTTCTCCTCAACCCGGGGGACCACGGTCCCCATGGTCGTTCCCGACATTGCCAGTAAGCCGGCGGCGATGACAATTGCTTTCATTGCGTTATCCCCCTTCAATTTCAATGACGAACATTCATCTAACGCGCCGGCGTGTCAAATGGATGTAGGAGCGAATGAGAGATAGAATGATTCGCATGTCGAAGGAGAAACTGATGAAGCGGGTATTGTTGTCGTTGGCCATCGTGGCGCCATCATGGACGACCCTCAATGCTTCGGACCTGATCCCGGCCGCAATGCGGGCGGCGATCTTGGAAGAGCTGAGCGGTGAGCGCGCCTATGAGACGGTGACCGAATTGATCCGGTTTGATCGAGTTCAGGCGTCCAGCGGGATTGCGGCGGCGGCCGAGCATATCGAGGAGCGGCTGAAGGCATCGGGAATCGAAGCGCACATCGAGAGCTTCCCGAGCACGAAACGGACATGGACCTGGTACGCCGCGCCTGGCTGGGAGGCGACGGCGGCGACACTCCGGATGACCACTCCCGAAGAGAAGAAGCTGGCCGATTTCGCCGAGCTGCCGCTCTCGCTGGCAAAGCACAGCAACAGCGCCAACGTCACGACCGATCTGGTCGACGTCGGCGCAGGTACTGATCCGAAGGACTACGAGGGGCGGGAGGTCGCGGGGACTATCGTTCTGGCGACGGGGACGGATCTTCGGCGCATTCACAAGCTGGCCTGTGTCGATCGCGGGGCGGCTGGAATCGTCAACGCCTATTCGTCGGACGTGCATCCGGGACGACCGGACATCGTGCGCTACACGGCCTTCTGGCCGCTGGAGAGTGAGCGGGACACGACGCGGTTCTGTTTCAACGTCTCCACCTCCACCGCCCTCGATCTGCGGGCGCGGTTGGCGCGAGGTGAAAAGATCCGTCTCGAAGCGAAGGTGACAGCGCGGTTCTACGACAGCACGCAGCCGGTCGTGATCGCGACGATCCCGGGCTCCGGCGCCGGTGAAGTCATCTTCACCGCACACATGTGCCATCCGACGCCGTCGGCCAACGACAACGCCTCAGGGGCCGCGGGACTTGTCGAGATCGCACGGACCGTGAAGAAACTGATCGACGTCAAACGAATCGCGCAGCCGCGCCGGACGATCCGCTTCGTGTGGATTCCAGAGTGGTACGGGATGGCGCCGTATGTCTGGTCCCATCCCGAGATCAAGAACGCGGTGGCAGCCTTCAATTGCGACATGATTGGCGAGAGCCTCGCCGCGACCGGCGGGTATCTGTCCGTCACGCGAACGCCGTACTCGCTGCCAAGCTTCCTCCCCGATCTCGTCGAAAACACGCTGGAGTCGATGCCGGCGCTCGATATCACATCGCCTCGCGGCAGCCGCGGGCGCTTCATGTATTCGATGGACGCGTTCACCGGCGGGAGCGATCACATCTTCTTCAACGACTCGACGATGCGCGTGCCGAGCCTGATGTACAGTCACTGGCCGGACCCGTTCCACCACACCGCCCAGGACACGCTCGACAAGGTCGACCCGACCGAGCTCAAGCGAACGATGTATGCTGCGCTTGCCCCGGCCCTCTACGTGGCCGCGGCAGGAGACACAGAGGCCCGCGCTGTGGCGATCGAGACGCTCGGGCGAGCGAGGGCACGGTTGGCACGGCAGGCATCTGACGCTATGCTCCGCGTCGACGCCGCGCCCGACGCGCAGTCCCTCGCCCTCGCCTGCTCTCACGCATTGCGCGTGGTGCGCTTCGGTGGGACGCGAGAAGCCGCGGCCGTGAAGTCGGCCGCCAGCCTGTGCGACGCGGGCGGGACCGCGCACTCGGACATCGACGACATGGCGGCGGATCTTTCGAGTTTGGCGAGAACACTCGAGGGCGAGGTCCGATCGTTCTGCGCTTCCACCTGGCAGCGTCGCGGTTGGAAACAGGCGGCGGCAAAGATCGCCGGCGAAGAAGATGCACGGAGACTGATCCCAGCACGCACCCCCGAGTTTATCGGGCCGCTGGATTCCTCGTACATCACCGAGAAGCTTGGGGAGAGCAAGTCGCCAAAACTCGGTGATGAGGCGAGCTACGAGATGATCAACTACATCGACGGCCGGCGGAGCGCCTTCGAGATCTGGGAGCTGCTCTCGGTCGAGCTCGAGGGCGTGAGCCTGGCCGATGTCGTGGCGGATGTGTGGCTGTTGAAGGAGGCCGGCCTGGTGTCGCTCGGAGCTGTGCGGTAGAACGCCGCTGGCCGTCCATCGTGTGGCAGGCAGCCCCACCGGGTCCGGCCACACGCGGTTACGGAGACCGCATCAGGGGAAGAGGGTTCGTCGGATCAGCAGTTCCGCTAGATCCCTTCTTCCGTCGAGGACGCCGACGATGCCGACGACGTTGCCGGAGATCCGAAAGAAGACCCGGTGTGGAGCGACAATCAGTTCCCGGTAGGCGTCGACGCCGATGTCCTTGAGCTCTGGAACGAGTCTGCACCGAGCAGGGTGTACCGATAGTGTCCCTATCCTCTCCATGATCCTAGTGTAGATTCGCTCTGCCGCTTCCGGCCCGCCCTGGGCCGCAATGTAGCTCACGATGTCATCCAGATCGCTGATGGCCACCGGGGCCCACTGGATCTTGTACTTGTCACGCACGATTCTGAGATCGGTGTCGCTTTCCCAGTCTGCTGGCCACTACATCATGTTCGACACCTCGTCCAGCTCGCAGCTCCTGGTCACCCTTCGCGACGAACTTCAACAGCAGGAGGGCGTCGCGGAGTCTCTGAAAACTCTCGACGTCCTGAAGAACTGCCGTCGCCTTTCCGTTCTGGGTAATGACGATCGGCTGTCCCGATTCCTTGGCCATGCGTACCAACCGCGCGCTGTTCTTCTTCAGTGTTGTCACCGAAACGATCCCGTCGGTGTAGTCCACCAGCATCTTCCTCCTGGCCCCAAATATAGGTCCCAGTCTGGCACCTGTCAACGACCGAGCCCGCCGATGAAGTCGCGGTAGGCTTGGCCGTTCTCGCGGATCGCGCCGCCGGGGCCGATGAGGGCCTTGGCGTTGGGGGAATCGATGCTGTACCAGACGGCATGGGGCAACCGGAGCTCCAGGACCTTCGCCATCAGGGTTCTCACTGTGCCCGGACTCAGGTCGTGCTGGCCGATTTCGTTTGTGAGCAGAGGCAGACCGGTCTGTGTCTTCAGGAACGCCACCGCCTCTTCGAGCGCGCTCGGATCGGCGATGTACCAATGGAAGTTCACGTAGTCAATGCCCGCGGTTCTGTAGACCTCGATCAGCTCTTTCCCCTTTGCCAATGCTTCTCGAGCCTTCGGACTTCCGAGCATCGCACGCTGCTGTGCGTCGAAGGCACGGAGCGCGAATGAACGTGCCCTGGCCGTCTCACCTCTCTGCACGTAGTCGTCGTAGGTGAGCAGCGCGACGAGGGCGCTGACGAGGCCGCCGTTGGTGCAGGGCACCCCCATCTGATGTGCGATGTCAGCGCTCGCTCTGAGCTCGGCGGCGTACTCTGCGGGCGTACCGGTGTAGAACAGGCGTGAGCTCTCCTCGTTCTCCACGACCAGGACTGCCGGGCGATAAACGGTCAGCACCGAACGGATGGTGTTCTTGTAAGCAACGATGTCCTTGGGCGGTGCACTCGGTTCGCCCGGGCCGTTGCCGTTCCGGACCGTCAGCACGAGTGGGAACCCGGCTTTCAGCGCCGCGTCGCACTCGGGGTCCCTTCCCTGCCACCGCCCCGTGAAGATCGCGAGGGGACGATAGGAGGCGGCGCCGAGTTTCCCGGCAAGCTCGACGCGCCTTTCGATTGTCAGTCCAGGGGCACTCAGCATCAGCCCAAATGGATTCGCCTGCACCGACGCGGGCAAAGGATCTTTGACGCCCGAGGCCCTGAGCGTCACGGCGGTCACAATGATGCACGCAGCCGCCGGCAGTGTTTTCATCTTCTCACCATCCAATTCCTTCGTCCCGACGGCACAGAAATCGGTTTAATCTCTTACAAGTTGTGTGTTGACACGAAATGGCAAGAAATTTGAGGCGGCTAGATCTTCCGAACTCCTCTCAGGAAAGCAGGAGGGGAGGAATGCAGGAACGGAGCGGTCGCCTCGGACGATCAGGGTGGCTCGGAAGAACGCTCTCACGCTCCACGCTCCCGGCCCGCGATGCGGGCCGGACGCTCTCACGCGCGGTGGAGACGCAACCTTTTTGGTTGCGGCTCCGCCGCGTTAGGGAAGACACAGCTTTTTGACAGATCGGCACTGAGCGGCTTAGATAGATCAGACG
>JACPPM010000176.1 GCA_016191015.1 Acidobacteriota bacterium | reverse complement strand
CTGCGCCTCGAATGAGAGGCTCGCTTCGCTCGCAGCCGAAATCCGCAATACCACCAAGTCACCAAGACACCAGGACCCACCAAGCGGATCGCTTTGCCCCTTGGTGCGGCTTGGTGCCTTGGAGTCTTGGTGGTTTGCACCTCGGATACCTCACCCACAGCTGACAACATGTTGGTAAGAATGGGCCGCTAAGCGGCCTAATCGCTCGAGCTCCTACGATGCGAGCACGTCCCGGATCTTGCGGAGCAGCTCATCCGTGGTGAACGGTTTCTGGAGCAATTGGGGACGCGGCCCTGTCCAGGTTGAATCGTTCACGAGCTCGCCGGCATAGCCCGAGATGAAGAGGATCTTGAGCTCGGGGCGCGAGGCTGTCAGCCAGCGCGCCAGCGTGACTCCACCGAGCCGTGGCATAATTACGTCGGTCACCACCAAATGGATGGGACCGCCATGCGCATCGCAGCGGCGCAAGGCTTCCAGCCCGTCGGGGGCGGTCAGAGCTCGATAGCCGGCGCGCGTCAAGACCTCCTCGGCCATCTCCCGCACCGCGTCCTCGTCTTCGACGAGCATGATGGTTTCCGTACCGTGGAGCTCCGAGGGCTGTAGCGCGGATCCCTGCCCCGTTTCCGGGGTGGCATCGACGCGCGGCAACAAAATGCGGATCGTCGTGCCCGTTCCCGGAGCGCTGGTGATCTTTATCCCGCCACCGCTCTGCTTGGTGACGCCGTGGACTGTCGGGAGTCCCATTCCGCTGCCGTGCTCGCCGCCCTTCGTCGAGAAAAATGGTTCGAATGCACGAGCCTGCGTCTCTTCATCCATGCCGCATCCCGTGTCGGTGATCGCCAACTGTGCGTAGGAGCCGGGTGGAATGTCCGCAGTCGTATCGGGCTGGACGAGGGTGACGTTGGTGGTCTCGAGCGTGAGAGTGCCGCCATCAGGCATCGCATCGCGGGCATTGCGAGCCAGGTTCAGGAGGACCTGCTCGAGCTGCCCGGGGTCAGCCCGGATGGGCCAAAGATCCGCCTGCACGCTAGTGACTACCCGGATATCTTCCCCCAGCATGCTTCCAAGGACGGATCCGATGTTGTGAAGAACAACGTTGAGATTGACGGCGACGGGATCCAGGATTTGTTGCCGGCTGAATGCCAGGAGCTGCCGCGTCAAGGCCGCCCCGCGCACCGCGGAGTCCATGATGCCCTCTACTGGACGCATGATCCCGCCCTCCACGCCGGCGTCGCGAAGGAGGAGACTGCTGTACCCGGTGATTGTGGCCATGAGGTTGTTGAATTCATGAGCAACGCCGCCGGCGATCTGTCCGATCGCCTCCAGTCTCCGCGCCTGCCACGATTCCTCGTCGAGTCTCCGCCGCTCGGTGATATCGCTCAGCACGCCGCAAATAACCGGCTGCTCGGCCTCCCCCACAGGGGAGAGACAGAGCTCATCACGGAGCCAGAGGACTCGGCCATCGGCCGCGAGGGCGCGGAACTCGATGACCGTGGCCATTCGATGCTCGATCGCAGCCGTTCGCTCCCTGACCACGCGCGCGCGGTCCTCGGGATGGACGAACGCGGGAAAAAAGTCGGATCGCTGGATCCAGTCGGAGACGGGATAGCCAAGGAGATTCCCGGCTCGGGGAGTCACGTACAGATAGCGCCCTGTGCCGGGATCGGCCTCGTAGACAGTAGTTGGCAGGCTCTCGAGAAGAGCCGTGTTCCGATGACGCTCGGGACCGTGGCGGGACATATGATCACGATCGGACATGAGGACTCGGGCAGGCTCCCGGGAAGGATGCCGGCGCTAAGACGGCAACACGTCCACGATTTTGTCGATCAACGGGAGTTTGTATTTTTCCCCGCCGAATGCCTTGATCCAGCCGATGATCATGAGCACGAAGGCCACGAGGTAAGCGAGCGACCAGAGGGAGCTCATGAGGCGCACCAGCCGGTAGGACACGAAGATAAGCATGCCGGTCATCACAAGCTGCGCAACCCAGAGTGCGATGACGGTGAGGCCGAGGGCGAGGCCCTGTCGGGCGTGCCAGAAAACGTACTCCTTCTTCGAGTCGGCCTTCTTGTCCTTGAATATCAAATACGGGATCAGTGAAAAGATCCCGAAGTATGCGAGAAACAAGTGGATGGTGTCCTCAGAGGCATAGGGCTTCTCGGCCCCCGCACCCGACGCCGCCGGCGCCGCGAGAGCTGGCGAGGGAGGAGGAGGCGGCGGCGACGACGATGGCGGAGGTGGTGGTGGCGTCCCGGCTTGTGCCGCTGCCCCGCATGCCGGGCAGGAAGTTACTCCCTGGTCGATAGCGGTCCCGCAGCTCTTGCATTGTGACATCGCGCTCTCCTTGGTGTGAGTGGCTAATACCGAGCTCGGATGTATTCTGTGTCAACGGCGCAACATCGTCAACATCCAGGTCAAAGGGACTGAACGCAGATTCCGCGAATCGCAGCGGGTCGTGCAATGGGTCACAGTTCGGCAATCCAGGCGGAACCGCCATCCCGATCCCGCTACGGCAGGAACAGTTCGGGCCGCTTGAGCTTCTGTGGAAGATAGGATTCGATGACGTAGTTGAGGCCGTGCTTGGCGAGTGCCTGCTGTTCGGCGCGGACCCCCATCTTCATCAATGTTTCGAGGGCATTGGACCAGCTCTTGTGATGCTGGAAAAAGGGGTCGTTTTTGATCGCGTCTTTGGCCCGTTTGATGTCGACATCTTTCAGCGGGTGGGTCGGCAGATTGTAGTCGTTGATATCCTGGGGAGTTACGCCGAGGAAGCGAGCCTGGGGGACACAGAAGAACTGGTTGAGATGGGCGTTATTTCCCGATCCGACTTTCAGAGTTCTATAGATATTTCCGATCCCGTACGGATCGCAGTCCACGAACACATAGACAGGAATCTTCCTGGTGTCCGAGAGTCGCCGGATGAATCTGCGAACAGCGCGCGTCGGAACGCCGTTCATCGACACGAGGATGCAGTTCCCTGTATCCCAGAACTTGTGGTAATTCAGCCGCTCGAACATCCCGCTGGTTTCGATCGCGAGCACGAATTGGGCCTTCGTGCGGAACTCGAGATGCTCGACCGACGACGGGATCGCGTAGGACCCGGACCCGAATTTCGTGCAATCGATTTCGATCTTCCGCGTCGATCCGGGCTCGTGATCGACCACGACCAGCTCGCCGGCGACACTGCCGCCATGATCATCGGGGCGGAACCCGAGCTGCTCCTTGTTGAGCCCGAAGTATGCCTCGATGTCGTCCATGATCGTGTCGCTCTCGACCTGATCATTGCACCGCGCATCGTCCCAGTTTTTCGTCTGGTAATACGCGTCTCGCTTGGTGGCGAAGTCGTCGGTTTCGATGAGGTTCTTCGAGAGCGCGACCATCCTGAGAGTCTGCGCGAACGTCTTGGCTGTCGACACGGTCAGTGTTCGTTCCTTCTTCTGACCTTTCATCTCGAGAAACCCCTTGCTCGGATGATAGCGAACGTTGGCCAGGGAACGGATCGGAAACTGCATCGTCGGCTTCTTCCCGGCGATGATCTTCGAGTAGATGCCCTTCGTGGATTGCTTGATCTGGTCTACGACTTTGGACATGGCCAGCTAGCTTTCAAAACGATTCCGGCCGCAGTCCGAACAGGCCCCGCGCTCATCCATTCTCCACCAGCGACACGATCCGCTTCGTGAACTCAGAACAGCCCAGTTTCCCTCCCAGATCGCCGGTCCTCTCGGGGCCACGATAGAACGCACGCAGCGCGCCCTCGATCCGGTCCCCCGCCTCGATCTCCCCCAAATGCCGGAGCATCATGACGCCGCTCATGATGACAGCCGTCGGGTTGGCGATGTCCTTGCCGGCGATGTCCGGCGCGGAGCCGTGTGCCGCTTCGAAAACAGCGCAATCCTCCCCGATGTTGGCCCCGGGGAGAAGACCCAGCCCACCGACGAGGCCTGCGGCGAGGTCGGAGAGAATATCCCCGTAGAGGTTCTCATTGAGCATGACATCGAACTGGCTTGGATTGAGGACCATCTGCATCGAGGCATTGTCGACAATCTTCTCATCGTAGGCCAGATCCGGGTACTTCTTGGCCACCGCACGGACAGATTTCAGGAAAAGCCCATCGGAGAGCTTCATGATGTTGGCCTTGTGGATGGCCGTGATCTTTTTTCTGCCATGCGAAGCGGCATAGTCGAAGGCGAATCGCGCGATGCGGGTCGACGCTTTTTCGGTGATGATCTTCAGACTTTCGACGACACCCGGCACGACTTCATGTTCGAGCCCCGAGTAGAGGTCTTCGGTGTTCTCCCGCACGATGACGAGGTCCACACCCTCGAATCTCGACTTGATCCCATCGAAACCCCGAACTGGCCGCAGGTTCGCGTACAGGTCCAGCGTCTTCCGGAGCGCCACGTTGACGCTCGCGTGCCCCTCGCCGACCGGAGTCGATGTCGGCCCCTTGAGAGCGATCCCCGTCTCGCGAACCTTGTCGAGTGTCCCATCAGGCAACGGGGTCCCGTACTCCTTGATCGCCGGAATTCCCAGAAGCGCGTCGATCCACTCGATTTCGACCCCCGTCGCCGCGATCACACGGACGGCCGCATCGCAGACCTCCGGCCCGATCCCGTCGCCCTTGATCAACACGATCTTCCGCATCACACAATCCTAGCACGGCGAAGCCGCGAGCGACTCGCTGCGAGGCGTTGCCATGGGTCTGAGGGGATCAAGCGCTAGGGGTCGGCCTCCCGTGTCCACCCCTAGCCCCTAGCCCCCAGTCCCTAGCCCCTTCTCAAGAGCGAAGCGGCTACGTCCCCTCGTTCCAGCTCCTGAGATACTCCTCCTGCTCGGCCGTCAGCGTGTCGATGCCGACGCGAAGTGCTGCGAGCTTCATCCGCGCGATCTCGCGATCGATCTCGGTCGGCACCGGGTAGACCTCTCTCTTCAAAGTCTTGCCCTCGGTCGCGATGAACCGCGCCGACATCGCCTGGTTCGCGAAGCTCATGTCCATCACCGAGGCCGGATGGCCTTCGGCCGCGGCAAGGTTGATCAGCCGGCCCTCACCGAGCAGGTTGATGCGGCGGCCGTCCTTCATCTTGTATTCAGTCACGTATGCCCGCGCCTCACGCTTCTCCGCCGCCATCGCCTCGAGCGCCTCGATGTCGATCTCGACGTTGAAGTGTCCCGAGTTGCAGACGACCGCGTTGTCCTTCATCGCCTCGAAGTGCTCGCGACGGATCACACCCTTGTTCCCCGTCAGCGTGATGAAGATGTCGCCCCGGCGTGCCGCCTCTTCCATCGGCATGACTTCGAAGCCGTCCATGACTGCCTCGAGCGCCTTGGTCGGATCGATCTCGGTGACCGCAACGATGCCGCCCGCACCCCGTGCCCGCATCGCAACACCGCGGCCGCACCAGCCGTATCCGGCAACGACCACGCGCATCCCGGCGAGGAGCAGGTTGGTCGATCGGATGATGCCGTCGAGTGTGGACTGGCCCGTTCCATAGCGGTTGTCGAAGAGGTGCTTCGTCAACGCGTCGTTGACCGAAATCACCGGAATCTTCAAAACCCCGTCACGCGCCATCGATCGCAACCTGACGACACCGGTCGTTGTCTCCTCGGTCCCACCCAGAAGACCCGCGATCAGGTCGGTCCGCTTCGAATGGATCGTCGAGACCAGGTCGGCGCCGTCGTCCATTGTGATCGTCGGCTTGAGATCGAGAACCGCGTTAATGTGCCGGTAGTAGGTCTCGGTATCCTCGCCCTTGATCGCGTACGTGGGAATGTCGAAGTCTTTCACGAGCGATGCCGCGACTTCATCCTGCGTCGACAGCGGGTTCGAGGCGCACAGAGCTATCTCGGCTCCGCCTGCCTTGAGCGCCCGCATCAGGTTGGCGGTCTCGGTGGTCACATGGAGGCACGCAGCGAGACGCTGACCGCGCAGCGGCTTCTCTTTCTCGAACCGCCGCCGGATCTCGGCCAGCACCGGCATCGACCGCTCCGCCCACTCAATCCTTCGCAGGCCGTCGCCGGCCAGACCCATGTCCTTGACGTCGTATTGGATAACTTGCACTGACTACTCCTTCCCCGCCCCGACCGCTGCTGGAACCGGCAGCCCAGCGTCGCGCGCGATCACATCAGCCTTGTCGGTCCGCTCCCAGGTGAACTCAGGCTCGTTTCGCCCAAAATGCCCGTAAGCGGCGGTTTTTCTGAAGATCGGGCGGCGAAGCTGCAGATAATCGATGATGCCCTTCGGGGTCATCGGGAAGTTGCCGCGGATGATCTCCTTGATCTTGTCTTCATCGACCCTGCCGGTTCCCAGCGTGTCGACCATGATCGAGACCGGGTCTGGGTGGCCGATGGCGTAGGCGAGCTGGAGCTCGAGCTTGTCGGCAACGCCCGCGGCCACCAGGTTCTTGGCAACGTAGCGAGCCATATACGAGGCCGAACGATCCACCTTGGTCGGATCCTTGCCCGAGAAGGCGCCGCCACCGTGGCTCCCAACGCCGCCGTAGGTGTCCACGATGATCTTGCGGCCGGTTACGCCGGTGTCTCCGTGAGGTCCGCCGACTACGAACCGACCGGTCTGGTTGATATAGTACCGGGTCCGTTCATCTCGAAGCTCAGGCGGAATCACATAATTGATCACCATGTCGGTGACATCCTCGCGAAGCTCAGCCGTCTCCACCGTCGAGCTGTGCTGGATGGCGATGACGACGGTGTCAACTCGAACCGGTTCGCCGTTGTGGTACTCGATGGTCACCTGGCTCTTTCCGTCCGGACGGATGTACTCGAGCAGCCGCTCCTTGCGAACCTGGGCGAGCCGCATGCAGAGCTTGTGTGCCAGCATGATCGGGAGAGGCATGAGCTCAGGAGTTTCGCGGCAGGCGTATCCGAACATCAGACCCTGATCGCCGGCGCCTCCGATGTCGACACCCTGAGCGATGTCAGGAGACTGCTCCTGGACCGCATTGATCACCGCGCAGGTTTCGTAGTCGAATCCGAACTTGGCACGAGTGTACCCGATGTCCTTGATCGTCTCCCGGACGACACGGGTGAAATCGACGTATGTCGAAGTGGTGATTTCACCGGCTATAAATGCGAGTCCTGTGGTCACGAGTGTTTCGCAGGCGACACGGCCCATCGGGTCTTCCCGCATGACCTCGTCCAGGATCGCGTCGCTGATCTGATCCGATATCTTGTCGGGATGCCCTTCGGTCACCGACTCGGATGTGAAGAAATACCGTCCGTTCTTTGCCATGCTTCCTCCTTAGTGCTCCCCTCCCGGCCTCCGTTCGCCAGGACAGAACGGGCAGGGTAACACACGAAAAAGCACCCAGTCAAACCTCTGGCCAGTGCCCTGCCGGAGTCAGGCGGCCTACATCCCTACTCTGCCGGCCCGCTTGGCTCGACGCCCGGTCCGTCGAGGACCTCCCGCACCAGCCGGGCTATGGCCTGAGGTGTGAATGGTTTGTTCAGCAGGAAGACCCCCGAACGGAGTGCGTCGTGCCAGGGCAGGGCATCGTCAGCGTAGCCGGACATGTAGAGGATTCGAACGTCCGGCCTAATCTCGCGCACCCGCTCTGCCAGCGCCGGACCGCTCAGCCCAGGCATCACCACGTCCGTCAGGAGAAGGTTCACGGGAAAATGATCCGCGGCCCGCAGGGCGCCTTCGCCGTCGGGGGCCTGTAGGACGTGATAGCCGCGGGCTTGAAGGATCCCGCAGGCGAGCTCCCGGACGGCGTCCTCGTCCTCAACCAGCAGGATCGTCTCAGTCCCTCGGTACTCGTTGGTGTCTTCGGACGATCCGGTCACCGTGACGGCTGCTTCGACACCGGCGACGGGGAGGTATACTTCGAAACGGGATCCCTTTCCGGTTTCGGTGTGAACGCAGATTTCGCCGCCGCTCTGCTTCACGATCCCATAGACCATGGCCAAGCCGAGGCCCGGGCCTCTGCCCTTCTCCTTCGTGGTGAAGAAAGGCTCGAAGATATGGGAGCGAGTTGAAAGATCCATTCCGGTTCCCGTGTCCTCGACGGCCAGCATGACGTAAGACCCGACAGGCAGGGATGGATGGGCAGAACGAGCGCTCTCACCAATCTCCCTATTGTCTGTCTCGACGGTGAGCCTTCCGCCCTGGGGCATCGCGTCGCGCGCGTTGACGGCGAGGTTCATCATGACGAGCTCGATCTGGCCCTGGTCGGCCAGGACCCGCCGCAGGCTCGGACCGAGCCGGGTCTCGAGGACGATGTCCTCCCCGATGACACGTCGCAGCATCATATCCGTTTCGGCAACGACGGCGTTGAGGTCAAGCAGCTGGGGGACGAGAACCTGTTTGCGGCTGAAGGCGAGGAGCTGGCGCGTCAGAGCGGCCGCCCGCTCCCCCGCCTTCCGGATCTCGGTCACCTCGTGGTAGTGGGGTTGACCTTCCTTGAGCTGCCCCGCGAGGAGGTGGCTATAGCCCAGGATGGCCGTCAGCAGATTGTTGAAGTCATGGGCGACGCCGCCGGCCAGCCTTCCGATCGCCTCCATTTTCTGCGCCTGCAGGTACTGCTGCTCGAGCCTCTTGCGTTCCGAAACATCGCGAGCCACTCCGAAGACCGAGAGGATCCGGCTGGAAGGGTCGACGCGGAGCGTGAGTCGATCCTCAAGCCATCGATATTCTCCAGAAATCTTGTGCCGCATCCGGTACTCGAACTGGCCGAGCTGACGTCCTGCGAAGACTTCGCGAATGTGCGATTCGGCGGAAGCCCGGTCTTCGGGATGGAGTGCCGCGAGCCAGAGGCTCGGGTTCTCCAGAAACTCCTCAGGAGTGTAGCCGATGATGTCCTTCACCCGCGAGCTCACGAACCCGATCTTCTGCCTGAGGGGCTCATCCACCGGGGCCTTCAGCACGTACACGATCTCGTCGATGTGCTGCAGGACCAGCCGGTGCATCTCTTCGCTCGCTCTCAGGGCCTCCTCAGCGATTCGTCGATCCGTGATATCGCGCGACATACCGATGACCGATGTCACGATACCGGCGTGGTCCCTGAGCGGCATGAGGCGCGTGCTCATCACGCGCTCCCCCTCTTTGTAGGGGATCGGCCCTTCCCGGAGAACCGGCTCGCCCGAGGTGAAGACCTTCCCGAGGGTGCCTCTCATTCGCTCGGCGACCGGCGTCGGGAAGATATCGTCGATGCATCTGCCGATGATGTCCTCTCGCGCCAGTCCGAGTTGAGCTGCTGCCGCCTTGTTCACGAACTCGACGCGAAAAGCGCCATCGATGACGAAGATATGGTCGTAGGATTCCTCAGCCAGAGCGCGGTACTTGGCTTCGCTCAGTCGAAGAGCCTGCTCAGCGCTCCGCCGCGCGATGGCCGCGCCCATCTGAGCGGCGATGGCGCGGAGCACGCGAAGAAATTGCTGGTCCTCGGGGTAGCACTCGCGGGCAAAAAACACAAAAACCGCAATAACAGATCCATCGACGATCACGGGGACAGCGAGCCCTGCTTTCAGGCCGGCGAGACGGGCGATCTCGCGCCGATGGAACGCGAGGTCCACCGTAACATCCTCGACCCACGCTGCCATCTTCGAGAGCCACACGCGGCCCGGCAACCCCTGGCCCGGACGGAACGAGAAAGCCGCACTCCCCTCTCGAAACCCCTCCAGACCTTCCCGCGTCCAGATCGAACTGAGCACAAGAGCATCGCCATCCGGCTTCGGTACCCACACCTCCCCGGCACTCCACTCGCGTATCCGGCAGACCTCGATCAGCAGGCGCTCCATGGCCGATGGCGGATACTCAGCCTCGGCAATCGCCAGGGCGATCTCCGAGAGGAGCGCCGACGCAGCATGATCATAGACTGCATCGCGAGCTCGGGCATCCTGCGGATCCATAGACCCGTCAGTGCCTGGATTCGTCCGGTCCCTCATGATCCCCCAATGGCGAGTTAACCCATTATACCAGACATACGGCCGATCTCTCCGTCCTCAATTCGTGCCCGGCGATTGACCGAGCAGTTTCCGGTTTATTAACTTTGCATTGTCACTACTCAGGTGGCGTAGATACCGAAGTGAGTTCTACCGCAGAGGCGCAGAGGACGCAGAGGAGAGAAGAAATGGCGGATGAACCGCCGGCTTTCGCTGGTCAATCTGAAGGTGCCGGATCTCAAGGATGGAATCAAGAATGGCATCTCCGCGTCCTCTGCGCCTCTGCGGTGAGACGAATGGCCCTTGTTGCACACTACCTGAGTAGTTACTTTGCATCTTGAATTTTGAATTGCCCAAATCCGCGGCTTAGCCGCGGATTTGGGTCAGTCCTCTTGACTTGACTATAGCGATATCAGGTTTTATATTAACCGCATTGCTCTATTTCCGGCTCACAACACACCTTCATTCCTGAGGAGGCCACGATGAATAGCAGATCACGCAGGCCGAGCACGTATGAGGTCCTGCGCGAGCATGGGTTCGACCGCCGGTCCTTTCTGAAGTATTGCACCGTGACGGCCGCCGCAATGGGGCTGGACGCGTCGATGGTGCCCAAGGTTGTCGAGGCGATGGAAACGAAGCCTCGCATCCCGGTCATCTGGCTCCACGGGTTGGAGTGTACATGCTGCAGCGAGTCGTTCATCCGGTCGTCGCATCCGATCGCCCAGGATGTGGTGCTCAACATGATCTCCCTCGACTACGACGACACTCTTCAGGCGGCCGCCGGGTTTCAAGTCGAAGAGATCCGCAAGGGGCTGATCCAGCAGGCCCGCGATGGGAAGGGCGAGTATATTCTCGCAGTCGAAGGCAACGCTCCGACGGCCGACGGCGGCATCTACTGCACCGTCGGCGGCGACACGTTCCTCAACATTCTGCTGGAAACAGCCGAACACGCCAAGGCTGTCGTCGCCTGGGGATCGTGCGCGAGCAACGGGTGCGTGCAAGCGGCCCGCCCCAACCCGACGGGGGCCAAGCCGGTCCACGAGCTGATCCATGGCAAGCCGGTCATCAATGTGCCAGGCTGCCCGCCGATTGCCGAGGTCATGACCGGCGTTCTGACCTACATCCTCACATTCGACCGGCTCCCCGAGCTCGACAGGCAGGGGCGTCCGAAGATGTACTACGGCCAGCGCATCCACGACAAGTGCTATCGCCGCGCTTTTTTCGACGCGGGTCAGTTTGTCGAGGCGTGGGACGACGACGGGGCGCGCGAAGGATGGTGCCTTTACAAGATGGGCTGCCGGGGTCCGTCCACCTACAACTCGTGCTCGACCATGAAGTGGAACAACGGAGTCTCCTTCCCGATTGGTTCCGGCCATGGCTGCATTGGATGCAGCGAAAACAACTTCTGGGACAACGGCCCGTTCTACGAACGACTCTCGATGGTCCCGCTGCCCGGTGTCGAGTCGACGCCGGATCAGATCGGGAAGACTGCGGCGGTCGTCGCCGGTGTCGGCGTGGCGGCCCACTTCACCGCATTCCTCGCTCGCAAGGCAATGGCCAAGGGCAAGGAAGGCGAGTCAGGCTCGGGCGAGAAGGAGTGAGGGGATAATCCATGGCTACTCAGAGAGTCGTTGTCGATCCGATCACCAGAATCGAAGGGCATCTCCGCATCGAGGTGATGCTCGATGAGCATGGCACAATCACGGATGCGATCTCGTCGGGCACCATGTGGCGCGGGTTGGAGCTCATTCTCCAGGGGCGGGATCCGCGCGACGCGTGGGCCTTTTGTGAGCGCATCTGCGGAGTTTGCACGACGGTCCACGCGCTCGCATCGGTGCGCGCCGTCGAGAACGCGCTGGGGATCGCTGTTCCTGAAAACGCCGAGATCATCCGGAACATCATGTGGCTGGCGCAGACGGTGCAAGACCACGTGATCCATTTCTACCACCTGCATGCGCTCGACTGGGTGGACATCGTGTCGGCCTTGAAGGCCGACCCGAAGGCCACCTCCGAGCTGGCACAGAAAGTGTCGCCGAGCTGGCCGAAGTCAAGCCCGGGATATTTTGCGGATATGGCCGGGACGCTGACGAAGTTCGTCCAAAGCGGGCAACTCGGCCTTTTCCAGAACGCCTACTGGGGCCATCCGGCCTACAAGCTGCCTCCCGAAGCCAACCTCATGGCGGTCTGTCACTACCTCGAGGCCCTGCGTTGGCAAAAGGAGATTATCAAGATCCATACGGTGTTCGGCGGGAAGAACCCTCATCCGAACTATCTCGTCGGCGGCATGGCATCGGCCATAGACATGCAGAGCGACAATGCGATCAACATGGAGCGCCTCAACATGGTGAGAACGCTCATCATGGACGCGATCGACATCGTCGAGCAGCTTTACATTCCCGACCTCCTCGCCGTCGCCCCCTTCTATTTGGAATGGGCCAACTACGGCGGTGGTCTCGGCAACTACCTCGTCTACGGCGACCTCCCGCAGAACGGCATCGGTGACCCGTCGAAGTTCCGTTTCCCCCGTGGGGTCATTCTCAACAAGAATCTGGCCGAGGTGCTGCCGGTGGATCTTGCAGACACCGAGCAGGTGCGCGAGGAGGTGGCTCACTCGTGGTACGAATACCAGAGCGGCCAGGACGCGCTCCATCCGTGGGAGGGTGAGACCCGACCCAAGTATGCGGGACCAAAGCCGCCCTATCAACAGCTCGACGAGAACGGCAAGTACTCGTGGCTCAAGTCGCCGCGCTGGAAGGGCAACGCGATGGAGGTCGGACCGCTCGCGCGGATGCTCGTCGGCTACGCCAGCGGCGCACCCGAGTTCAAGGAGGTCGTTGAAGGAGCCCTGGGAATCCTGAAGGTACCGGCGACCGTCCTGTTCTCGACCCTCGGACGCACGGCAGCCCGCGGATTGGAAGCGAGGCTCTCGGCCCGGTGGTTGCTGGCCGAGTACGACCGCCTCATCGCAAACCTGAAAGCAGGAAACACCGCCACGGCGTCGACCGAGCGGTGGGAACCGTCCACGTGGCCGGCCGAATGCAAGGGGTTCGGGTTCACGGAAGCACCGCGGGGAGCGCTGGGACATTGGGTGAAGATCAAGGACAGCAAGATCGATTCCTACCAGATCGTCGTGCCGTCCACGTGGAACGCGTCGCCGAAGGATGGGCGCGAACAGCACGGCGCGTACGAGGCCGCGCTGATCGGGACTCCGATGGCGGATCCGAAACGTCCGGTCGAGATTCTCCGTACGATCCATTCATTCGATCCGTGCCTCGCGTGCGCATCCCATGTCTACGGACCGAACGGGGAAAAACTCGCCGAAGTGGTCCTGAGGTAGGAGGTGCACCATGGCTAGCGTGGTGAAACCTCTGGATCCGGCCGACGCGGCGGCGCGACCTCATCGCTATTTCCGGCGCCAGTACGTCTGGCAGTGGCCGATTCGAATCTACCACTGGGTCAACGCGGTGTGCGTGACGGTCCTGTTCTCGACCGGACTCTACATCGCGAGTCCGATCCTGGCACCGGCCGGCGAGCCTGTCCAGCATTTCGTGATGGCCCGCTTCCGGCAGATCCACTTCGTCTTCGCGTTTCTGTTCCTCATCAACTTTCTCTGGCGCATTTACTGGTTCTGGATGGGGAACAACTACGCCCGCTCTGGATTTCCCTTCTTCTGGCGGCCACAGTGGTGGCGGGACCTCTTCCGCCAGGCATTCGGCTACATGCGATTCCATGCCGGCCACATCCATCTCGGGCACAACGCCCTCGGCGGCCTCGCCTACACCATCTTCGTGATCGCCCTCGGATGGGCTCAGATTTTCACCGGCCTCGCTCTGTACTCCGAGTCCAGTCCGAGCGGTTTTTGGGGAGGAGTCGTCGGGTGGGTCATCCCGCTGCTGGGAGGTTCGTTCCAGGTGAGAATGTGGCACCACCTGTTCGCGTGGGGCTTCGTGTTTTTCGCCATTCTCCACATCTACATCATCTTGTATGACGGGCTGCAGTACAGAAACGGACTGCTCACCTCCATGGCTTCGGGCGAGAAGTTTTTCAAGGACGGAGATCTCGAACACGATACCTGGATCAGCTGAGAGCGTTGCAACCCGAGCGAAGGGTAGGCTGCGCCGGGATTCAGACCATCTGTAGTTTCGTAGGGCACGGACTCGCCCCCATCGGCTCCTCGACTCTGCCGCGGCCCTGCTGGGGAGGTCCTGAATCCGTGCGTTCGTGGAATCCGGATAGGTAAGACATCAGGTCAATATGTACGCGGGATCAGCCAGTCCCGGGGGACGGCTGAGAATACCCGCACCGGATCGGCGACACATCAGTCGTCCCTCCGGCACTCCAGATTCTCCTCTTCCAATCGAGCCCACCGATGAATCGGTGGGCTATTCTCATCGCGCCCCTCCGCGGCGCCCGCGGCAGCGAACCCTTGCGATCGGGGACGACCCGTCGATCCCGCAGATCGCCATCGATTCTCTGGGTCGAACAGAGAGTGTACATCACCAAGGGGTCCACGACGTACTCCGAATCTCAGTCACCCAGACAGTATTTGACACCTCGTGGCTGTAGGCGTATGAACGTCTTGTGCCTCCAGCACAGTCGTCTAGGGCAGATCCTGGCCGATCAGTCCTGCCTCAGGACTATTTGGAAGTGCTCTACGCGGGCCATGTCGAAGCGGCTCGAATTCGATCGGGTGCCAGTCTCGCCATGTGGCTCTTCGCTCTGGTCGCACTCCTTGTCAAGGCGATCCAGCCGGAGAACTTCATTGGCGTCACCGCCTGCGTCGGCTACCTGATCCTGATCAACCCACCCACACTGGCCCTCTTGCGGAGGGCGAGCGGTCGGCGGGCATTTCGAAATCTGTCCCTTTTGATCAATTTCCTGGAGATCATCGGGTACACCGCCGTGATCTATTTCCTCGGAGGCATGGAGGGGACCTACCTCACGCCAATCTATGCGGCTCTGATCGCCTATGTGGCTCCCATGGCGCCGCGCCGGTACCCCTTCATCATGGCTGGGCTCTGTGCGGTCACGTTGGCCGCGATGGCGACCTTGCAGGAGCTAAAGCTGATCCCGAGCTGGAACGTGGACGCCGATTTTAGCATGCCACTCCGGAGGCAGATCATTATTTTGTCCGCTATCATTGCCCTGCTCTTCATCGTCGCCTCCATCGCCTCCTACACCGCCGGGACGCTGCGGGCCGCGCGGGATTCCTTGAGAGAGCAGAACCGGGTCTTGGAGGAGCGGGCAGCCGAGATCGAGATCGCCCACAAGAGACTGCGGGATGCCAACGACGAGCTCGAGCGAAGAGTGGCCGAGCGGACCGAGGAGCTCGAGCGGTCCAACACCGACCTCCGCGGCGAGATCTCTGAGCGCCGGCGAACCGAGCGGGAGAAGGCGGAGCTTGAGGAGCGGCTGCTCCGTGCGCAGAAGATGGAAGCCCTGGGCCTTCTGGCTGGTGGAGTGGCCCACGACCTCAACAATGTCCTCACCGGGATCGTCGCCTACCCGGAGCTTCTTTTGAGCCAGGTCGCCGCGGACAGCCCGCTGCGGAGACCGCTGACGGTGATCCAGAATGCGGGCTCGGAAGCGGCGGCCATCGTCCAGGACCTTCTGGCTCTGGCCAGACGCGGCGTGGTCCGACCTGAGATTCTGAATCTCAATCGAACCGTGCATGAGTACCTCGACTCCCAGGTGCACAAACAGTTGGAGATCAGTCACCCCAGGATCGTTTTTCGGTCCGCGCTGGCGCCTGACCTGAAAAACGTCAGCTGCTCCCCTGTTCATCTGCTCAAGACGATCATGAACCTCGTATCGAACGCAGCCGAAGCACAGCCGATGGAGGGCGAGGTGACCGTCCGGACGGAGAACCGCACCCTGGACCGGGACTACGCCGGGTACGATTCGATTGCTCCGGGAGAGTACGTCGTCCTCACGGTGAGTGACCGGGGCGCAGGTATTTCGCGAGAGGACCTCGGCCGGATCTTCGAGCCGTTCTATACGAAAAAAGTGATGGGCAGGAGTGGTACCGGCCTGGGGCTTTCGGTGGTATGGGGAACTGTCCGCGACCACCATGGACGCATCGACGTCCAGACTGGCGAGGGGAAAGGGACATCCTTCGAGCTCTACTTCCCGGCCTCGAGCGTGGAGTCCGCGGATGCCACCCCTTCGCGGGCCGAGCAGCTCCGAGAGGGATCGGGCGAGCGGATTCTGATCGTCGACGATGCCCCCATGCAGAGGGAGATCGGGAGCGAGATTCTGGAGAGATTGGGGTACGTCGTCGAGAGCGTTGCGAGCGGCGAAGAGGCAGTTGAGTGGCTCACCGCGCACTCCGCCGACCTGGTGGTCCTCGACATGATCATGGATCCGGGGATCGACGGCCGGGAGACCTTCATGCGGATGCGGAAACTGAACCCTGACCAAAGGGTGGTGATCGTGAGCGGGTTTTCGGAGACGGAGAAGGTGATCGACATGCAGCGCCTCGGAGCCGGGGCTTATGTGCGAAAGCCCTACACAGTGGTGGAGCTTGCCGAGGCCGTGCGAGGGGGCTTGGCGAAGCGACATCGAGAGTGAGGGAAGATGAAGAGTTCGCCCGTGGGAACATGTGGCCCCGATCGGTGCCGTGCTAGAATCTTGTTGATGATGGAACGTGCCAGGGCCCCGCTGCTCGTCCTGGGACTCGGGAATCCCCTGCTGCGCGACGACGGAGTGGGGTTGCGGGTGCTGGCGGAAGTCGAGCGGGCGGCGGCATGTGGGGACGGCTCAGTCGAGTTCATTGATGGCGGCACTCAGGGTCTCGCGCTCCTCGGCCTCCTCGCGGATAGGCACGCTCTCGTCATTCTCGACGCACTGCGACTCGGCGCCGCGCCCGGCACGGTCCACGTCCTCAGGGGGCAGCGTGCGTTAGACGCAGCTCCTGGCCGCGGGCTCAGCGCTCATGAAGGGAACGCCGGCGACCTATTGCGGGCTGCCGCGCTGACGGGAGATCTGCCTGCGAATGTGGCTGTGATCGGAGTGGAACCTGAGCTCATCGAAACGAGAATCGGCCTTACTACGTCGGTAGAGCAGGCTGTGGCCAAGGCGGCCGCCATCGCCGTGGCGTGCATCGGGGAACGCGCCGGCGGCCCGAATACCGAAAGAGTGTGATGCACGAGCTCGGCGTCGCGATGGAGATCTACCGGATCAGCCGCGACGCGGTGGCGGGGCACGGCGCGGGACGGCTCGAGAGCGTGCGGGTAGCGGTGGGTGAGCTGCGTGCCGTCGACCCGGAATTGATCAAGTTCGCCTGGCAAGCGACGGTGGCGGGAGGGCCCGATGCCGGGAGCGAGCTCATCGTGGACTGGCACCCGGCCGTCCAGCGCTGTGAGACGTGCGGAGCCGACAAAGCGCGAGACACGGCGGGGTGGCTGCCACTCTGCCCGGACTGCGCTTCGCCGCTCAGAGTCGACGGCGGGCTCGAGCTCGACGTGCTTCAGGTGAGCTACCTGCGGGAGGAAGAGGAACGCGCCGTGAGCGGTGGAGTAGGATGACCCGATTGGAGGAGCCGTGGCAGAGATCGTAGACGTCCGCAGAAGCATACTGGAGGCCAACGAGGCGGCGGCGACTCAGGTGCGCGGCCAACTCGCGCGAGCGCTCGTCGTGAATCTGATCTCGTCTCCGGGATCGGGCAAGACCTCGCTGCTCGAGGCGACGATGCCAGCGATCAAGGACTCGCTCTCACTCGCCGTCATCGAGGGTGACATTGCCACCGATCGGGATGCACAACGCCTGCGCGCACTCGGTGTCCCCGCCGTCCAGATTCTCACCGGCGGAGCCTGCCATCTCGATGCCCGGCAAGTCCTGAAGGTCCTCGCCGAAGGGCACTTCCAAGCTCCGGATGTTCTCTTCATCGAGAACGTCGGCAATCTGATCTGCCCGACATCCTACGACCTCGGCGAAGATTTCAAAGTCGCGCTCCTCTCGGTGACCGAGGGTGACGACAAGCCGTTCAAGTATCCAGCCATCTTCGCGACGGCGCAGGTCACCGTGATCACCAAGGTGGACTTGCTCCCGTACGTAACGTTCGACCTGGACGCCGTGAAGGCACAAATGCGGTCGCTCAATCCCACCGGCAGCATCCTCCTGACGTCTGCGCGTACCGGCCAGGGACTCGACCAATGGATCGGCATGCTACGGTCCAGTTTGGACGCCAAGCGCAGGGCACCCGCTTAGTCGATTCAATACGCACCCACCGCCGGTTGGCGCGGGCGTCAGCCGGCGGCTTCCTTCGTTGCGGCTTGCGATCACAGGCTAAAGCCTGCGCCTACCACATCCGGCGTATTCCCGAGCGACTTGGGAATCACACGACCACGTCGAGGGTTGTCAGAACTGAAAGCTGCGTCTCACGAGAACGGCGTCTGACCAGCTGATGAGGCTGCCGCCGGAGATGGCTGGGATCAGATCCGGGGGGCGGCTCGGGGCCATCGGCAAGCCGGCTGATGCAGTGACCAGGATCAACCTGAGCGGTCCGGGTCGGGCGCACTCGATCTCGAGTGTGACTCCGGATTCGGGCGGCGCATAGTACTCGATCGGAAGCATCCTCACCGTTTCCATGGCCAGGACCTTCTGTATGGATTGCTCGCTCACGCGCTTTCCATCGATCGACATGGAGAGCGGGGCCGCCTCGCGATCCACAGAAACGGACATTAGATTGACACGTCCACCGGGGCGCAAGCGAAACCGCAGCTGTCGCAGGCCGGCCTGTTCAACTATGCTCTCCGGAATCGCATCAGGGAGAGCGCACGCCACAACGGGTGCCGGCGCTGTGCGATAGAGCCTGGTCGCGTTCGGGAAGAAGTCCCGAAGCTCGTGCCTGTCACCTCGCACGAAGCCGGATGTCCAGGCATCCGTCTTCTCGTCAAAACTGGCCCACTGGGCCTGGTCGCGGTCGCCATCGAACAAGTAGATCAGGGAATCGGGGCGGGGATGTGCAGGAGAAGGGCGGCCGGTCCTGTAGCCGAAGAAAACGAATATGAAAGAGACCACGACCAGCACGCCGGGCACCTTCCACCTCCACGCGTCGGCGACGAGCCCGAAGTGGCGACCAATGAGCGATGCACCGAGAGTCGCGATTGCAGCCGTGACGCCGATCATCCGGAAGGACATCGCGATCGCGAAGAGATGGACAAGCTGGGTCGTGAGGACGATGGCGGGGGCGGCACAGAAAATGAGTGTCACGATCGACTTCCATCCCGTCGCCGGTGAAACAGGCCGGGGCACGATCGCGATTCCTGCCAGCACGAATATGAGCGGCCACGCCAGCATGTAGCTGGCACCCCTCATCCGCGCAGTCGCAAGAAGAAGTCCGACAGTCCAGAGCAGAGCAGCGCCCATCGCGATCGATTCGGAAGTCAACCACCGCCTCGCCACGATGTGGCAGCCGGCGAAAAACGATAGAGAGAGGAGAACGAACCCGGCCGTGAGCCAGGTGTGACCGTAGATCTCGCCGAGCCGCCACGATGTTCCTCCGACGATCATCCCCAGCAGCACCCGGGACAAGGCAAACGTCGCGCCTGCGGCGATGACGACCGCGACCAACGCCGCAAATGTCCCGCCCAACAGTCCGCCGAGACCCGGCCCGCCTGTCCGCCGCAGGCGCGCGGCAGCGAGGATGAAAAGCGCAAGCTCGAGAGCGGTCCAGAAAAAGGCCCAGGGCCCACGATAACGGATGAGCAAGGGGATGGGACTGCTGAAGTAGACGGAGTCATCGCGGGAGACGAGAGTTGCGAGATCCTGTCGACCGAGTGAGCGGAGCAGAGCGAGGAGGTACTCGCCATGGTGCTGGAGGCTGCGCGGGTCGAGGCTCGCGACCGAATCGTGAACGGTGTGATACCGTGCGTACCCGTCCAGGTACGCGAAGTTGAACCCTTTCATGCCCGCGGCGGCGAGCTCGCTGAAGTCGGTGTCATTCGGCAGGAGGCGGTAGATCTCGACGCTCAGCGAATTGGCGACGGCGTCGGGGACAGACTCGGCGAGAGCATCGATGAGCGGGGCGTTGCGGGAGCTCGTCTCGAACATCATGACCGGCCCCGCGGAGCCGCGCGCCTCCAGATTGAGGACGACGCCGACGCGGCGGGCGAGCGGATGCTCGCGTGCGAAAACGCGTGCTCCGAGAAGTCCGGGTTCCTCGGCGTCGGTCAACAACACGATCACATCGTTGCGCAAGGGGGAGCTGGCACGCAGCGCTCGGGCCGCCTCGAGGATCGCCGCCACACCGGCGCCGTCGTCACTAGCGCCCGGCGAGTTGAAGGCCGAGTCATAGTGCGCGACGACGAGAATCGCCCGAGCGGCCGGATCGGTGCCGGGTAGACGGCCGACGACGTTCCGGATATGCGCCGCCCGGATCCCGGATCTGTCGCTGACCGACGTTGTCTCCTGGATCTCGGTTTGAAGTCCCTCCTTCTCCAGCGCAGCCACGACGTACTCTCGGACGGCATCGTGCGCCGGGCTCCCGCACGGGTGCGGTGCCCGCGCGATGACATTCAGATGGCGGAGGGCGCGCTCGGCTGAGAACACCGTGGGCGGCGCCGATTCAGATCGTGCGGCCGGAGGCGCTATTGACCTGATGGAGAGCCAGGCCAAGGCGGCCGCGCTGGCCACCACGACCGTCGCCGATGATCTCAAGGTAGGCATGTCCAGGATGGCATCCGGTAGGTACGCATCGGCTGCCGCGAGTCCTCCATCGGTGGCATCATGTCGGCGATTCTACAACAAACGCGGATGCAGCCGGGCGGCAGTTCACATCATGCGGGTACGCCTCTCTGGTAGAATATCCGCTTCGCGCCCGGCCGGGCCCGTGGCGTCATGGAGGAGATGGATGAACCAGATCGAAGGAGCAAGGTTAAAGCCAGGTGTGAAAATCGAAGAGATCGAGCATCGCGGGCCGGAGGCGGCGGCCACGAGCGAGGGCGATCGCGTGATCGCCGGAAAGGCCCTCATCTTCTGGGACCCGGCTCATCCCGGCCAGAAGAGAAACGCGATCGACACCGACCAGATCACGCCAGCGGCTGACTGTGTCTCCGAGAGCCTCGAGACACTGGACGAAAAATGGAAGGCGGGATCGTTCCGCCATCTGATGCCTGATTTCAGAGAACGGGTTCAGCGGGGCGAGAATTTCCTGGTCGCCGGCGAGCGGTTCGCGATCGGGTCATCCCGCGAGATGTCTCCTGCCGGTCTCAAGGGGATCGCTGACGAAGCAGGGATCGAGATGGTCATCATCTGTGGCAGCAATATGGGGGACATATTCAGGCGCAACGCTCTGAACCTGGGGCTGCATGTCGTCCAGTGTCCCGAGGCGGTTTTGGAGGCGCAGGATGGCGATCAACTCACCTTCCGCACAGGCACGCGAACGATCCACAACGTGACTCGTGGAAAAAGCTATGAACCGGTGCCTTTGACGCGAACCGAGGAAGAGATTCGGAGGAGCGGGGGGGTGTTCGTGATGGGTCGGCGCGAATTCAAGGAATCGCTGCGCATGAGGCCGGCGATCGAGCTCCCCGATGCTGAGACAGCGAGGCGGATGACGACGGCCGAACAGATCTACTGGGCGCATCGGGTGGACAAGCGAGCTGAGGTCCGACCGGGGGAGACGATCCGCCTCTACGCCGACCTCCTTCCTGCCTCGGACGGAACCGGCCCGTTCGCCATCTACACCTTCAACAGGATCACGGGTGGCGATACGATCTTCCCGCGGAGGGCTGCATTCGCAAGCGACCACTTCGTATTCACGGGGAAAGAGGCCGACGATCGCCAGACGGCGATCTCACGTGACTTCGCCCGGCTGCACGGGATCGGCCGCCCCTTTTATGCCAGTCCCGGCGATGGCATTTTTCACTTCTACTTTCCCGAACAAGGCCTCATCGTACCGGGCGGCTTCTATCCGGGCGCCGATTCGCACAGCCGCGCCTACGGCGGGTACGGCGCGGTCGGCATCGGCGTCGGCAGCACGACGCTCGGCTACGGGTGGGCGACCGGTGCGATCTACTTCACGATCGCGCGCCAGAGGAGAGTCGTGTTCACCGGGAAGCTGCAAGCTTGGGTCACGGGCAAGGACATAGTGCTCGAGCTTCTGCGCCGCTGGGGACAGGAGCAGGCCCAAGGCATGGGAGTGGAGCTGGTCGACAGCAAACTGCAGCTCCCGATGCCTTATCGTCACACGATCGCGAACATGATGGCCGAGGCGGAGGCGCAGAACGGCATCTTCGCCCAGGACGAGATCACCACCGAGTGGTATCGCTCACGCGGGATCGCCCTGCCGTACTCTCGACTGGCCCCGGGCCCCGACGCCGAATACGCAATCGACGAAGCGCTCGACCTCACGTCGATCGTCCCCATGGTGGCCAAGCCGTTCCACCCGAGCAACGCGTTTGCCGCCTCGGAGGTGGCGCAGGAGCGGATCAGCTTCGACAAGGCCATGATCGGCTCATGCACCAACGGCAGCTACGACGACCTCCTCGCGGCGGCGCTCGTCCTGCGGGCAGCCCGCGGAACGGGCCGGGCACGAGCAAGCTCGGAGCTCGTCGTGTTTCCCGGAAGCCGGGATGTGAGGTTGAGGATCGAGAGCCCCGAGCAGAGGCTCGGAGGCGAGACAATCGCTGATGTCTTCAGGAGCGTCGGCGGACAGATCCGGGAGTCATGGTGCGGGCCGTGCTTCGGGCAGGGGTCCGACGCGTTGAGGCCCGGGCAGCGGGCGATCACGACCTTCAACCGCAATTGGCAAAATCGCATGGGGTTTGGCGGCGAAGGATATCTGGCAAGCCCGCAGGTCGTGGCGTCCTCGGCGCTCCTCGGCTATATCGCCCCGCCGTCCGATCTGGGTCTAGAGTGGTCACCCGAATTCGGCGCTTTCTAGGCGATGCCCGCGGGCTCCGTGAGGACCGCGGCATGCTCGGCGGTAACGGGATTAAGATACGGGACGCGGAGAGCGCAGAGATACGTTCTCTCAGGCTGTCAATGCCCCCAACAACCCGTCCCCGCTCTGCTCGTCGCCGTGAACCCGCTTCCGAAAATGGTTGCACGACTGCCGGGTTTGCCGGTCTTGGACGCGATCGACGATATGGGCGGTCCGCTCGCACCGCTGCAAAACGTCGTGACCGGCTCCGTCGCATCCGCGGCCACTGCCGCCGCGCTGTCTTCGCTGAGCGAGCTGGTCAGGGACGCGGTGGGGATCGATTCGACCGCGGTCGCATTATCGGCCGTGCCACTCGTGTCTTGCACGATGTCGCCACACGATGTGTCGATCTCTCCGGTCGGCCCGATCTTGAGATAGTAGCCGTCGACGTTGTAGGTGCCAACGGACGTGGCCGTGGCGCCGACGGTGACCCAACCACCGTCGGGCGTCGCTAGCAGGGCGTTGAACTTGTAACTCCCAGTGTCAATCCTCGACCAGAGCGCGTTCCCCGATGCGTCCAGCTTGACGCACCATCCTCTGGACGCGCTGGCCCCCGCTGCGCACGAGCGGCCAGCCAGCAGGTAGCCCCCATCGCGCGCGACCTGCACGGCCATGAAGTCATCGAGTGCAAAGGTCGAGCTGACGCCCGAATAGGACTTCTGCCATTGCAGGTTGCCGGAAGCGTCCAGCTTCGTACATTGGGCGACGCCCCAGGTATCCGTGTCCGTGGTCGCGAACCCTGCAAGGACTGTTCCGCCGTCGCTGGTCGCCTGTGCGTCACGGAAAGCTGTCAGTTGGTCGGACTCACCCAAGGTCTTCTGCCACTGGACGTTGCCGGTGGCATCCAGCTTCACGCAGAGGCCCAGAGTGTGCGTCCCGTCAGGCTGTGTCACTTCTCCCGCCAGGATGAAGCCGCCGTCGGATGTCCGATGAACACTGTAAAAATCATCGTAGCCCGCCCCTCCGAGCGTGCGTGCGAATCGCGTGCCTGCGTGGCCGAAGCCCGCCAACAGCAAGCAGCCGGCCACGACCGCAGCCCTTCCCGTGACTCCAAAGCGAATTGATGTGTTTTGCATCTCTTTCTCCTCACCACGATTGTCGCTCCGGCCGGGCTCTGTAACATCGCATGAACATGCGACGATTCGATCAGACGATTCCGTTTGGGCCTCATGAAACGCCGCTATTCCACCGTAAGGCAACGAAGTTGCTCTTCTCGCCGTTTACCATGACATAGACATCGACGGCGAGAATAGTATCCATCCAGCCGACCCGTAATTAGTGTCCAAGAAGTGGAGTGCTGACACGGAATGGCAAACCTCTCGAGGGGGCGCGACCTTCCGGACTCCTCTCAGGAAAGCAGGAACGGAGCGGTCG
>JACPPM010000171.1 GCA_016191015.1 Acidobacteriota bacterium | reverse complement strand
GAACGGAGCGGTCGCCTCGGACGATCAGGGTGGCTCGGAAGAACGCTCTCACGCTCCACGCTCCAGGCCCGCGAAGCGGGCCGGACGCTCTCACGCGCGGTGGAGACGCAACCTTTTTGGTTGCGGCTCCGCCGCGTTAGGGAAGACACAGCTTTTTGACAGATCGGCACTGAGCGGCTTAGATAGATCAGACGCCGGTTCCAAGCAGGAGGCTATCTCCATGTCCAAGATCAAGCGAATTGCGATCAACACCGGCGGCGGTGATGCCCCAGGGCTCAACGCCGTCATCCGCGCGGTCGTCATTGCGGCGCTCAACCGCGGATGGGAATGCTATGGCATCCGGGATGGATACAATGGGCTCTTCCTCCCGGAGCGTTACCCGGACGGTGGCCTTATGCGACTCACGCGCGAGCGTGTCCGTGGCATCACGCACCTTGGCGGCACGATCATCGGCACGACGAACAAGGGGAATCCGCTCGAGTACCCGATCATCGGAAAGAACGGCAAAGTGCGCATCGTGGATCGCTCGAGCGAGGTGATGCGCGGGTTTCGGAAACACCGGATCGATGCGCTGATTGCCGTGGGAGGCGACGGCTCGCTGTCGATCGCGAATGAGCTCGAGAAGAAAGGCCTGCGCGTTGTCGGCGTTCCCAAGACGATCGACAACGATCTGGACAAGACGGTCGTCACATTCGGGTTCGACACGGCGCTCTCGTTCGCGACCTCGTGTCTCGACCGGTTGCACTCGACGGCCGAAGCGCACCAGCGTGTGATGGTCGTCGAGGTGATGGGGCGGTACGCGGGATGGATCGCTCTGAACACAGGCATTTCCGGTACGGCCGATGTCATCCTCATTCCGGAGATCCCATTCGACATCCGGAAGGTCGCAGCGAAGATCAAGGAGCGGGAGCGCGCCGGCCGCACTCACTCGATGGTGGTGGTGGCCGAGGGGGCGAAGCATGTGGGCGGCGAACGGGTGGTAGCGGCGAAGGAGATCGGGAGAGCGGAACGGCTCGGCGGGATCGGCGAGCTGGTCACCAGGCAGATACAGGAGATGACGGGAAGGGAGAGCCGCGTGGTGGTGCTCGGCCATCTGTTGCGCGGCGGCTCTCCCACCACATTTGATCGCCTCATCTCGCTCCGATTCGGCGCCGCCGCCGTGCGCGCGTTGGACGAAGGCATGTCAGGCGTGATGGTGGCCCTCGACCCGCCGACCGTGCGCTACGTCCCGCTCGAGCAGGCCACGCGCCGCATGAAGTGCGTCCCCCTGGACTGCGACACCATCCTCACGGCGCGCGATCTGGGAATCTGCTTCGGGGATTGAAAACTAGACGGGGAAGTCGCCGGCCGCCAGAGTCGAGATCCGTGAAGGGGGACCGTATCTCAAGTGCACCGTTGAGAACCGGTGCCCTCAAGACATGGCCCCGTTGACCTAAGCTTGGCCACCTGAGCCGGTTCCGGCAGATCCCCCAGTCCACATCGCCTGCAGATGTCCAGCTCGAACACCCCATGACGCAAATTGTGCCTCGCGTTGCGGAACTCCGTTTTACGCCAAATGTCATAGAGGCGCTCCGAGCCGGCGTTCCCGAACACCGGCGTCTCCTCCCACTGCCGTGCGCACAGCACGACGCGGCCGTCGTGCGCGATCGTGAGGATCATTTCGGGTAGATTGCATGTCCCGCAGGCCTTCTCGATGCTGACACAGTTGATGAGCGGAACGACGCCCGAGCGGTTCTGGAAGCTGTCGAGGCCGCGGATCCTCTTGTAGTTGAGGTCGTGGAAATGAATTCTCTTCTTATCCTCCCTCCCCAACTTCTGGTAGGTGCGGACTGCTTCCGCAGGGTTGCTGATGACGTAGCGTCCGTCGGCGATCTTGAAGTGATCGGAGACATCGCATTCCGAGACGCCGGCCCGACGGAGGTCTCGAAAGAGCTCGAGAGTCAGCAGGTCCCCATTGGTGAGGATGACGATGCTGCATCGCGGCAACTGACGCTTGGCGTACTCCACGAGGGAGGGCAATCTTGGGTCCAGGAGAGGTTCATCCCAGGGCGCGAAGAGGACTGTGCCTTCGTAATGAATTTCGGCGAGGTCATCGATGATCTTCCGGTACAACGGCAGCTCCATGACATGGCTCTCTCGCGGCGACCAGAAATGCGGGCAGTAGGGGCACCTTCGATTGCACTCCGTGGTGTTCTCGATGGCGATGAACCGTGGGGCAAGCCGGCGGCCGTAGTACACCTCGCGCATGTAACTCAGCCTGCTCCACAGACGGCCCAGATACCGGGAGCTCCGGACCCGCTCGTTCTTGTGGAGCCGGTCGACGATCTCGGTCACGAAATCCCTAGGCATTTGTTGATCCCAGCATCGTCGATCGCATTCTAGCCGCCCACCTCATTCAATGAGCATAGGAATCTTCACCTGTCGCTGGTTGTGCCAACCAGGCTCATGTCGTCCGCGGCCCGGTGGCTGGGATCGAAGCGATCGACTGGATCGCTCCCGGCAATGCCAAACCCTGCGCGTATCCACGTGTTCACCGAGGCAGCCGTATATTCCTTGCGCCAGTTGTACTTTGACTGTCGCCTCGCTTCCTGGATGAAAGCATCGATAGTCGCGGTTCTTCCGAGATGGGCCTGATACGCGGCAATGTGGCGATCAGGGTCCGGATACGACACCTGCTGTGACGAAGCCCCGGTTTCGCCGGAGGCGCGCACCCAGCCGCCGAGACCCGTTCGTGAGCCGGCAACGGCGAACCATTGGCCGGCAGGCCGCGCGCTGAAATAGGTATTGCCCGAGAAGACATAGTTGGCCAGGCTCCCGCTCGATCGTATGAGCGCACTGCGCAGGCCCGGACACTGCAACGCGTTGCCATTGAAAGCGATGTTTCCCTTGACCGCGCCATCGGAGAGAATCAGAAGCTCACCGTTGGTCCGGACAGCATACACAATGTTGTCGCTGATGGTGACGTCACGAGTCTCGCCATCGAGATTTATTGCAAACACATCTGTGACCGCTGGGCTGACCTGGTGCAGGAACAGGTTGTCGGCCACCATCCCGATATCCCAGTCGTTGATATCGAGGCACCATCCCAGGGTACGATTGGTGGGCCGGGAAAGGCCGATGTCGAGCACCACGTTACGAGTGATCGCCACATTCCTGAACCGGTGGGGCGGGGCCGTCTCGTTGCCGCCAATGCCGATGCCGATTTCTCCGTCCACGTAGAGGTTGTTGTCGATGGTAATGTCCTGCGCGCTGGCCTCGCCCTCATTGGCCGTCCACTTGTTGCCCATGCTGGAGGGCCGTAGGAACATGTTTCCCGTGAAGGTGACCCCGCGCGTGTTGCAGAAGTAGGTATTGTGGTTGAACATAGTGGCTTGGCCGCCGTCCTGCTCGCTGCCTGCACCGATTTGCTGTTTGAACCAGCCGTTGTGGTCGAAGATGTTCTCTTCGAGCAGGAGCGACACATTGTCGGCGTAGAGCCCTTGGGAATGGCTGTCGTGGCTGTACGCGTCCAGAATGAGGTTGCGGCGGAGGATAATGTCGCGTATCGTCCCCGGCCCCTGGACCACGTTGTTCTTGTAGAAACGGAAGCTGCAGTCCTCGATCAGCACCCCTTTCCCCGTATACCCGTCCCCCACGTAGACGTTCAGGCCGGCGTCCCCGTCCTGGCCGGTGAATTCGGGGGAGTTGAAGTCGCGCGTGTGGGCGTAGAAGGCGATGCCGACCACGGCGATGAAACGATGGCTCTTGCAGCACATACTGATGCCGCCTTTTGCGCCGGTCTTGAGCAAGGGACGCGTTGTGGAGGCGCCATAGCTGGACACCAGGAAGGGCGCTGACATGGACCGTCCGCTCTTGACCGGAAGGCTGGCGAACCAGATGTCGCCCCGCTTGAGAAGCACCCAGTCAGCATGACCGCCCCGGGCCAAGGCGACAGCCGATCTGATGGTCTTCTTCGGGGTTAACGGACTACGTCCATCGTAAGCATCGTTGCCGTCCGTCGAGCTGACGTAAATGATACGGGTGTCGGTGTCAGGCTCGTATACGGTCCAGCCGTTATCGATTTGTCCTGACGCGATGCCGCCCTCGGTGCCGTCATCGGCGCCGGTGCAGCCCTGGTCATACTGCCAGTCAATGAGCCCGTCGCCGTCATTGTCTATGCCGTCGGAGCACTGCCCCGCGGATAGCGTGGGAGGCAGGGTGCAGATGGTGAAAACAGCGGCGATGAGGCAGAGAACCGCAGGGACCCGGCACTCCCTGATCATTTGATTTTCCTCTCGGAGACCTGTTCGTCAAGAAAATAGCGCACACGAACGACCAAGACAAGAGAAAACACGGGCCACGATCTGAGCTAGAGCTCGCGCGGGCGCACATCCCGCCACCTCGGCGGTTGAGCGGCTCTCGCTATCCAGCCTGGTCGACTGCCTCAAAAAACCGTTCGCCCTTCTCCGCCATCGAGAGGAGCAGCGGCGGTGGCGCATAGCGGTCGCCCTGCTCTCGGGCCAGCGCCTCCAGCTCGCGGACGACCGTGCGAATGCCTCTGCGATCGATGTATGACAATGGGCCGCCGGTATTCGGGGCGAAGCCGATGCCGAAGACGGCCCCCACCTCGGCGTCTCGTTTCCGTTGGATGACGCCTTCGTCGAGCGCGCGCGCGGCCTCCACGCACTGAGCGAGCATGAGGCGCGAGATGATCAGGTCGATGCCACTCCTCTCAGGAGTCGCTCTCACCACCTGACCGAGGCCGGGCCATATGTGCCGGCGTTTTCCGTCGACGTACTCGTAGAAACCTGCGCCAGCGGCGCGGCCGTACCTCTTGTGGTCATCCACCATCGTCTTGAGCAGCTCGAAGCCTTCGCTGGCGAGCCTGCGACCTGTGTATTTCTCGCCGTGGGGGACAGCCTTGCGCACGAGGGTCAATGTCACCTCGTCGAAAACCTGCAGCGGGCCGATCACCATGCCGGCTGAACGGGCCGCCCACTCGATCAGCGCCGGGTTGTGTCCCTCGGCCACGAGCTGGGCCGCCTCCATCAAATAGGCCGAGAAGACCCGGGTCGTGTAAAACCCGTACCCATCGTTGACGACAATCGGCGTCTTCTTGATCTGGCGGCAGAAGGCGAGCGCGCGCGCCAGCGTCCGGTCACTCGTCTGCCTCCCCACGATCAGCTCCAGCAACACCATCTGCTCGACCGGCGAGAAGAAGTGCATTCCGATGAATCGGTCCGGGTGCTGCGACGCCCGGGCCAGCGGGGTGATCGGGAGAGCCGAGGTGTTCGATGCCCAGATCCCGCCGGCAGCCAGGAGAGGTTCGGTCTCCCGGGTGACTCTATGTTTGAGATCCATATCTTCGAAGACCGCCTCAATGAGCAGGTCGCTCCCTTTCAGCTCCTCGTTTGCCAGCGTCGGCTTGATGCGCGCGAGCAGCTCCCGCCGGCCGACTTCATCGAGATGTCGAGCTCGTTTCGAGGTCAGTCCTTCGCAATGCTTCATGGCCGCGTCGAGTGCATCCTGTCTGATGTCTTTCAGGACCACCTGATAGCCCGACTTGGCCGCGATCCAGGCGATCGCCCCACCCATCATGCCGGCACCGAGGACCCCAACCGTGCTGATGCCTTGCTCGATGCCGAGCTGCTCGATGCTTGGCAGACCCTCGTGTTTCTCAGCCGCCGTGCGGTGATACCAGAGAGTCCTGATCATGTCCTTCGCCTGCCCGCCGCAGGCGAGCTTCGTGAAGTAGCGGGCCTCGACCTCGAGCCCGCGATCGAACGTGAGGCCGCATCCTTCTTGCATCGCGCTCAAGGCATACTGCGGCGCGAGGAAAGCGCCGGCGGTCTTCTGGTAAAGCAACCCGCAGCCCACAAGCACCATGTCACGCGCATCGGCGGTGCCGGGCGCCGGAGGCGGAAAAGTGAATCCCTTCCGATCCCACGGCTGAGTGGCGCGCGGGTTCGAGCGGATCCACGCGATGGCGGCGTCACGCACGCCCTCGCGGTCGCCGCACAACTCGTCGACAAGCCAAGCCTCCTTGGCCTCGGCGGCTCGCACCACCTTCCCCTGCAGGATAAAATCGGCCGCCACCTGGAATCCGAGCATCCGGGTGAGGCGCTGAGTCCCGCCCGCGCCCGGGAGGACTCCCAACGTGACTTCGGGGAGTCCGAACTGGGCGCGCGGATCGGCGATCGCGATTCGCCGGTGGCACGCGAGCGCAAGCTCGTAGCCGCCCCCGAGCGCGGAGCCCGTGAGTGCCGCCACGACGGGAACGCCGATCGTCTCGATCTCGCGGTACGCGGCCTGAACGGCGCGGACTCTCCGGTACAACTCCTCCACATCGCGAGCCTGGTACAAGATGTCGATTTCCGTGCCGACACAGAAATCCTTGTGCCCCGAAGCGAGGATGATGCCCTTCAAACCGGGCCGCGCCTTGGCCCACGCAAGCGCTTCTGCCAGACCGGCGCCAAATTCGTCGTTGATCATGTTCGCCTTGCCCGACATCTGGAAAGTCAGGGTGGCGATGCCCAGGTCCTGATCGAAGCTCAACTTCACGGCACCGTTTTTCGTCTCGTCCATGATTCCACCTCCTCACACCCGCTCAATGATCGTCGCCGTCCCCATGCCGCCGCCGATGCAGAGCGTCGTGAGGGCGGTCGAAAGGTTGCGCTCCTCGAGCAAGTCGAGGGCCGTGTTGAGAATGATGGCGCCCGTTGCGCCGAGGGGATGTCCGAGCGCGATGGCACCACCGTGGGCGTTCATACGCTCGGGGTCGATGCCGAGCTCCCGGAGATAGGTCAGAGCGACGGCCGCGAAGGCTTCATTGACTTCGAATAGATCAATGTCCTTCAGCTCCATTCGCGCCTTCTTGAGCGCCAGGCGCGTCGCGGGGAGCGGCCCCGTGAGCATCAGCAACGGTTCGTCCCCGGTGCTCACGGCCGCCACGATGCGCGCACGCGGCTTGAGTCCCAGCGCGCGGCCTTTCTTCTTGCTCCCGATGAGCATCACCGCGGCCGCATCCACAAGCCCCGAGGAATTGCCCGGCGTGTGAACGTGATTGATGCGATCGACGTGAGGATAGACCTTGCGCGTGAGCGTGTCCATCCCGAACTGCCGGCCAAGCATCTCGAAGGAAGGCTTCAGCTCTGCGAGTCGCGCCAGCGAGCAATCGGCGCGCGGGTACTCATCCTTTTCCAGAATCGACAGGCCGTTGATGTCCCGCACCGGCACGATGCTGCGGTCGAATTTCCCGGAATCGCGCGCCCGCAGAGCCCGGCGCTGGCTCTCGAGCGCGTACGTGTCGACATCCTCTCGCGAGATACCCCGCAGAGTCGCAAGCAGATCGGCGGAGATGCCCTGAGGCACGGAGCCGATCTTCCACTGAGTGGCTGGGTCGAACATCGCTCCCACGTCCGAGCCCATCTTCACCCGAGACATGCTTTCGACCCCGCCCGCAACCACCAAATCGGCCCAACCGGCAGCAACCTGAGCCGCCGCCTGATTCACGGCCTGCAGCCCGGATGCGCAAAAGCGATTCACAGTGCAGCCGGGCGCCGCATAGTCGTAACCGGCCTCCAGGGCCGCGAAGCGGGCGATGCACGTGCCCTGCTCGCCCGTTTGTGTCACACAACCGATCACGACGTCCTCGACCTGCTTCGTGTCGAGCGCCGTGCGTTCCCTCAGCGCCTCGAGCACCGTCACGAGAAGGTCGGTGGGTCTCACCGTGTAGAGACTGCCCCGGTCCTTGCCGATCCCACGCGGTGTCCGGACCGCATCGAAGATAAATGCATCAGCCATGTTCATTCCTCCTCGCACAGGGGGCGGGACTGCGCGCATGGATCGTTCATGCTCGGTTGGAACATCGATCGTGAGGCGCCATGCGCCACGGACGCGCACGCCGTGCGGTCATCGAGGGATCGTAGGCGGAATGACGCATGGTGTCAAATCGTCGCGGTCGCTGCCACGGATCGTGAATGCCCGGGGATCTGATCGGTGTGTTGAGCTCAAACCGGTGCGGTGCCGAAATAGTTCCACAATGGAGGCGTCCATGCCGGTGAATTTGTCGATCAAGAACGTACCCGATCGGATGGCCGACGCGCTGAGGCGACGGGCGGAGCGACAGCGCCGCTCTCTTCAGGGTGAATTGATGGTCATTCTGGAAGATGCCTTGAGCCGGGCAGGTGAGACCGTGACGGTCGAGGACATCGTCAGGCAAGGTATGCGGTCTGGTCTGCGAACCGCGGCTGACTCCATCCGCATCGTCCGGCGTGCACGAGATAGCAGACATGGTCGTTGACGCATCCGCGATCGGGGCGGTGCTCTTTCTCGAGACTGGTTTTGAGGTGGTCCCTGAAACCCGGAACATCGCGGTTGGGACCGGCCGGCGTGCGTTCAGCGAGTCGACGATGCCTGCGCCCAGAACGAGATGCCCACGGTGTTGGCTGGTTCGTAACCTTCAATCGGGATCTGAACCGAATACGTGCCGTAGGCACTCGTGTCGTAAAGCCGCGAGAGCAGGAGAGTGATGGCTTTCTCCTCGTGGGGACGGACGATGATCGGCGGGAGATCGACAGAGCTGGAGATGGCGTTTGGAATTGGTCTCAGCTTCTTCCGTAGATCCTTGGAGGGATCATAGTGCTGAACATCCAGACTGATTCCGGAGGACAGAAACAGGCGGCCAGCCCGGTATTCGAGTCCTGGGAATCGCAAGTCACGATCGGTGGCGTTGCGGAACAGAACGGTCACGACGAACCGCTGGGAGGCATCGTGGCTCCTCCCGCCAGTGCGCAGGCACACCGGGCGCCGAGTGAGCAGGTCGCGCACCTCGGCCGCTCGCGCGAGCTCGATCGTCCGTCCTGGGTGGTCTGCGCGAACTTCTCCCGGCTTTCCCCGCGTGAGCAGCCAGAGTGACCTCCTGCCCTGTTCCCCACCGTGCTCGACGCGCGGGCACACCATCGCCGCCATGTTCTCCCAGGTGAGCAGAAGATCCGTACCGGCAGCCGCATCCCCCCAGAGGACATCGTCGACATGGAGGTACCCCCTGCCGCAGTCCGTGCCCTCATCTCGATCAGCCGACCGCTGCTCCACCACGCCGTGCAAAGTTCCGATGACGATGAGATCGCTCTCGTGAACAAGCGTCTCGGTCGGGATTGCGATCCATTCGGCCAGGAGCAGTTGTGGGAACAGGATCACAATCGCAGGAAACACAGTAACAGACCTCATCGGCCCCCCCCCATCCCTCATGCTATCACCAGCACCGCGGCACCACGCAGCCGCCCGGTGCGCAGCCGGTCGAGCGCCTCATTTGCTTGTGCCAGCGGGAATGTCTCTGTTTCGGTCTTCACCGGAACGCGCGGGGCGAGCGCCAGGAGCTCGTCTCCATCCCTCCGCGTGAGGTTCGCGACACTCCTGACCGTGCGCTCGCCCCAGAGCAGATCGTAGGGGAACGACGGAATGTCGCTCATGTGGATACCGCCGCAAACGACGATTCCACCCTTGACGACTGCCCGCAGGGCCAGAGGAACGAGGTCGCCGATCGGAGCAAAGATGATGGCTGCGTCGAGCGGCTCGGGAGGAGAGGCGGTCGAGTCTCCCGCCCAGGCTGCGCCGAGATCGAGCGCGAATTTCTGCGCAGCAGCATCGCCCGGACGCGTGAACGCGAAGAGCTCCCTGCCCTGATAGCGGGCGATCTGAGCAACGATGTGTGCAGCGGCGCCGAATCCGTAGATCCCAAGTCTGCGGGCCTCGCCGGCCATCACGAGCGATCGGTAGCCGATGAGGCCGGCGCAGAGCAGAGGTGCTGCGCATACGTCTGAAAACAGCACTGGGATCCGGAAGCAATACCGCTGGTCAGCGAGCGCGTATTCGGCATATCCGCCGTCGATCTGGTATCCGGTGAACCGCGCTTGGTCGCACAGATTCTCGCGCCCCCCGCGGCAGTACAGGCACTCGCCGCAGGTGGACCCGAGCCAGGGGACGCCGATTCTATCGCCAACATCCAATCCGTGGACCTGATCACCCTTCTCCTCGATGCAGCCGACGATTTCGTGCCCCGGAACAATCGGCAGCTTCGGGTCGGGCAGCTCACCATCCACGACGTGCAGATCCGTGCGGCACACAGCACACGCCGCAACACGGATGAGGACCTGGTTCTCCCGTGGACGCGGGATCGGGATATCCGTCTCGACCAGGAGTGTCCGGGGTTTGTGCAGAAGCATCGCTCGCATGCGTCAATAGATACCAGTCTCCATCAGCACCGGCAAGTCCCAACAGGCAGCCCAGATCCTGCGATAAGGGCGCCGCCGCGACGTTGGAGGTGGACGGCACGCAGCCTAGAACGGGCCGCTACACACCGAGGCTCCGGAGGAATCCGGCGGCGGACACGTGAATGACTCCATCCCGGATGTGGGATTCCTGATCCGCGAGCGTGACGCAGAATAGCTGCGGGATTCCTATCCGGTCCCCGAAATACGAGAGGTACGAATCCCTCGATGGCGACAGCTTGACCTCTACCGCGAACCACGGCTTGCGGTCGATCGTGACGAGAAAGTCCACCTCTCTCTTGTCCTTGTCTCGCAGATACCAGAGCGCGGCTTTGTAGCCCTCGGCATCCTGGAGATGGTGGCAGAGCTTCAGCAGATGCGAGCCGACGAGATTCTCGAATCTCGGCCCGTCATCCGGGACCGCCGACCAGTCCCAGAGATAGAGCTTCGGTTCCTTCTTGATGGACCGTGCGAGCTTTCCGTGAAAGGGCGGCACCCGATAGACGTAGTACAGAGTCTCCAGGACATTCATCCAATGAGATACTCCGCGGTGACTGGCTTCAAGGTCCTCACGAAGGCTGTTGAGAGACAGCAAAGACCCGGCCCGTGCCGGGAGCATCTCCGCGAGCAGGGCTATTGACGTCATGTCGGGAAGATTGCTCACGTCCCGAACATCCCCCTCGATGACACGCTCGAACCGTTCCTTCTGCCACCTCCTGTGCACACGCGAATCTGCGCGCAAAAAGGGCTCTGGAAAACCACCGAACCGTAGGAGCTGCTCGATTATCTCCCTGCCTCCTTCTCCGTTCGCGATCCTAATCCTATCGAGCGGCATCGGCGGCTTCGCACGACCGACCGCGACTTCGGACACTGTCAGGGGATGCAACCGGTAGTGGTGATATCGCCCCTGGAGCGAATCCCCTCCCCGGCGGTACAAGTCCAGCCGGGCACTCCCCGTGATCAGGAATGCCAGATCCGATCGGTGCTTGTCATACTCGCCCTTGATGAACGGTTTCCATCGGCGGTACTTGTGCAGCTCGTCAAGAACCACGAGCGCGGGCGGCACCGGCCACTCCGCATGGAGGATACGACGCCTGTCCGCACGATTGTCCCAGCTCAGATAGGCGCCCGGAAGCCGCTTCAGGACCTGCTTTGCCAGAGTGGTCTTGCCGACCTGCCTCGGGCCGGAGAGGAAGACCATTTTCTCGGACAGATCCCGGCGAAGCAGGTCGCATTCAGCACGGATCAGCTCATCCGCCATGCGACCAGGATACGACCAATTGTGCTGTTATGCAAATAAGGACGCGGCCAATTCTGCTTCATGGCAAAACAAGATGTCCGTGTGCGCTGGGCAGTCGGTTGGCTGAGTCCGGACCAACCGCCGCTTACGTTTCCTGTGGTAGACTGATTGCTCACGAACAGGTCCGTCGGATAGTGAAGCCGAGACCGACGGGTGTCGTGGGCAGGGCGATGAAATTCCCAGGTGTGTGGGCATGGATTTCGATGAGATGGTGGCCTCTGGCCTGATCGACATGATCGAGGGTGATACTCCGCTCTCGTCGCGTTGGGTGTCGCTCCCGCACGAGAGCGAGCGTTGTGTTGAGCTGTGGAGGGGACTCCGGTGAGTCTGGCGCGCGGCACGCGGCTGGGGCCGTACGAGATCGTGGGGATTCTTGGGTCGGGTGGGATGGGAGATGTCTATCGTGCGCGGGACACCCGGCTGGGACGCGATGTCGCTGTCAAGGTCCTGCCTTCGGATCGGGTTTATGGATCGCAAGGGCTGCGCTGCTTGGAGCTGGAATCGCGTGCAGCCGGACAGTTGAATCACCCGAACATACTCTCGATTTACGACGTTGGCACACATGATGGCGCACCCTATGTCGTCTCCGAGCTCCTCGAAGGTGAGACCCTTCGGGTGCGCATGAAGGGCGGCCCTCTCTCGGTGAAGGCGGCAATCGACCACGCGACTCAGATCGCGGACGGGCTGGCGGCGGCCCACGAGAAGGGGATTGTCCATCGTGACTTGAAGCCTGAAAACCTGTTCGTCACGCAGGACGGACGCGTCAAGATCCTCGATTTCGGCCTCGCGAAGCTCACTCTACCGCAACCCCATGGGACCGAGGAAACAGGCTCGTGGGGTTCTGCGAACGGCACCACGTCGACAGGCATTATCGTGGGGTCGGCCGGATATATGTCGCCCGAGCAGGCGGCGGGCCGGCATGTCGGCACCGAGTCCGATCAGTTTTCGCTGGGCCTGGTTCTCTATGAGATGCTCACGGGAGCGCGCGCGTTCGAGCGTCCGAGCGCCGCGGAGACTTTGTCGGCGATCATCCGGGAGGAGCCGGTGCCGATCAGGCGACTGGATCCCCATGTCCCCGCTCCAGGCCGCTGGGTGGTCGACCGCTGCTTGGCGAAGGAGCCCCGCGATCGTTTTGCATGCACGCGGGATCTGGCGCTGACGCTCCGAACATTGCGGGATCGGCTGTCCGAAGACGGCGAGGAGGAGACGATCGGAGCGGTGCGTGTCCCCGAGCGACCGCGACCCACGGGGCGGTACCTGCTGGCGGCTGGACTGATCCTGGTGGCGGGACTGGCCGGTGCTGGAATCGCGGTGTGGAAGCTCAGGCGTCCCGCGGCCGACGTTCCGGGCGTCCACTACATTACTAACTCCGGCCACGACTCCGCACCGGCAGCATCGCCCGATGGCCACACAATCGCATTCACATCGGACCGGGACGGCGAGCCACGGATCTGGCTGAAAGAGCTTTCGAGGGGCATCGAGGTGCCCCTCACATCCGGCCCCGACGATTACGCGCGTTTCTCTCGTGATGGCCAGATGATCCTCTTCTCGCGGACGGAGGGCGGAGTGGCTTCGCTGTATCGGGTTGCTACGCTCGGGGGCGAGCCGCGGAGGCTGATCGAGAATGTGTTCGATGGGGATTGGTCCCCCGATGGAGCTCAAGTTGTTTTCGTGAGGCGGACGATCGAGAAGGGCGTGACGAACTCCGCCATCGGAATCGCGGCTGCTGACGGTTCAGGAGCGCGTTTGATCGCAGAATTCGCCGATCAAGCGCTCCAGCATCCTCGATGGTCACCGAACGGGCGGACGATCGCAGCCGTGAGCGCCGCGCAACCTGGGGGCACAGTCCAACCCGTCTTCCTTGTGGATGTGGATGGAAAGAACAAGCGAGTTGTGCGTCCACCTTATCCAACCGGACGCCTGTCCTGCGTGGCGTGGTGCGGATCGGGCGAGGAGCTCATCTACTCTCAAGCCGAATCGATCGTGGCCTCGATCACCGGAGCCGGCGCACGGGTGATCCGACAGAACCCGCGAACAGGAGCGTGGCGATCGATTCTCTGGTCTCCGAACCACAGTGACATTCTCGACATCATCGCTCCCGGCCGGATTCTTTTCGACATGAGGTCGAGCCGTGAGAATCTGCAACAGCTGACGCTCCTGCGCGGAGCACCTCAGCCGGTCATGCGCTGGTTGACTCGCGGCAATAGCAGTGATCGCCAGCCGGTCTACTCAAGCGACGGAGAGTGGATCGTGTTCTCCTCGAATGGGAGTGGAAACCTGGACCTGTGGTCGATCTCGACGAAAACGGGCGCGGTCCGCCGGATCACGGACGATCAGGCCGAGGATTGGGACCCGGCATTCACCCGGGATGGCAAGAGCATCATCTGGAGCTCCAATCGTGGCGGGCACTTCGAGATCTGGATTGCATCGCCCGACGGCAGCAACGCCCGCCAGCTCACGCGCGACGGAGCCAACGCAGAAAATCCGACCGCAACACCCGATGGGCTCTGGGTCTTCTACAACTCGAACAATCCGAAGCGGAACGGCATCTGGAAGATTCGTGCGAACGGCGAGGATGCCACAAGGATTGTCGCCGGACGAACGTTGCTTCCGGAGGTTTCCCCGGACGGGGCCTATATTCTGTATCTTGTCGATTACTGGACCGAGAGGACCACGCTGCGGGTGGCGCGCACGGGGGACGGTAGCTCTGTACCGTTCGAGATCAAGGTGGGCTACCGGCGCCGGCGGAACGTTCCGATGTTCACGATCGGTCGCGCCCGCTGGATGCCGGACGGGCATGCGATCGCTTTTGTGGGCCAGAACGACAAGGGGCTGGAGGGCATCTTCGTCCAGGATTTTGTTCCGGGTAGAGAGACGAGCGCCACGTGTCGGCCGCTGGGCGGGTTCGAGCCCGGGCTCGCCACCGAATCGTTCGGCATCTCTCCGGACGGGACCCGTCTGGCGGTGGCGGGCTGGGAGCAGCTCTTCGGCCTGATGACAGCGGAGGAGCTGCCGGAAATCACGCCACCGCAGCGACCCCGCTGAAATCTGCAAAAACGGTGGCTACTGGAGGCGTGTCGTCCGCGATCGTGACGTTTGTCGTCGTCAACTGGAATGGGAAACATCTGCTCGAGCAGAGCATCCCCTCGATCATGGAGCAGACCTATCCCAGCTTTGAAGTGATTGTCGCCGACAACGGATCGAGCGATGGGAGCCTGGAGTATCTGCGCGGCTTTCCGGAGGTGCAGGTGATCGAGATGCCGGAAAACAGGGGGTACGGCGGACCAAACAATCTGGCGTTCGAGAAAGCACGGGGTGAGTGGATCGCAACGGTCAACAACGACATGGTTCTGGATCCGGATTGGCTGCGACATCTGGTGCGCGCCATCGAGAGCGATGCGGCCTGCTTCTCGGTCCAGGGCCGGAATCTCAAACTGGGTGAATCAGGGGTCATCGACGGATGCGGCATCGGGCTGAGGCCCTGCGGCGCGGCACGACGGCTCTACCACAACCGAAGCGATGCCCCGATCTCGGGCGAGCCGATCCCGATTTTCGCTGCTTCCTCGGGCGCCGCCTTGTACCGGAAGCAGATGCTCGCCGAAATCGGCTACTTCGACGCTTCGTATTTCATTTACTATGAAGATCTGGACGCAGGGTGGAGAGCGCGCCTGAAGGGGTGGCATTCCAAAATGGTTCCGCAGGCAGTTTCGAGTCATCGCGTCCACGCGACGAGTCGCGCCGGCGGCGGGGAGCTCCTCTGGTATCTCGGCGAACGGAACCGGCTCAGAACTCTGATCAAGAATCTCCCGCTCGGCGCGGCACTCAGGCATCCGTTTTTGATTGGATTGGATGAACTGCGCTACCTCAGCATGGTTCGAAGGAATGTGAAGGCACGCACCCTGGTGAAAGCCAGAGTGGACGTCGTGAAGGAGATTCTCTCGCTCTGGCGCAAGAGGCCTGCCGATCTTAAGAATCGTGGCGAGCGCGAGTGGCTGGAGTGGCTCGCTCTGTGTGCTTGACATCGAGGCGGGCGTCGTCGACTATGGTGACAGATCTGACATGCACGAAACGCCCGCAGGTGGGATCCACCCGGAAAGGTGAGGTAATCGGTTTCAAATGGAGCTCCTCTCATGACCGCGGTTGACCGCGTGCACTCAACATCCCTTCGGCTGCGTGGGATCCTCCTCCTGTTTGGTGTCTTCATGGGATCCCATTCATCCTTCGCTCTCGAGATCGACAGCTTCGATTACACATCCGCCGCGGCCATACGAGCCGCATGGCGGGCAGGCGGAGGTTCACCCCTTGCGGGCGTCGCCGAGAACGGCGCATGGGGATCCGAGCGCCTCGGCGAGTTTCGATGCGATTTCTCTGCGGCCGGTCGAGAGAGATGCTACTGGGACCGCTCGATAGCTCTCGACCTGACTCGGCTGCAGTGCGTCGCCGTGCGCCTCTACTGCTCGAACCCGGACCCGATCAGCGAGGTGACCCTTTACTTCCACAGCCAGGATGGGTGGTACGCGCAGAGTCTCGACCTCGCGCAGCCCGGCTGGAATCTGCTTGTGTTTCAGAAATCGGAGTTTGGGACGGAGGGGGATCCTGCGGGGTGGGATCGCATCGATGCGATCCGCTTCTCCCCATGGCGGGCATCGCGCCAGGATACCGTGCTCTATCTGGACCGCCTGTACACCTACAGCCCGGATGTGTGCGTGGTGAGGGGCACAAAAACGGTCGACGCCAACCCGGGCGCCGAGATCGACGCGTACATCAGGCCTTTCGTGGAGTGGCTCACTCAATTCGGAATGACGGTGGCGCAGGTCACGGATGAGGACGTTGAGAGCGGGAGCCTCACCGGCTCACGCCTGGCGATTCTCCCCTACAACCCGGTCATGTCGGATGCTGAATGCACCCGGATTTCGGAGTTCGTCGAGCAGGGTGGAAAGTTGTGGGGCTTCTATGATCTGGATGAAAGGATCACCGATCTCCTCGGGATCGAGGTGACGGGGTGGAACGACACGGATGTCTGTGCTCTGCATGTGACCGGAAAGTTGCCGGGACTGCCGCGGCGCGTCAATCAGGTTTCCTGGAATTTCATGGAGGTCAAGCCGGCAAATGCGTCGACACTGACCCTCGCGATGTGGGAGACGTGCGAAGGGGAGCAGCTTGAGCTCCCGGCCCTCCTGAACGGCGCGAACGGGTCGTATTTGTCGCACGTCCTGCTGATCGACGATCCGATCGCCAAGCAACAGATGCTCCTGGCGCTCCTCGTGCGCGATGTCCCTGAGCGCGCGCGCGACGCGGCCAAAGGCGCGCTGGATCGCGCCGGCGAGGTCGCGCTCTATCGCAACTTCGACCAGGCATATGCGCAAATCGCAGCGCTCGGCCCACTCAGCCTGAACCCAGAGGAGGTGGCCGCCGCTCTCGCCAAGGCCAGGAGGGCGTGGGACAAGGCGCAGATCGCGTTCAGTGCGGAGCGATACCCGGCAGTACTGTCGCCGGCGTTCGCGGCGCGTCAGGCACTCATCGAAGCCTACGCTCTCGCCCAGCAGCCGCTTTCTGGAGAGATTCGGGCACTGTGGAACCACAGCGGCACCGGGCTCTGGCCCGGTGACTGGCCGCGTTCGGCTGCGCAGATCAAGGCGAGCGGTTTTGGCGCTGTATTCCCGAACATGCTCTGGGGTGGGCTGGCGCACTACCCCTCCGCCCTGTTGCCCCGCTCCGACGAGTACCGCCTCTACGGTGACCAGATCGCCCAGTGCGTTGCCGCCTGCAGGCCGCTCGGCCTCGAGACTCACGTCTGGAAAGTGAACTGGAATCTCTCATCGGCGCCGGCCTGGTTCGTCAGGCAGATGAGGGACGCCAAGAGGACCCAGGTCGATGTCGGCGGCAGGGATATCGACTGGCTTTGTCCGTCGAATCCGCTGAACCGGGCGCTCGAACGCGATTCCCTCATGGAAGTCGTCCGCCGCTACGACGTGAACGGAATCCATTTCGACTACATCCGATATCCGGACGAGACGACCTGCTACTGTGCCGGGTGCCGCCGGCGATTCGAGGCGGATCGTGGAGCACCCGTTCTGGTCTGGCCTGACGACTGCTACGACGGCGCACTCAGAAAAGAGTATCGCGATTGGCGCGCTCAGCAGATCACTCAGCTCGTGCGCGAGGTTCATGACGCGGCCAAAGCGATCAAGCCGGCGATCCGGATCTCGGCCGCGGTATTCCCGGACTATCCCGAGTGCAGGGAATCGATCGGACAGGACTGGCTTGCCTGGATTCAGAGTGGGCTGCTGGACTTCGTCATGCCGATGGACTACACGTCGGATGCTGACAGTTTCGCCGACACAGTCGAGCGACAGATGCGGCAAGTCGGGGGTCGCGTGCCGGTCTACCCTGGGATCGGCGCATCGAGTGAGCCGCTCGCCGTCGATCAGGTGATCGTCCAGATCCTCGAGACGCGCAGAGGAATGACCGGCGGCTTCACGATCTTCAACTACGACGAATCCCTCAAGGACATCCTGCCCTGGCTGGCGCGGGGCACGACCTACGCCGGGGCCGGAAAGGGGTCAAGCGGAGCGGCGAGGAAGCCGGGGACCAGCGCTGACGAGTGACGGCCACGAGGCGCGCGTGCGCGCACGCGCGCCGGCGCGCTCGGACTACTACTTCCGGGCCGACGCCGCCCCGGTCGCGTAGTCGTGGAGCTTGATCTCGACCTTCTTGTCGAGCTCCTGGTAATACTGCTTGAGAACCGCCAGCACCTCAGGGCGGCTGAAGTCCGGGTCAAGATCACCACCCTCCGACAGGGTCTTGCGCACCATCGTGCCTGACACGGTCAGCCGGTCTTCCTTCGGGTGCGGGCAGGTGCGCGCTGACGCCATGCCGCGACACTTGCGGCAGTACCAGGTCCAGTCAATCTTGATCGGTTTCAGGAGCAGCGCGTCCCGCGGAATCTCATCGAAGATCTTCTGGGCGTCGAACGGCCCGTAGTAGTTCCCGACTCCGGCGTGGTCACGGCCGACGATCAAGTGCGTGCAGCCGAAGTTCTGGCGAAACACGCCGTGCAGCAGCGCTTCGCGCGGTCCGGCATAGCGCATCTCCATGGGGTAGCCGCCCTGGATACTGGTGTCCTTCACGAAGTATTGGTCGACGAGCACGTTGATGGCTCGGACTCGCACTTCGGCCGGGATGTCGCCTTCCTTGAGCTTGCCGACGAGCTGGTGGATGAACAGTCCGTCGCAGACCTCGATCGCGATCTTGGCGAGGTACTCGTGCGAGCGGTGCATGGGATTGCGCAGCTGCAATGCCGCGACCGTCTTCCAGCCCTTCTGCTCGAAAAGCTTGCGGCTCTCGCCCGGCCGCATATAGACATCCTTGAACATCTCGGGGTAGTAGCTCTCGGAGAGACACTTGACGGGCCCTGCAAGGTTTATTTCCGCCTGCTCCATGACCTTCTTCACGCCGGGGTGCTCGGGGTCATTCGTCCGGAACACCTGTTTGCACTCGTACTCCCGGTCGATCCCGTATTTCTCGGTTACCTTCATGGTCGCCATGATCTCGTTCGTCTCTTCGTCGACCAAGGCGACTTCGTCACCGAGCTTGATGCCCTCTGCCACGTCTTTCCTGGCCGAAAGCGTGATCGGGATGGGCCAGAACAACCCGTCCTTCATCTTGTAGCCAGCGCAGACGCCTTTCCAGTCCTCGGACCCCATGAAACCGGTGAGAGGCGTGAAAGCACCGATCGCCATCATGATGAGGTCGGACGTCTCGCGCGACGTCATCAGAACCTTCGGGAGGGACATAGCCTTTTTCAGCTCGTCTTCCCGTTCCTTGCCTTGAAGCAGAAGTGGCTTAAGATCTTTCGAACCGTGCGGTTGTATAAGTGCCAAAACGATTCCTCCTTCGTCAAGCCTGCCCGAGGGCCGGCTTCACGTTCATCCAAAACCGGAAGACAATCTCATGCGACGGCATGGTTGTCAAGCGAAAAGTCGATTCGGTTAGTCGATTGATCGCGCGCAGGGCCGTGTGCTATGATCCGGCGTATGATGAAGAAGGCAATTGTTTACAAGAACATAGCGCTCACTTTGGCCGTCGTCCTGCTGGTCCTGACGGGGTGCGGTGGTGGAGCACCCAAGCCGGTTGATTCCATCCTCCTGATCACGGTCGACTCACTTCGAGCCGATCATGTGGGGTGCTACGGCGGCTCTTCGGCTTCGACCCCCGCGATCGACGGAATGGCGGCAACAGGCACTCGTTTCGTCCGATCGCACGCGAACAGCGTCCAAACCCTCCCGTCACACGCGAGCATTCTGAGCGGGCTCTATCCCAGCGCCCACGGCGTCCTCGACAACTCGGGATTCAGATTCCCGGGAAACGTCGAGACTGCTGCCACGCTCCTGAAGGCGCAGGGGTTCGCCACTGCCGCGTTCGTCGGCTCCTCCACCCTGGACTCCCGCTACGGTCTCACGCCCGGCTTCGATGTGTATGACGATAATCACGGCGATGTGACGCGGGTGCAAGAGTTTCAACTTGTTGAGCGACGCGCCGAAGGAGTTACGACCCCATTCCTGAAGTGGGTCGACGCCAGACAGCCCGGCGCGAAGTGGTTCGCTTGGATTCACTTCAACGATCCGCACGCACCGTACGCGCCGGTCGAGCCGTACGGTTCGAAATTCGCATCCCGACCCTATGACGGAGAAATCGCGTCGGTTGACGCCCAAGTGGGGCGGATTCTCGGGCATCTCAAGCAGAGGGGTTGGAGCGAATCCACGTCTGTCATCGTGACATCGGACCACGGGGAGGGACTTGGGGATCACGGCGAGCCCACGCACGGAATCTTCGCTTACGAATCTACCCTCCGAGTTCCCCTCATCGTCAGCGGTCCCGGCATAGCTCCGAAATCCGTCGAAGCCCCAGTCCAGCACATCGACCTGCTGCCGACGATGATCGATCTGGCGGGCGGAACCGTGCCAGGCAACCTCAAGGGGATGAGCCTCAAGCCGCTGCTCTATGGGAAGGCCGAGAGCGAGAAGGAGCCGCGTGATCTTTATTTCGAGGCCATGACGGCAAGCCAGGACCGGCGCGGGGCACCCCTCACCGGCATCCTCAGGGGCAGCTACAAGTACATCGAGGTGCCGATTCCTGAGCTCTACGACATCGACAAGGACCCCGGCGAGAAACAGAATCTCTCCGACAAGCAGCCCGATGTTGTCGCCGATCTCAAAACGCGCCTCTCCGCGATATCCGAAGCGGCGGGGGCTGCCGCGGCTGCCGGAGGGCAGAGCCCGGAGGAGCTCGAACGGCTGCAGAGCCTGGGATACGTCGCCGGAGGCGATGAGGACGCGGGACAGTCCGTCAGCTACACCGCGGATGACGATCCGAAGAATATCATCAACCTCGAGACGATGTTGGAAGACGGCGTGGCGGCGGCCAGAGCCGGCGACCTGGAGCGGGCACGCCAGCTCTTCTCAGATATCATCGCGGAGCGCCCGAGCATGAGCATCGCCTACGGGCACCTTGCCGTGGTCTACCGGCGGATGGGACAACCGAAAAAGGGTGTCGAGATCCTCGAGGGCGCGCTGAAAGATGGGCACGGGATCCCGGGGATGCTCACGAAGCTCGGGCTCTGCTTCATCGAGTCAGGAGACACCAAGCGGGCGATCGAGGTGCTGGAGCAGGCAGTTCGCGAAAGCGACGACAACATCGACGCTCAGATGTACCTCGCGCAGGCATACGAGAAGGCGGGCCAGCCGGATCGTGCGCGCGCCGCGTTCCAGAATATTCTCACGGACGACCCGGGCAACGACGCGGCCAGCGCGGGCATGGAGAAAGTTGCGCCGCTGAGAGCGCCGTAGGGTCGGGCACGCTTCGGCGCCGGCCCGCTCACGGATCGCCGCGGCGTGTTGCCAACGGGGCCGTCCGCGAAAGCGAGCAAGGACCCGCATCTCTGGACCGAGCGCAAATCGGGAGCTCAGCCTCAATCCGCTCGGTCACCCTCGCGGCTCTGTTCACACGATCCCGGAGTCAATCCGAGCCGCGAGCGTGATGGAGCGGTCGAGCCGACATCGAAACCCCGCTGTGGCGCCGATGCACCACGCCGTGGACGCTCGGTCCGGGAACCGGATGGTGCTTCACCGACTTTCGAACACCCGCGTCATGGGCGGAGCTCTCTCGGCTCAACGGTCCGACCTGTATGTAGCTGTGGGGTGGTGATTCCGATGACCACGCGATCGCGGCCGCTGGCACACACTTGGCAAAGGCTAGGGTCGTGTACCCCAGGAGGAAATGACATGAACATCACCAGACGGGCCCCTCACGAATCGATACTCACGGCTTGGCCGAAAGACGGGTGTGCCCCTGCGGTGAGCGGATCACTGGCCGAAGCCGGTCACTTCCTGCTCTCTACGGTCTTCGTTCTCCTCACGGCCCTGACGGCACACGGCGCAGGAATCACCTACTTCGTCAGTTCTTCGACCGGAGACGAGCAGAACCCGGGCACATCCCAGGAGAGGCCATGGAAAACACTGACCAGGGTTTCCGCTGTGACCTTCCAGCCCGGCGACGCCTGGTTCCAACAAGCACCTCTACTTGGATTTCCCACCGTACTACTATCCACAATGGAATCTATATCAGCCACTGGCGAGCGCGATTCGTGCAATCGCCTTGCCGCCCGGAAAGATCCTGAAGAGCCTCAAGATCGCTGCCCCACAGGACTACGTGATCAGCCTCAGTCAATCCGGTGATGGCAACTCTTTGGTCATAACCAAACCCACCCCGAGATTCAGGAAATACCAGACTGGCTGGACCCAAGCAGTCCGGCGACACCGTGGTCATCAGCGTGGACGCCTCAGCTTCCAAGAACAGTCTTGGAATCATGGAAGTGAGGATCGACAATATCGTCTATGGTGACTGACCATGTGGTGACGAGGCGGCAGCGGGTATTGATGTTCCCCGTCGCGCGGCTTGGAAGAGCGCCCCACTTCTACTGGCGGACGCGGTCAATGTGCAGACGCCACAACGATGTCCCCCTTGGTGGATTCCACGATGGCGAACAGCTCTTTCTGCTCCTGGGCAGGGACGGTGAACCTGTCCAGCGTCTTCTTGAAATCGTCGAGCATCGCCCGCCATTCCTTCTCGGTGATGTTCAACTTCCTGTGCGCATCCTTCATGGTGCGGCCGGCATAGGCATAAGGTCCGCCGGTGGTCTGACAGACGAGCGCCGTCACCTGGAATTTCAGCCCCGCCTTCGGAACACGCGCTCGCGCCTCCTTGATGGCCGGGTTTGAATTCAGGATATCGTTCACCAGCAGCCGCTCAATGAAGTCATCCACCACCGTGGCGATGGCGTAGACCCCGCCCAGGCGCTGATAAAGGGTGGTGGCAGTAGATTGTTGGGGGTTGGGACGTTCTTGAGCTTGTGCACTGTGGATACCTTCGAGCGGTGTGAGGCCCATCCCCAGAGAGGCGGCCATAACGAATGCGAAGACAGATCTCCTTTTCATGGTTTCTCCTCCTTGTTGTTCTTGCTTTGTTGACGCTTAGTAGTTCAGCCGGAAAATTCAGTGACGTATGGGAACTGCTCGGGAGCTACACCGACGAGACCCACCGCAGAGACGCAGAGAACGCAGAGGGGGAGACGCATCCAAGGATATCTTGGCGTCCTCTGCGTCTCTGCGGTGAGACGATTGACCCTTGGCGCACACTACCTCGATAGTCCACAAGGGAGTGTACGTCATCGTACTTGGCGAACGGCCCACTTAGCGTCCATGAGGGCGTTCAGGAACGATCCGGTTTACGGGCTCGGTAGTTGATCCCCAGCGTTCCGAACGCGGCGGCGTGTGATTGTTGCGGAGCTCCGCTGAACACATCCACCCGCCGAGTTATCTCGAAGCCTTCGAACCCCGCGGCGGCGGCCACGGCTGTGAGCTCTGCTTCCAGCAGAGCGCCGGCGATTCAGCCGGTCCACAGATCGATTCTGGTCCTCGTCTTCTCGGAGACGGGCTTCTGGACCAGGATATCGCCGACGCTTAGTCTTCCTCCTGTCTTGAGGACCCGGTACATCTCGCGGAGCACGGCGAGCTTGTCGGGGCAGAGGTTGACGACGCCATTCGAGATCACGACATCCGCCCAGCCATCCGCGACCGGCAAGGCTTCCGCGCACGCCTCGCGGAACTCGACATGGCCGATTCCCGATCGGAGAGCGGCGTCTCTGGCCTTCTCCAGCATCTCACCCGTCATATCCACACCGATCACGTGGCCTCCCGGTCCGACCAATCCGCCGGCGATGAGGCTGTCCATCCCGGCTCCGGATCCGACATCCACGACCCGATCTCCTTGTTTGATCTGCACCGATCGGAACGGGTTGCCCGTCCCGGCAAACGACTCGACGGCCGTCGCGGGAACCGCATCGATCCAAGATGAATCGTATTCGAGCCGCTCGGCCAGAGACCGGCCCGTGTGGAAGTGAAAGCCTTTCTCCGGACGGCGGGCCACTTCCGCATACTCCTCTCGGATCGCGCACCGCAACCCTTCCAGATCAACCTCCGGAATGGTGACTATAGTTGAGCTCATGTTCTCCCCATTTCTTCTGACTGCCCTCGGTCACATGACAAGATGCGAGCAGGAAGAAAAAGTTCCCTCTGACGACCGTATCGTGGGATTGGGGAACGGACGGGGGAACCATTTTGCGTTTCATGCGTCATAATCACGGTGGGCTTGTAGGCGATGTCATTGACGGACGAGGAACGTCGGGAATTCAGCGACGTGGTGTTGCCCCTATTGGACGAGATGCATGCCTTGGCGGTGCACCTGTGCAGGAACCACAGTGTTGCGGAAGACCTGGTGGCGGAAACGGTGATGAGGGCGTGTGAGAATTTCCGGGAGCTCCGCGACAGGTCAAAGGTGAAGCCGTGGCTCTTCCGGATCTTGACCAACGCCTTCTTCAGCTCCTGTCGTAAACAGAAGACGCGTCAGGAGGTCAGCTACGAGGAGGTGCAGGGCGAGGACGACGCAGGGAGCTTCTCACTGTTTCAACAGCTTTCCCACCCCTTTCTGCTCTGGTGGGGAAACCCCGAGCGAGAGTTCACCAACAAGCTCATGGATGAGGATATTCGCCGTGCGCTCGCGGAGCTCTGTGAGGATCATCGGGTCGTGATACTTCTCAGTGATGTGGAAGGACTGTCCTATGCAGAGATCTCCGAGTCTCTGGACATCCCGATCGGCACTGTTCGGAGCCGGCTGGCGCGCGCGAGAAGCATGCTTCAGCGGAAGCTGTGGCGATGCGCTCAAGAGATGGGCTTCGGAGTCAGCAGGAGGCGTTCGCGCCAGGAGGCGTTGAAAGAATGACGGGAAGCAAAGCGAAACAGCTCAACTGTCAGGAAGCGTTGCGGAAAGTGTTTGATTTCGTCGATGGTGCGCTGGAAGGAGTCTCGCTTGTCGAGATGCGGACGCACCTGGCGACGTGCCGGCATTGTTTCGACCGCGCAGAATTCGAGCGCCTCCTGAAGGCGAGAATGGCCAGGCTGAAGGCGAACCCGGCTTCGGGAGAGCTTCGGGCGAGGGTGCAATCGCTGATCGAAGGGGGGTGAAGCCACGGGAGGCGGGAACTGTCGGGCAGCGCAGGCGTCGAATCGGACAGGAAGGACACGAAGAGGGGCGGAGGCAAGCAATGGTTGTTTCACCAACCTCGGATCCTCAGGAATTGCGCCGGAGGATTTTTGAAGCCGTACAGGACATGTACACGGAGGTCGCCGAGGCTCCCTCCAGTCAGTTTCATTTCCCGACCGGCAGGGCGGGCTGCGAAATCACCGGGTATTCCTCGGACGACCTCGATGGGGTTCCTTCGAGGGCCGTGGAATCTTATGCGGGGACCGGCTGCCCGTTCATTGCGGGCGCGATCGGACCGGGGCAGACGGTGCTTGACATCGGCTGTGGGTCCGGCACAGACCTGCTTATCTGCGCACGCAAGGTGGGCCCGGCGGGGCGTGTGATCGGGATCGATGTCACGCCGGCCATGCGGGGGAAGGCGGGGGCGGTCCTCGAGGAGGCGGGGGTGCACAACGCCCAGATCCTGGAGGGGAACGCAGAATCGATCCCGCTGCAGGACGGCTCGCTCGACGCCGTCACGAGCAACGGGGTGATCAATTTGGTTCCCGAAAAAGCCGGCGCGTTCCGAGAAATCTACCGGGTTCTGAAGCCGGGCGGCCGCTTACAGATTGCCGACATTGTGTTGCGGACTGAGCCGTCCGCGAGTGCGAGAAAGGACCCGCAGCTCTGGGCCGAGTGCGTGGTTGGGGCCGTGCCGGAATCGCTGTACATGCGACTGATCCGCGCCGCCGGCTTCGAGGACGTGGGAATCATCAGGCGACTCGACTACTTCGGTTACAGTTCAAGTCCCTCCACGAGGGAGGTGGCGAGGCAGTACGGTGCCATCTCGGTGGTGATCACGGCGAGGAGACCGCAGATGGAGGTGGGACGACTGCGCCGGACGATACCGCAGAGCCTGGCGCTGGCCGGCTCCCTGTTCGCGGCCTTCACGTCGAGCCTCTGCACGATCGGCCCCCTCGTGTTCGCCTCGCTCGGCCTGGGTGGTTTCGCCGCGGGCGCATGGTTCGCGGCGCATCGTCCCTATTTCCTGACCGCCGCGGCCGCCATGCTCGCTCTCGGTTTCTATTTCGCGTATGCCGGAAGCTCAGGTGCCGGCGCGTGCCTCGCCGACGACACAGCAATCCGGATCAGGAAGAGGACCAGACCAGCCCTGTGGATCGGCGGCGCCCTGGTGATCCTCCTCGGCGCCTTTCCGCAGTACGCCACCCGATTCCTCGGCGGTGACATTGCGGTTCCCACACAGAATTCTCCGCACAACGGGCAGGCGGGCGAGGTCCGCACGATCACCTTCCACGTGGAAGGCGTGGAGTGCGACGTCACGGCTGCCGACTGCAAACGAATCGCGGCGACGAATCCTGCCGTGCTGAATGCGGTCGTGGACTACAGGGCGAAAACGGCGACAATCAGTTTCGACCCATCCAGAACCTCAGCTCAGAAGCTGGCCGAGGAACTGACCAAGGCCGGGTTCAGAGCCCGTCTCTGATGCCGGCCGGGGTCGCATCTCAGACCCGTTCCTATACCTCGACGCCGAAGAACCCCTTCAGACCGAAACCGAAGACGAGCGAGAGGATGAAGAAGGCGATGATCCAGTGCATGCGATACCCGAGAAGGCTCATCTCCTGTCCGGCATAGAGGATCTCGACCTTGTTCACGGGCACATTCGGAGGGATAGGCGGTTCTGCGGGGCTCATCAGCCGGTCCAGGAAACGATCCGCGACTCTCGCCTGTGAGATCTTCGTGAGCGGTTTGCCGGAGACGACGAGCTGCTTCGTGAATGACTGACCGGCAACACTGACAGTCAGGGTCTGGACGCCGGCCTCGAGTCCCTTCACTCGCCAGTCAATCTCCTTCTCTGACTCGATTCGGAGAGGCGGAGTCTCGATTTCGAGGCCAGGCGAGGCCTGCAGAGTGAGATCGGACTGCGTCGGGTCCTGATCCATCTTCACCTTCACCATCACAGACTCCCCCGGACTCAACGGACGGTAGCCGAACCAGAGATCGAGCTGGATGATGATGAGGATGAAGGGCACAATCATCACGAACATCGGCTTCAGGTTGCAGTAGAGATACTTCGCATTGTAGCGAAGAACATCTCTCTGAGCGCGCGTGGTGGCGCGGAAATTGTCCTTGTACAGGCGCAGCTCGAGCAGGTGGGCTTTGATCTTGTCTTTGACCGCTTTGATCCCCTCCTGATCGGAGATGTGGCCGTAGATCGCAAGCACGAGCAAACCGGCTACGAGGGATACGACAGTCATCCCAACCCACGGGTTCAGGCTCTGAAAAGGGTAAAGGAGAAGATCGAACGTCTTGCCGAACAGAAGATTAATAACCGACGCCATCCTACACCCGCCTAGCGCGGCTTCGCCGCTCGTGAGTGCGTCCGGCGCGCTTCGCGCGCCTGGAGCGTGGAGCGTGATAGTGTTCCGTGCAACACTGATCGCCCGAGATGAATGGTTCCTTCCTGCATTCCTCCGTTCCTGCTTTCCTGAGAGGAGTCCGGAAGATTTCGCCGTCTCAAACTCTTGGCCATTTCACACAAGCAATCATCATCCTGGACACTAGGAGATGTAGCCGAGTCCCTTCAGCCTCTTTTTGATTTCGTCTTCACTCTTGGCATCGTCGAGCTTGGAAACTTCCTTCTCGAGGCAGTGCGTGATGAATTCCTCGGGCGAAGAATACCCGGCGATCGTTGCGTACTTTTTCACCTTCTCAACGAGCTCTTTGTCGAGCTTCACTTTGACCGTGCTCATGAATGACTCCTTAGCTAATACTCGCGTCTATCCGTGGAATTCCACGACATTCGATCCCACCATCCCTGCCTGCTTCTCGATTCCGAACGCATGCAGCATGGTCGGGGAAAGGTCGCAGAGCGACGGGTGGTCCGATGTGATCTTCCCGTTCGTGAAGAGGATCCCCGGCGTGACGTCGGGGTCCATGCAGTGATCGCCGCTCCAATGTTCCATGTTGTTTTCGAACAGCTCCAGGGGCGCCTTCCCGAGCGGGGTGGCCCAGGAGCATCGCACCCCGCGCGCGTAGCCGACGAGGATATCAGGAGCCTCGTCGACATAAGAACCGTGGTAGGCCTCCGAGGCGATGTAGGCCTTGCTAATGATCTTCTGTCCCGTTGCCGGGTCCGTGATCGCTTCGAGCTTCTCCGCCAGCTCCCTCACGAGCGATTCCCGTTCGGCCCCAGGCGCCACGATTCCCTTGCCCTCCCGGTCCTTTCGGTTGATGTAGAGCCCGTTGAGGCCCAGCGTATACGCTCGTGTTCGCGACCAATCGGTGTTCCCTGGGAACGCCGCGTCGCGCTGGCGCCGATTCACGAGCCGCAGGTATCCGTTCTCTTCGAGCCAGGTGGTGAGGTTGAAGGATCGGCGGTAGTACGTGAACCCGTGGTCCGACATGACCAGGACTAGCGTGTCCTTGCCGGCCTTATCCAACACCTTGGCCAGGATCCTGTCCATCGCGATATATGTGTCTTCGATGACATTTCCGTATTTCTGCGCCAGGATGGGGTCGTAGCCCGGATGTTCCTTGTCGATGAACCGGTAGAACATGTGTTGCCGCTGGTCGGCATTCGAGATGTAGTAGAAGAGAAGACCCGAGTCGAACCGGCTGAGCTCATAGTCGAGGATCGCCCGGTCCTCGCGGAAAATGTCCTCGTCCAGCGACAGGAAATCTCCCTCGTCGAAGACGCCGTGATCGAGCGCCTGCGTGTCGGCCGGCAAGCCTTTGGTGTAATACGGGCCGAACTTCGATTCCAACTCCTGCGCGTAGCTCTCCGGTGTCGAGATCGGGAGCGCCGGGCTGGCCGGATCGATATTCACCGCGGACACGTAGAGTTTGAAATGGGGATGAGCCTGCTTCAGATAGAACTTGCAAGTCCCAGGGACGCTCTGTGTCGGGATCATCGGGAACGCGACCCGGATCCAGCCGCTCCATTCCCCCTGCTTGAGGATGAATTCCTGATCCATGATCCGGACTTTCACCACCGGATTGACCGGATCGACGAAGACCGTGAAATCGACGTAGGTATCGGGATTACCCTTCTTGAACGCGTTGCCTGGCCCGCGCAACCTTGCGTCGACCTTGCCTCCGATCACCTTGACGTCGTGAATCTCTCCGCCACCGATATCCGGCTTCAGCTCGGCGTGCTCCGTCGTGTAGTAGTTGAAGATGCCGTAGGTTCCAAGCAGGTCCGGCGTCCCCATACCCGACAGCGTCCTTTGCTTGGTCGGGGCGGGTGGGAAATTGGCGGGAATCTTGTAGACGGTGGCTGGAATGTCGTGCCGCTCGAGGATCTGCCAGAACGCGTCGCCATGCCTGAGCAGCTTCACCTCACCCGAGGATATCGGGATGACGTAGTTCCCGATCTCGATTGTCTTGCCTCCGCCGGCTACCGATGAGGTCGACAGATAGGGATTGTAGTCCTTCGGGTTTCGATGAATGAAGTCGAAGATACCGTGCCCGCCAGGATCCATACCAGTAATAAAATTGGACCACGCCACGGGGCTTTGAGGCGGCAGACTCGTCTTCAGACGCCGAAAGCCGCCTTCGCTCGCGAGCTTTGCGAAGGTCGGGAGCTTCCCCTGCGACAGATATAACTCGGTGAGATCGGGATCTAGCCCGTCAATGCCGAGAACGATAACCTTCTTCTTGGTTTCTCTTTTCCCGGAAGCCCGCACCAACGCGGCGGGCGCGCCGCCGAAAGCGAGCATGGAACCGGCCGTCACGCCCCAGCGTACGAATTCCCGTCTATCAATCCTCTTCATCGAGCTACCCCTTCCCCCCGTTCGACCCAACCCTCGTCTCCATCAAAGGACGTCCGTCCATGTGGGGCGGCGGTGTGATTCCGAAGAGAGTGAGAACTGTCGGGGCAATGTCAATGATGTGAGGGGTTGTCGAGTTGATCTTCCGGTTCGAGAAGAAGACCCCCGGCACCTGCACCGGATCGATGCAGTGGTCACCGCTCCACGCCTTCGCGTTGTCGTCGATGACGACGCGGTTGACCTTGCCCTTCACTCCGTCCCACGAGGCCCTGTAACCTTCGTTGTAGCCGATGACGAGGTCGGGGGCGTTGCCCAGATAGGGGCCGGCTGGAAGATCGTCTCTGTCGTAGATATTTGTGATGGCGACCGCGCCGTCATGCTCCTCATCTCGCAGGCTCGTCATCTTCTCGATCAGTTCTTTCTTGAGTGCTCGCGACTCCTCGCCTGCTTCCACAATGCCTCTGGCCTCCCGCCCGCGCTGATTGAGGTAAAGCCCGCCCAGTCCGAGGGCGTACGCCTTGGTCTTGTCCCAATCAACGTCCTGGAACCACTCGTTACTTACGTCCTTGCCATCCTTCAATGACAGGTATCCGTTCAGGTAGAGCCACGAGTTGAGATTGACGCCACGCCGGAATGAGCGGAACCCGTGATCCGACATCACTATGATGACGGTCTTGTCGTCGGCCTTCTGCATGACGCGCCCAACCAGATCGTCCATCTTCGTATACAGATCCTCGATGACCTTCGCACTCATGGCGTGCTGGCCGTTCTTGTTCGCCGGATGAGTCGGATCCAGGTAGCGGAAGAACATATGCTGGATGCTATCTGTTGTCTCGAAGACACAGGCCGCCACGCCCTGCTGCGTCTTGTCGATCGCGTTGAAAAACATCCTCTCCCAGTCCTTATGATTGGAATAGGTCAGCTCGAGGAATGCCTCTTCGCTCAGCGCGCCCTCATTCAGCGCCCACGTGTCGTTGGCCAGCCCGAGCGTGATGTAGGAGCCCAGCAGCTTCGACAGGTAGACGGAATAGATCAGCGGATTCGACAGCGGAAGCGCCGGCTTCTCCGGATCGATGTTGAGAGGGGTCATGTACATCTCGAAGTGGGGATGAATCTGGGAGACGTGGAAGCGGGCGATCGAGCCGATGCCGATTCCAAGACCGGCGGGAAAGGTCAACTTCTTCCACTCGGAGAACGTGCCCTTCTTGAGTGTGAATTTCTGCCCGGCCACGTCGATATGCGCTTCGTCCCTTTCCTTGTCCACGCGTATCTTGAGGGGAAGCCGGATCTCCTCGACCTTCTTCAGCATCGTGTTCTCGGGTCCGGAGATGTGTGTCTCGACCACCCCATCTTTGATTTCGACCGGTATCATCACGCCGCCTTCGCGCTGTTTCACCTTCTCCAGATCGGTCGTGTAGAAGAAGAAGGTGCCCTGGCTCCCCTTCAGATCGGGCGCACACATTCCGGAGAGGAGATGCCCGTTGAACTTCTCAGGCGGGAACGTGAGCGGGACCCTGAGGATCGTCGAGAAGATGTGATGATCTCCGAGGATTTTCCAGAACGGGACGCTCTTGCGCAATCCGGTTATTTCCGGTTTCGAGAGTGGGATGCGGTACTTGCCAAGTGGGAGCACTCGCTTCGGGGTGCCGATGCGGGCGGATGACAGATCGGGGAGGTACGTGCGTGTATCGCGGCTCAGAAAATCGAAGATGTTGTGCTTGCCAGGATGCGCACCGGTCATGAATGAAGACCAGGCCACGGGGGATATGGAGGGAATCGTCGTTGCCAGCTTCGAATAGCTTCCGTTTTCGCGGAGGCGTGTCAGGTTAGGCAGCTTGCCTTCAGCCGAGTACCTGTCCGCCAGGCTCGGCTCCATGCCATCGAGCCCAACAATGAAGATCTTGTCCACCGCGCTCTTGCCTCGGGTCTTGCTCCTCTTGAGGGTTCGAAGCAGAAGCCGGAATGGCCACGCCAGCAAAGAAAAGACGGCAAGCAGCAGGACAAGGAACAGGGTGAAGAAGGAAGAGACGAAGGCGAAGCCCGCCCCGGGTCCGATGTAAGCCATCGCCGGGCTCGGGAGGAGAGCGAGGGCGACGAGAAGCGCCAGTGAAAAACGAAGTCTATTTTTTTCCATCACAGTCCCAACTGGGGGTATCTTCGCCGATGGCCAGCCAGGGACATCCCCGGTGGCGCGATCGTGCCACTCTCGATAGCCGTCGATCCCGATACCTCACGAACCGGGAAGGGTATCCTTCGACTTCGTGAATGTCAATGGTCCGTCCGATCAAATAGCGCTGCGGCAACGTCCCGGAACAGCACGTGACTTCGCGCCGACCCGAGGGTGGGAAGGATGCACCGCGTCGGCTGACCCCCGGACGAATCTGCGAAATCTGCGCGGAGATCTGCGCAAGCTGCGGTTAGTGTCTTGGAAGTTGAGTGTTGACACGAAATGGCAAGAAACCTGTTCACCGCAGAGACGCAGAGGTCGCGGAGAAAGATTCCCGCTCTGCGCTCTCCGCGCCTCTGCGGTGAAATGGCATACCCATGAACCCGCGGCTGATGGTTGCGGCTATGCCGCGTTAGGTACGGAACGGCCCATTGCGCCCCTGTCCTACCTGTGCTTCAGGTATCCGTTTTCCTGCAGATACAAGAGGATGTCCGCGGCGATCTCTTGCGGAGTCTGCTCGGCTGTCTTCACGACGAGCTCCGGATGGAGCGGTGCCTCGTACGGGTCGTCCACCCCCGTGAAGCCCTTGATCTGACCAAGGCGCGCTTTCTTGTAGAGGCCCTTGGGATCCCGCTCTTCGCAGACGTCTACCGGCGTATCGACGTGAATCTCCATGAAACCGATTCCGGCGTCGACGTGGACCTGCCGAGCGCGGTCGCGGTCCTTTCGGTAGGGAGATATGAAGCTCGTCATCGCGATCACGCCTGCATCGGCGAAGAGCTTGGCCACCTCACCGATGCGACGAATGTTCTCATCCCTGTCTTCTGCAGAGAAACCCAGGTTCTTGTTCAGACCATGGCGAATGTTGTCGCCGTCGAGGACGTAGGCCATGTATCCGCGCTTGACGAGCTCGTGCTCGAGTGTGAAAGCGGCCGTGCTCTTGCCCGAAGAAGGAAGCCCCGTGAACCAGAGTGTGCAGCCGCATTGGTTGAGCAGGTTCTCCCGCTGCGCCCGCTCCACGTGGCTCTGATGCCACGTGATGTTAGTCGCTTTGATAACCGTCATAAGATCCTCCATCATGTTTGCGTTGACGCAAGATATCGCCTGTCCGAATATTCAGGCCCGGGGTCGGGCTCCTGCCAGAACCCCAATTCACAAGTAGCCGAGCCCCTTCAGGCGCTTTCGAACCTTCTCCAGCTCCTGGGCCGTGAATGTCTCAGCGTCCTGACCGGCTCCGGGCTTCGGAACCACCTCTCGCCCGGATGCGAGGTCGCGAAGCACGTACACCACGAAGTCGGTTACCGAATCGAAACCCGAGCCTTCGATGATCTGCTGGAGCCGCCTATAGAGGGGTCTGGGTATCTTGATCGTAACCTTGCTCTCACGCTTCCACGGCATCTTGCACCCCTATTGCACTCCGATTGGATTCCAAATATACTCCGCCAGGAGTGTGGAGTCAATACGAATTGCGAGGTGCATCATATGTCGATCCTGAATAAGTTGTACGCGAGAATCCGCTACGGCAGCCCGGTCATCGTGGTCTCGGGGCTGCCGCGTTCGGGCACGTCGATGACGATGAAGATGCTCGAGGCCGTCGGCCTGGGTACGGTCACGGACGGGCAGCGAGTTGCCGACGAGGACAACCCCAAGGGCTACTTCGAGGACGAGCGGGTCAAGGACCTCCACAAGACCGAGGACAAGACCTGGATCAGAGACGCCAGAGGCAAAGCGATCAAGGTCATTTCGTACCTCCTCAAGGATCTGCCCAGGGACAACTTCTATAAGGTCGTCTTCATGCGGCGGAATCTCAATGAAGTGCTGGCGTCGCAGAAGAAGATGCTCGACCGGCGCGGTGAGAAGTCCGAGACCAATGACGAGCGGATGATCGAGATTTACAAGGATCACCTCTGGAAGGTGAACTGGATGTTCAAGCACAGTTCTAACATCGAGGCGCTGGACATCGAGTACCAGATGGTCATTCAGGACCCGCGCACGCAGGCTACGCGGATCCGCGAATTCCTCGGGCTCGACATTGATGTCGAGAAGATGGTCGCCGCCGTGGATCCGAGCCTCTACCGCAACCGAAGCTGAGAAAGGCTGCATCCGATGAAACAGAAGAGCTCGAGGCATGAAGATCTGGCGCGCATAGCGCGAGCGCTCGACGAAGCGGTGAAGGTTTTTGCCGACTTCACGTCGGGGGCGATCAAGGAAGAGATCAAGGCGGGGGGCTCACCCGTCACCGAGGCGGATCGCCGGGTTGACACCGTCCTGAAGGAATGCCTGTTGGCGGACGGCGACGGCTGGTTATCGGAAGAGACTGCCGACGAGAAGTCGCGGCTTCAGAAGAGCCGCGTCTGGGTGGTGGATCCCCTGGACGGCACGCGCGAGTTCGTGGATGGGCTGCCTGAGTGGTGCGTGTCGATCGGTCTGGTCGAAAACGGTCGCGCGGTCGCAGGGGGAATCCACAATCCCGCGACGGGCCAACGGGTGCTGGGATCGCTCGAGACGGGCGTCACGTTGAACGGTGCGCCGGCACGAGTCCGGGCGCTGAAGTCACTTGATGGAATCCGCGTGCTGGCGAGTCGCACCGAGGTGAAGAAGGGGCAATGGGACAACCTGCGGGGCGCCTCCTTCGAAGTCGTCCCGATGGGATCGGTGGCTTACAAGATGAGCCTTGTCGCGGCGGGTCTCGCCGATGCCACATGGACGCTCATTCCGAAGAATGAGTGGGACGTGGCCGCAGGAGCCGCCCTCGTGAAGGCCGCCGGTGGTGCGGTCTTCACCCTCGACGGCGGCGAGCCGCGGTTCAACCGCGAGAACACTCTCTTCGACGGTTTCATCGCGGTCCCCGAGGGAGTCGTGGCCGAGCTGGCTGGAGTGCTGAAGCTCCCGTTACCCGTGGAACGTTGAGCGTGAAGCGTCGAGCGCAAAGCGAATCTCCGTGCATCTCCGTGCTCTCCGTGTCTCCGTGGTAAACGGCAAAGGTTCCTAACGCGGCGGAGCCGCAACCAAACAGGCAAGTCCCAGGCACGCTGCAAGACCCTTCCGAGCACCTCTCTGGAAAGCAGGAAGTTAGGAAGGCAGGAAGGGATCTGTTCGATGCCACCCTGAGCTCCGGAGATGACTGCTCCGTTACTGCATTCCTCCCTTCCTGCTTTCCTGAGAGGGGTTCGGAGGATCTCACCCACTCGAACGTTTTGCCATTTCGTGTCAACACTCAACTTCTTAGACACTAATGGCCACGAGCCGGCGAGCCCGATGTTGGGGGGGAGGGCG
>JACPPM010000186.1 GCA_016191015.1 Acidobacteriota bacterium | reverse complement strand
TCGGTGCCACGATGAGCGTCGCATCTGCGCTGGGCCCGTCACTCAGGCTTTTCCCGCTTTTGCGTTTTTAATTTTGCATTTCTAATTCCTGAATCCGCGCGTCTTGCGCGCGGATTCAGGGTCCCTTTCCCTCCTTGCATTTCTAGTCTTGTGTTTCTAATTCCAGAATTCGCGCGGATGCTATAATTCGTGTTGTGAGGAGGTATCGATGAAGCTCGAGAATTCTGTGAAGACGGTTTTTCTTATATGCGTGATGACGGGGCTGTTCATCCTGGTTGGCAACGTCATCGGTGGCCGGGCCGGCGTTTTTCTGGCACTGGTTCTTTCTCTCGGGTTCAATTTCGGCATGTACTGGTTTTCCGACAAGATCGTCCTCCGGATGCATCGCGCTCAGCCGATCGGTCCCGGCGACCCCTACGGGGTCTTTCAGATGGTGCAGGAGCTCTCGGTGCGCGCGGGGCTCCCCATGCCCTCTGTCTACATGATCCCGCAGGCGCTCCCCAACGCGTTCGCGACGGGCCGCGACCCGGCTCACGCCGCAGTCGCCGTGACCGAGGGGATCTGCCGGCTCCTGAGTCCGCGGGAGCTGCGCGGAGTGCTGTCGCATGAGCTGAGCCACATCAGGAACCGCGACACCCTGATTTCGACCATCGTCGCCGGCATCGCCTCGGCGATCATGCAGCTCGCCAACATGGCCAGATGGGCGATGATCTTTGCCGGAGGGCGAAGCAGCGACGATCGCGACGGGCCCAACCCGTTGGCGATGCTCCTCGTCATCATCGTTGCACCGATTGCGGCGATTCTGATCCAGCTTTACATCTCGAGGACGCGCGAGTTCCAGGCCGATGCTTCGGGGGCCGAGATCTCGGGTGATCCGGAAGCGCTTGCCTCCGCCCTCGAGAAGATCTCGAATCCGAGCCTTCTGCAGAGCATCGCGCGCGCCGGCGCCATGCCCCGAACATCACCCGCGCTCACACACATGTACATCGTCAACAACCTCTCCGGCCAGAGTTTCCTTTCGATCTTCTCGACGCATCCCTCGACCGGGGAGCGCGTGCGCCGGCTCCGGGGGTTGCTCGGGACCGGCTACGGGCGCTGATCGGTGTTTTACACGGGGCAGCAGAGTTCAAACCACCAAGACTCCAAGGCCCCAGGCCGCACCAAGGGGCGAAGGAACCCACTTGGTGGGATCTTGGTGTCCTGGTGCCTTGGTGGGGGATCAGGCCGCGAGCGGAACGAGCCTCACACGCGCGGCTCGGGCGCGTTGGGGGCTATTCCCGCTTTGCCTCGATGCCGAACCGCTTGATCATCTCGTTGAGCGTGGTCGGCTTGATTCCCAGCGACTGAGCTGCTTTCTTCTGGACGCCGCCGGCTTTGGCGAGGGCGTCGAGGACGAGGCTTCGTTCAAACGAGAGCACCTTGTCATAGAAGGGGAGGTCCTCGCCGGGCGCGAGGACGCCTGCCCGCTCCGAGGGGTGCAGCGAGTCGGGGAAGAGGGATTCGTCCAAAATTTCGCTCCGACTCAGCACCACGGCCCGCTCGATCACGTTTTCGAGCTCGCGCACATTGCCTGGCCAGTCATACTCGAGCAGCATGTTGATCGCCGAATCGGAGATCCGCAGTTGTGGCTTGCCGTTTTCCTTGCAGTACTTGTCGATGAAATGCTGGACGAGCAGAGGGATATCTTCGCGCCGGTCCCGCAGCGGAGGGACCTCGAGCTTGATGACATTCAGTCGGAAGTACAGGTCTTCCCTGAAACGGCCGGTCTCGACCAGGGTCTTGAGGTCGAGGTTGGTGGCGGCGATGATGCGCACGTCCACCTTGATAGTCTCGATCCCTCCGAGTCTCATGAACTCGCGCTCCTGAATCACGCGCAGGAGCTTGGCTTGCGTTTCGGGAGAGATGTTGGAGATCTCGTCGAGGAAGATGCTCCCGCGGTCGGCCACTTCGAAGAGGCCCTTCTTGGACGCGACAGCCCCGGTGAAGGCCCCGCGGACATGTCCAAACAGATTGCTCTCCAGCAGGTCAGCAGGGAGTGAGCCGCTGTTGACGGTGACGAAGGGGAACGGAGCGCGAGGGGAGTGGTGGTGGATCGCGCGCGCAACCAGCTCCTTGCCCGTGCCGCTTTCGCCCTGCACCAGAACTGTGCTGCGGCTCGGCGCCACCTGCTCAATCAGGTCGAAGATCTTCCGCATGCTCGGGTGGACACCGACGATGTTCGCGAACGGGAACTTTTCCGCGAGAGCCCGCTTCAGAGTGCGGTTCTCCTCGATCACACGACGCTGTGCGATGCACTTGTCGAGGATCATCAACAGCTCGTCGTTCTTGAACGGTTTCGTGACGTAATCATACGCGCCGTTGCGCATTGCCTGGAGTGCCGTCTCGACCGTCGCGTAGGCCGTGATCATCAGAACCGGGCAGTCGGCGTCGAGACGCTTCATCTCTTCGAGCACCTTCAGGCCGTCCATCCCGGGCAGCATCAGGTCGCAGATGACCGCGTCGTAGCTCCGCTGCCGGAACCGATCGATCCCCGCTTCGCCATCAGGAAGGACGTCCACGCCGTACCCTTCCTTCTCCAGAATCGTTTGTAGAATGTCCTGGATCACCTCTTCGTCATCGATCACCAGAACCGACCCTCTCGACATCCGGTTCACCCCACTTCAGAAAGCCGGAGCATACCCGGCATGGTGGCGGACGAGCAAGCGCGAGCGCATCTCATGGGCAGGCGACACTTCAACACAAAACGGGCAGGATCTGGGGAGCGAAGGAATGAAGAGAGAGAGAGTCACCAGCATCGGAAATGCTGTCGAGGACTCAGCCTCGGGAAAGTTTCGGGTGCGGGCCGCTGCCGTCAGTGCCGTCGTCGGCCAATCTCCGGATCGCCTCGGCGGGTGCGTGCAGAGGCAGAAGGACCGTGAAGGTCGTCCCCTTGCCCGCCTGGCTGTCAACCGAAATCGCTCCACCGTGCCGTTTGACGATCCCGTAGCTGACGGCGAGCCCCAGGCCAGTGCCCTTCCTGTCGCGCTTGGTCGTGAAGAAGGGATCGTAGATGCGCACCAGATCATCCGGCTTGATTCCTTCCCCGCTGTCGCTCACCACCACCTCCACCCCATCCTCGAACTGCCGCGACGAGACTTTCAGAGTCCCGCCATTCGGCATGGCGTCGATACCATTGACGAAGAGGTTCAGGAAAACCTGCTGGAGCTTGCCCTCGTCACCCTGAATCGTCGAGACGACCCCGAGCTGCTTCAGGAGGACGACCCGGGAGTGGCTCATACGGTGTTCGAGCAGCGAGAGAGCGTCCATAATGACATCGTTGACGTTGACGTCCTCGAACAACGGCACGTCACCCTGCCTCGCGAAGTTCAAGAGGCTTTGGATGATGCGCGACGCGCGGCCTGTCTGCTTGTCGATCTTTTCGAGGATGTGCACGGATGGCTCGTTGCCGCCCAGCTCCTTCTTGAGCATCTGCGCATAGCTGCTGATCCCCGTCAGCGGGGTGTTGAGCTCGTGGGCCACTCCGGCCGCAAGCACGCCGATCGATGCCAACTTCTCGGATGTCGCGAGCTGCTCCTCGAGCCTCACCTTGTCACTGACGTCCTCCACTATCGTGACGGTCCCATAGGGCTGGATCTGGGAATCGAGGAGAGGCGTCGAGCTGATCTGCAGGATCCTGCGCTCCGCGGGCAAGTCCAGCGGGACCCGCGAGGAATTTCGCAGGTCGAGGGAGGACGGGGTGTGTTTGGAGAAAAACATCACATGTGGAAGGAGAGGCTCCGGCAACACCTCGCTCGCCATCCTCCCGATTGCCTCCTGTTTCGGTCGCTGCAGCAGATCCTCGATCGTCTTGTTCCATCCGATCACGCGGTTCCCCAAGTCCGTGACCATGATCCCGACATTCAAGCTCTCGATGATGTTCTCGCTGTACTCCTTCAACATCCTGTACTGATCCGCGCGTTCTGTCGACTGCCGGTAGAGAGCGGCGTTCTCGAGGGCGAATGCGGCGGGGGTCGCCAGCGTCTGAAGCAGTTCCCAATCCTCGCTGTTGAGCAGCTCACCGGTGGACTTCCGATCGAGAGCCAGGATCCCGACAAGACGGCTCTCGACCTTCAGCGCCAGATACTGAGGAAAATTGAGGTCTTCGATAGGGGGATTCTTCAGAGAGAAGCTGTCGGTCGTTTCCGTGACGGTCACCGTGTGGGTGAGCACGGGGTGTTGGAGGAGCCTGTTGACGACCGACTTGTCGTGAAAGGGCTTCGAACCGATCGGATAGAGCTGTTCGCCTCGCTTGAGATGCACCTGGAACTTCTCACCTTCGTCCGGGATGAGCAGGGCGAGCTGATCGATCGAGAGCGCCTTCGAGATCAGATCGGTCATCGTGCGGATCAGCCCGGCCAGATCCCTCTCGGCGCTGATCCGCTTGCTGAACTGGAGGAGCGTCCGGCGATAGTCGTAGCTTGTCCGGTAAAACAGGCGATCCATAAACGTCTGAATCATCCGGTAGAGAGGAGAGAAGACGGTGGCACCGAGCAGGATCGCCAGGAATGCGAGAACGGCGCGCGCTCGACTATCCTGCAGGAAAAACTCGCCGCTGCTGCGGGCGATAACCAGGAAGACGAGGAATACAAGCAGCGCGGAGAGCCCGAAGCTGAGCCCCCTCTTGAAGATCACCTCCACGTCCATCAGTCGGTATCGTGTCACGGCGTAAGCGAAGGTGAGCGGGACGAGAATCTGGAAGAGCACCGTGCCCTGGAGCAGCAGCGAATGCTTGTAGCCGAGCGTGTAGGGAATCACGTAGAAGAAAACAAACGGCAGCAGACCGGCTCCTAGGCCCAGCGAGATCCAACGGAGCTGTTTCTTGAAAATCACATTCGTCGTCGAGATCCAGGAGTCCACGAGCGCGGCGAGGGCAAGGATGATGTGCAGACCGAGATTCGCCGGAGCGAGTGTGTTGAAAGCATTCAGGAGCATCAAGCGGGATCCCTCGGCGAAAAACTCGAAGTAGAACAGCATATGCATCAGGATCTCGCCGAGCGCGAAGGCTGCACTGGGGACGTAGAGAAGAGGCAGCAACGCCGGCCTCAGCCTCAAGATCGCCTTCTTGCGAGGGAATGTCAGGAAGAAATGCAGGAAGACGGGCGGAAGCAGCCAGAAAGCCATCCGGTCAGTCCAGTAGAAGAACTGGTCCCAGAGGTCGAGCTCCCCGGTGAAAGAGAAGATGTCGAGTGCATAGAGCGTGAGCGTCAAAAGGAAGAAGTGAGTGCTGAAAGGCTTGCCCGCACGCCGGGCGAGGATCAACACCCCGACACCGACCGAAAAACAGCCCACGATCGCAAGGTAGTAGTAGAGGCCATCGCGCGGCTGTGGCTCGAACACCAGCGTCATCGACATCGAACGCCCGCCTCGCTCGATCGAGTAGTCGGCTCGCGCCCCGATCCCCGCCTCCCAGATCCACTTGGTCATCTCGATCCCGGTCCTGGGGTTTTCGTTGTTGATGGCCAAGAGCACATCACCTTTGGCGATCCCGGCCTTGTAGGCGGGTCCCTGCGGATCGATGTACACGCAGACGAGCCGCTGCTCACCCGAGCCCGGCATCCGCTCGACTTCCCACTCAACTCCATCATATGGCGGCTTAAAGCGTGTCTTCTTTGCCACATTGACCGCGCCAGCCACCATCAGGATGACGGCAAATAAAGTGAGTATCGCCGTCGATATGTGATGGTTAGGTGAATCGTTCTGCATGCAGTCGTTTCCCGTTCTTGTGGTTATGCAAGAGACGTGCCGGGCTTCAGAGCGAGCTGGCCCGCGCCTCTCGATTCGATGTCATAGATTTGACTGTGTTTCGGATTGTGGACATATGACTCAAGTTCATTGTATTTCAATGAGATTCAAATGTTTGAACGATGATTCATGGATTTGGATATTCCTGAGACCAGCCGCTCGCCTCGGCCATTGGCCGGTCGCGGCGGGCGGAGGCATGGACTCGGGGACTCCTGCCAGCGGCCGACATCCTTTTCGGCTTCAGCTTGCGACCACGAGCCGGGTCAACCGCTCGCAGCCCAGGGGCTCAGCACGAGCTCAGCAGAGCCGCGGGATCAAAACTTCAGGGTCAGCCCGCCCGTGATGCGGCGAGGGTGCGGAACTACCTGGACGACTTGCGCATCCGAGCCCACCATCAGAGCCGGTTCGTCTCCGAACTGGACCGGGTTCTTCACATCAAGCAAGAACTCCCAGTTGGTCGTCCCATTCGAAATGTAAGGGATCCCCTGGCGGACGCGAATATTGAGCTGCGTCGTGGGGTCATCGAAGGCCTCGGACATGTAGTTAGGACGCAGCGTGAGCTGACTATCCCAGCGGTAGGTTCCGCTGACGTTTGTCGATGTCTTCAGCACGGAATACGACACCGTGGCAGAGATCGTGTGGACGTAACTGTTATCGACCGCACCCACGAAAGGAATGCCGTCATGCGAGCTTGGGGTAATGCTGTCGAGCGCCTTGGCCTTTCCGACACGGTAGGCAAGATCGCTGGTGAAGTGCGCTCCCAGCTGCGCCCTGTACCCGACCCTGTAATTGCTGGATCTCATCGGAGTGGCGTTCGCGAGCATGATCCTGTAAGCGAAGGGATCGCGCTGCGCTGAAAGATCCCGATACGGCACCTGCAACAGCGGATTCTCCACATTCTCCAGAACGTAGCCGAAGTCGACCGTGTGCCGGCTGCTGATCCGCTTCTCGATGCGAGCCTTGTAAGCCGTGAATCGTTCGGGCTGCAAGGGGCGCCCCTCGGCGAACGGATAACTGTCCGGCAGGGACGTCCACCCGAGCATCGTCATCTTTCCCGGCAGATTCACGCCGTACGCGAAGTGGTTGTCGAGACGGAACCCTGCGCCCAGATCGATGACGAACGCGACGTTGGGATTGAAGAAACCGGCAGCCGACGGGTAATTCGTCCGCTGATAGCTCAGCCCATAGGCGATTCCGTACCGGCGGTGGATTCTCCAGTGGTCCTGCGCATACACTCGCGCGCTCCACTGCTGCACGAACAGCTCCTCCCGCTCATCGTGTACCGCAAGAGCGTTCTGATAAAGGGCACTCCCCATCTGCATCCCCGCATTCATTGCGTGCCCCTCGATCTCGGCATACGCGACGTTGGCCCCGGCGACCCAGGTAAAGTAGCCGGATTCCCCCGAGACCCGGCCCAGAAGCGATGTCCGGCTGGCCCCGAGCATCGGGACGTCCACTCGCACCTCGGTCACACTGGCAGGCAGCCCCGTATCCGCACCCGTCGAGAGCTCCTTCTTCGACGCGAACATCGTCACCTCAGTGCGGATATCACCGGTATGGCCTGTCAGCGAATTCTTTGTTGGCGCTTCCAGACCGGCACTGAACCCCCGGCCTCGCTCACTCCTCAAAACGTTTCGCTTCTGGCTCCGTAGCAGCCAGCGATACGCGGATTCGTTCTCCAGGCTCTTCTTGCTATCCAGCCCAGGGACTCGCCCTGTCGTGGTAATGGCCGCGGGGATCAGAGCAGCGGAGCTGCTCCTGAATGAAACGTTCGAAAGGGGGCGCCGCTGCCGATGCTCTGGACTCAGCGTCCTGATCCAGTTGGTGATGTCCGCCATCAGCTGGTATCCAAAGGTCGTCGTGAACTGGACCTGCGGGACCACACCGGGCGGCCGAATCTGATTCTGGCCGAATGTGGGCTCGATCTGAACCATCGACCGCGCCGAGGTCGGGTCTTCGCGCGCCTGTCCCGCGATCGCGCACGGCGCTGCACACCCCACCGCGAGAGCTACAAGGACACTGCTCCTCAGATCCATAGGCCTACTATTCATATATTGAACCGCTCCTCGCGCAGGATGTCAAGCAGCATTTTTCCCAGCGCGCAACGCCTCGATGATCCGGGTCGCGCCCATTCCGCCCAGATCGGACACACTGCCTCGTGGACGTTAGCCCTTAGCCGCTCGCTATGAGCCCCGGTGCTAGAAACGCTCCTGTTTGCGCCCCCACCTATCAGCAAGCAACCACACCGGCCAGCACATCTCCCTGGTCGACCGTTCGGAGCTAACGGCTTCCCCAAATCCGCGGCTAAGCCGCGGATTTGGGCAATTCAAAATTCAAAATTCAAAATTCAAAAACCGGAAACTGCTCGGTCAATCGCCGGGC
>JACPPM010000170.1 GCA_016191015.1 Acidobacteriota bacterium | reverse complement strand
TCGATGCCACCCTGAGCTCCGGAGATGACTGCTCCGTTCCTGCATTCCTCCCTTCCTGCTTTCCTGAGAGGGGTTCGGAGGATCTCACCCACTCGAACGTTTTGCCATTTCGTGTCAACACTCAACTTCTTAGACACTAAGGAGTCCACCTTTGCACAGAATGCATCCGGGTCCCCGGCTCCAAAGGAGGCTGCCACTCCCGCGAGGACGTATCCGCCATCGGCGGTCGCTTGCACGGCGTACCAGACATCGTTCAGCGTGCCGCCATAAGTTTTTAGCCAGGTGATGTTACCGGAGCCGTCGAGCTTCAAGCACCACGCGTCCTGGTTCCCAGCGCCGCCTGAGTAGGTACTCCCCACGACCAGGCAACCGTCATCGGCCGTCACTTCTACATCGGCCAAATAGTCGATGGGACCCGCGCCATAAGTCCTCTGCCACACAATGAAGCCGGTAGCATCGAGCCTCAGACACCAGGCCACGTAGAGGCCACCGCCAAAAGACATGGAAGTCCCCGCGAGGATGTAGTCGCCGTCCGCCGCCACCTCCACCTCACCGAAACTGTCAACAAGGGCGCCGCCGTAAGTGTTCTGCCAGATGAGATTGCCCGACGCGTCGAGCCTCGTGCACCAGGCATCGGACCCGCCGGCACCGAAGGCTTGGGTGGACCCTGCGAGAACGCAGCCACCGTCCGCCGTCGCCCTCACTGTGCTAAAGAAGTCGCTGGAAGGACCGCCGTAAGTCCTCTGCCACAGCGGGGTGCCAACGGCATTCAGTCTCAGGCACCAGGCATCGTTTGACCCGGAGCCGAAGGAACTCGCAACTCCCGCGAGGAAGAAGCCGCCGTCAGGAGTCACATCCACGGCAAACGCCGATTCGTCCAAGGAAGCTCCGTAGGTCTTCTCCCAGACGGTGTTGCCGGATGAGTCGAGTCTCAGGCACCATGCGTCATACCCGCCATCGCCGAAGGAGTTGGTGCACCCGGCGAGTATGTACCCACCGTCGGCCGTCACTTGCATATCCTGGAGGAAGTCCACCTGGAAGCCGCCAAAGGTCTTCTGCCATGCGACATCGCCGGATGCGTCGAGTCTCACGCACCATCCGTCATAACCCGTACCTCCCGCTGAGTAAGTCGACCCCGCGAGGATGTAACCTCCGTCAGCCGTCTGCTGAACGGCCTGGAACTTGTCCTCTCCTGATCGACTGTACGTCCGAGCCCAACGGTCGGCCGCCTCACCCGGGCTCGCGAGAAACGCGTACCAGATCAGACACGCGAAAACGCGCACGCTTCGATAGTTGCTACTCATGATGTATGAATCCTCCTCGCGACCGGTCGAAATACAGACAACGATCCTCGGAGCACACGCGATGAGAACGCATTGGGCTCGCTCCATTCGCAATAACGCGCCGCGATGCGGAAACCCCTCAACCTGCCGCCGTGGGAAACGGTGCCCAGTGCCGACCGATGACCGCCGGCGGACGCTTCGACTTACTGGCTCTTGACCGCTTTCAACTTTCGACGCTCGAGGTCGAACGTCGCCTTGTCCGCACCGGAAAGCCCGGCTCATTCGTTCATATTCGTTGTGGACAAGGCGAATAGTCACGTGATCGCAACCCAGCCATTGGTCGTCCCGGAAGAAACAATCCCGCGGGACGGTCAAAGGCCCCGAGACGGTGGCAATGCACTCCCTTCCGATCCGGATGAAGGGACCGCACCCCGATCGGTTGATAGTGTGCGAGCAGCCCTCGGAGATCGCGAATTGCTATGGGACTCGAGAATTCCACCAGAATGGCGATCGGAAGAAGTGCTGGTCGCATCGCCCGGCGTCGCCATGCCGTCGGCCCATTCCCTCAGGGGCTCGGAGCTGATTCGCACCGCTCCGCGGCCTACCGGCGGGAGCCAGCGACCCCTCGACGACGCGCGCGTCCATACGCTCAGGCGACCGGTGATGCCGGGAGCGCTGGCCGTCGCTCAACGCGGAGGCGGCAGCGTGGGCGCAGGGCGAACTTGCGTCGCGAGGCGAGAGCCCGCGCGAAGGTTGACCCGCTGTTGCCGGAGCTATAGTGTTTGCAAGACGCGAGCTGAAGAGGAACGCCTATGTCGCAGAATCCCCCCCTCGATCCTGTCTGGAATGTTTCGGAAATTGGAGAGACCAGGGGATTCGAGGACATCGTGTCGCGAGGCGGTGGTGGTGACGGGGATGATGCCGACCTGCCGAAGACCGTAGGGCGATATCAGATCGAGTCAATGTTAGGCTCCGGGGGAATGGGTCGAGTGTACAAGGCGTTCGATCCGAGCTTGAATCGACACGTTGCCATCAAGGTCCTGCGCGAACTGGATCCGGAGCTCTGCGAGCGGTTTGCTCTGGAGGCCCGGTCGCAGGCGAGGGTCGAGCACGAGTTCGTCCTCAAGGTCTATGAAGTCGGGGAGGAGAAAGGGAGACCCTTCATTGCGATGCAGTTTATCGGGGGCGGGACCCTGGGCGCGTGCTCCTCCACCATGCGAGTTGAGGAACGTTTGAACGTCATGCGGAAAGTGGCGGAGGGGGTCCACGCCGCCCACAAAGTGGGCCTGATCCATCGGGACCTCAAACCCGGGAACATCCTGGTAGAGCGGACGGACGATGGTGAGTGGAAGCCCTATGTCACGGACTTCGGCCTGGCGCGCGAACAGTTCACTCGAGGCATCACGGCCACCGGGATCGTCGTCGGCACGCTCGAGTACATGTCTCCCGAGCAAGCTCGCGGAGAGACCGAGCAGCTCGATCGACGGAGCGACGTTTACAGTCTCGGCGCCACGCTGTTCGAGATGCTGGCGGGGCGTCCACCCTTCAAGGAGAGCTCGATCATCGTCATGATGAGGCTGGTCATCGAAGAGGATCCGCCTCTGCTCCGCTCGCTCAACCCGCGAACCCCGGTGGACCTCGAGACGATCATAGCCAAGTGCCTGGAGAAGGAGCCGCAACGCCGCTATGAATCGGCGCGCGCGCTTGCCGAGGACCCAACGGCCAGTCTGAACGAGGCGATTCAGAGCTACCAGACGGCATTGCGTGCCGACCGATCGCACGTGGCCGCGCATCATGGAACAGGTTATGCATATTGGCTGATAGGCAGGTGGGAGGCTGATCACGGGAGGGATCCGGTAACGCCCTTCGGCCTCGCCATCGAGAGCTACAAGCGAGCGATTGAAGCGAATCCGCGTTTCGTCGCATCATACGTCGGAGCCGGCAATGTCTCGCTGATTCTCGGCGAACATGCGCTCTTGCATGGCAAGGAAGCGGAGCAGACGTTCTCTCAGGCGGTCACATTCTATAGAAAGTGCCTCGACGTGAACCCCAATGTGGCGATGGCGTGGAGCAACACCGGCCTTGCGCACTGGCGGATCGGCTATTCTGTCGCCATGAAGGGGCAAGATCCGGGCCCCTCGCTCCGTGAAGCCATCGCATGCTGCCAGCGCGCCATCCAGATTGACCCTCGGTACGAGTACGGCCACCTCAACATGGGGCTGGCGTACGAGGAGCAGGGGACCTATGAGCTATCCTGTGGCCGGGATCCGAGCGCAACCCTCTCCCGAGCGCAGTCTTGCTACGAGGCGGCCGAGCAGATCAACCAGAATGACGCGCTCGTGCAGGGCAACATGTCAAGAGTCCATCTCATACGAGCCCAGTATGCCCTGCGGACCGGCCGGGACCCCGGCGACGCACTCCGGATGTGCATCGCGCGGTGCCAGAGAGCCCTCCGACTCAATCCCGAGTCTGAGGATGCGTTTCTGGTCATGGGTCAAGCGTATGAGGCCGAGGCTGACCACGCGTTCCTGAGTCAACGGGAACCAGTGAAAGCGATCCAACTTGCCCGGGAAAGCGTCACGAAAGCCCTCCTCATCAATCCCACTTCGTACCTGTGCTATCACCAGCAGGGCACCGTGACAGTGCTGGCGGCCCGGTGGGCGATGATCAGGGGGCGCTCGCCGGACGATGATCTCCGAAGGGCGCACGAGGCATTTCAGAAGGCCGTTGAGTTGAATCCGCGTGATCCTCGACCCTTCACGGGAATGGCCAATGCATGGCACTGGAAGGCCCGGTGGGAGCTCAGCCGGCAGCGGTCTTCAGATGAAGCCGTCGCGATGGGCTTCTCAGCGATCGACAAGGCCCTCGCTCTCAACCCCGCCGATCCCGAGGCCCTGGCCACGAAAGGAGCGCTGTTGCTCGCAGAGGCCGCCGCGACCGGCGACGTGAAGAGGGCTGGCGCTGCAAAATCGACGATCGAGAAGGCCCTGGAGCTCAACCCGCTGCTCCGCCTCGAGTACGGGACTTTTCTCGGCGAGGCGGAGAATCTGGAATCTGGGAGGATCGCCCGCTGAGCCGACCGGCGCGGCGCCGGGCCTGTCAGTTCCTTCCCGCCTCTCCAGCGCTGCGACCCGGACGGATGCGGAGTTGGCCCTCCTATCGAGCCCGAACCAACGTCACCCAGGTGGCGATGACGACAAAAGCCATGGCGTCGAATAGGACCCCGCGGCGAATCATCTGGGGGATAGTCACAAGCCCCGTGCCGTAAGCGATGGCGTTCGGCGGTGTGCCAATCGGGAACATGAAGCCCATGCTGGCGCCGAATGCCGCCGCGAGCACTGCGGTTGTGGGATCGAGGTTCATGCCGGTCGCCATCGCGTACACGACGGGGATGACGACATTGGTCGCGGCGGTATTGGACATGAACTCGGTGAGCACGACAGCGGTTCCTGCGGCGAGTGCGATGAGGCCGAAATGAGACTGAACCCCGGTTGCGCGCAGGACGAGCTCGCCCGCCCACTTCCCGAGGCCGGTGCTGAGAACGAGGCCGCCCAGCGAAAGCCCGCCTCCGAAAAGCAAGATCGTGCCCCAGTCGATCCGCGCCGTCTGTTCCCATTTCAACACCGGACGATACGGCCGGGTCTGCTCGGGCAGCATGAAGAGCGCGAGAGCCCCGAACAGCGCAACCGCGCTCTCCGGGAGACGTTTGTTGGCCACCTCGGCAATGTGCGCTGGAGCCAAGAAGCCGAGAATGCTCGGGAGAAGCCACGTGAGAACCATGCAGGCAAAAACGGCGGCGACGCTCTTCTCCGCCCGTGTCCATGCCGGCAGGCGCCCAGGAGCCCCGTGTGCCCCGCCGCGGGCACGACGCAGAGTCACGGCCGAGAGGAGGAACAAGGCGAGCATCAAGAACAGCGCGAGCGGCAGGCCCAGCTTCATCCATGGCAAAAACCCCAGATGGAATCCGCTATTGCGTTCGAGGAATCCGATGGCGATCAAGTTGGGCGGCGTTCCGATGGGCGTAGCGATTCCACCGATGCTGGCCGCATAGGCGACTGAGAGGACGACGGTGTCTCCACCAACCGACGAGTGGCCTCCGGTCTGGCGGGTCCGTATCATCGAGAGGGCCAGGGGCATCATGATGGCCGCTGCCGCGGTGTTGCTCATCCACATCGACAGGGCCATCGTCAGAAAGCTCAGGGTGACTGTCAGCCGCAGCGGCGTCGAGGAGAGTGCCGGGATCGCCAGGACGGAATGCGCGACGCGAGCGTCGAGCCCGGCCGACACCATCGCCTCGCCCACAAGAAAAGCCCCGAGGAAGAGGAAGATGATCGGGTCCGCATACGGGGCCAGCACGATCTGCGCCGGGGCGACACCCACGAGGATGCAGAGCGCGCTTCCGAGAAGCGCCGTGACCGGGATGGGGACGGGTTCCGTGATCCAATAGATGATGACGAGAGCGGCGACCGCTGCGAGCCGGTGAGCCTCGGGCGGCAGAGGCATCTCCATGAACCAGATCACGACGAAGGCGAGAGGCCCGAGAAGGGCTCCGATCTTGGATCTCACACGAGATTCATACCATTACCCGCGTGTCTGGCTCAACCCATGGTCCACGCCCGACGCACGCGAAGCAGGCCGGACGCTCTCACGCGCGGCGGAGCCGCGCGCTAGGGGTTGAACTCGTACGGCGAGTTCAGCACGTCCTCTTCCGGCTGGTCCGGGCCGATCCCCGTGATCGCCTTCTCCATCTCCTCCCGCGACACATCGGATGTCGTCTGCACGCCCTGAACACGGAGCTTGAACTCATCGGCGTTGGAGGCCCACTTCAGCGCCTCTTCGTAGGTGACGAGGTTGTTCTTGTAGAGCGTGAAGATCGATTGATCGAAGGTTTGCATCCCGTATTGCGATGTGCCCGATGCGATCGCATCGTGGATCAGGCGGGTCTTGTCCTTGTTGATGATGCAATCACGGATGTAGGCTGTCGAGACCATGACCTCGACGGCGGGGACTCGTCCCAGCCCATCGGCCCGCGGCATCAGGCGCATGGAGATGATGGCCTTGAGGATGGCGGCAAGCTGCAACCGGATCTGCTTCTGCTGGTGCGGCGGGAAGACGGAGATGATGCGGTTGATTGTTTCGTTGGCGTCGAGGGTGTGCAGTGTCGAGAGCACGAGGTGACCGGTTTCTGCGGCGGTGATCGCGGTTTCGATCGTCTCGTAGTCTCGCATTTCGCCGACGAGTATGACGTCGGGATCCTCGCGCAGCGCGCTTCGAAGCGCGCCTGCGAAAGTCTTCGTGTCGACCTCGACCTCGCGCTGGTTGATCAGGCTCTTCTTGTCTCGGTGGAGGAACTCGATCGGATCTTCGATCGTGATGATGTGCTCGACCCGCTGGGCGTTGACGTAGTCGATCATCGCCGCGAGGGTCGTGGACTTTCCGGAGCCCGTGGTGCCGGTGCAGAGAATCAGCCCGCGTGTTTCCGCACATATCTTCTCGAGCACGATCGGGAGCATGAGCTCGCGCACCGTGAGGATCTTCGTGGGAATGACGCGCAGCACGAGGCCGACGGTGCCTCGCTGCTGGAACACGTTGCAGCGGAACCGGCCGAGTCCCGGAACCGAGTAGGCGATATCGATCTCGAGGTTGTCTTTGAACTTCTGCTTCTGGCGGTTGTTCATGATGGAGAACGCCATGGCGATCGTGTCCTCCTGCATCAGCCGCTTCACTTCGACCATCGGGATCAGCTCGCCGTTGACGCGAATGATCGGATGTGACCCGACCTTCAGGTGAAGGTCCGAGGCCTTCCGCTCGGTCGCCATCTTCAGCAGATCGTTGATATGCATCGTTGTCCTCCCTGGAGGGAAGGGCGGGTCCTAGCGCACGTGTGTCAGCCAGCCCCTCCGGTCCTCGCGATCGCCCTCAATCAGCGCGAAAAACTCGCGCTGGATCTCGCGCGCCACCGGCCCGGCTTTTCCACACCCGATCTTGATGCGATCGATCGAACGGATCGGAGTGATTTCGGCCGCCGTTCCGGTCAAGAATACCTCGTCGGCACAGTACAGCATCTCCCGCGGTATGTTGGTCTCCACGACGGTGTACCCAAGGTCGCGGGCGATCGTCATGACCGAGTCGCGCGTGATGCCCGGCAGGATGGCCGCCTCCAGCGGAGGCGTGATCAGATCGCGGCCGCGAACGATGAAGATGTTCTCGCCGCTCCCCTCGCTCACGTATCCGTCGTGATTGAGCGCAATCCCTTCGTGGAACCCACCCAGGATCGCCTCCATCTTGATAAGTCCGGAGTTCATATAGTTGGCCGCGGATTTGGCAAGGGCCGGCAAGGTGTTCGGGGCCATGCGGCTCCAGGACGACACGCACACGTCGACGCCATTGTCCAGTGCGTCGTCACCAAGGTATTTGCCCCAGTCCATCAGCAGAATCGCGACGTCGACGGGGCACGGAAAGGGATTGACACCGAGCGAAGCGTAACCACGATACACGATCGGCCGGATATAGCAGCTCGGGAGATCGTTGATCCGGATCAGCTCCAGGATCGCCTCATTCAGCTCCTCGACCGGGTAGGGTGGCTCCATGCGGTATATCTTGGATGAGTTATAGAGCCTCTCGATATGCCTGTCGAGCCGGTACACGGCGGGTCCGCGAGGGGTCGCGTAGCAGCGTATTCCTTCGAAGATTGCGGTGGCGTAATGAAGTGCGTGCGTGGCGATGTGAACCGTGGCCTCGCTCCACGGCACCATCTTCCCGTTCATCCAGATCTTGCTATGTTCGAGAAACGACTTCGAAACGGGCTCGTGCGCGGGCTTGATTTTCACACTCGCCCCCTCGGCCAGAGTTTTCGTTGACATTCTTTCTCCTTGCGCAAGATGGTGTGGGGGCGCCAGTGCTCGTTCGCCCTCTTTGATTGTAGTGGCAAGCTGGAGAGAGTGTCAACCGCGCGCGAGCGCGCGAGCGCGCTGAGATTCGGAGTAGACGCTCACGGGCATGAGCGCAACGTCATCCTGAGGAGCCGGGCGAAGCCCGGTGACGAAGGATCTCCTCCATGGGCTACGGAAGGAGATCCTTCGGCCCGGCTGCGCCGGGCCTCAGGATGACATGCTGGCTGTACTGCGGCCAAGTGTACTCCGAATCTCAGGAGCGCGGGCCTCGGAAAAGCTCGAGCGTGAACCGTCAGTCTGCCGGTTACGCCGGCAGAAGTCAGCTCCGGCGGCGACCTCATCCCACGCGGTAGCAGCTCACCTCGTCATGGAAAACACAAGCCCCACCCATACCAGGCAGTCCCACCGGTCGTCACTGCCCGTCTCGACCTCAACCTCGGCGGTGGTCGCCCCCGGAGAGAGATACGGCTTCACGTTGGCCTTCTCGGAATCCCAGAGATTGCCCTCGTCGAAATCTTCACCGTCGTTGTCCGCCGAGATGCCATCCCAAACAGGGGATCCTTTCAAAGCTTTCCCGTTGAACTCGCTGAGCGGCTCGTCGGCGTTCTGCTGACCATCGGCACCGATGAAGAGCAATGAGGCTGCGCTGAGAGTGCTGGGCGCGGTGAATCCCGTGAGCTCCAGGATCGACTTCTCGCCGTTTTTCTTCACGGTGACATGCCCGTTGTACAGCTGCATCGTCGTCTGCTTTGACGAGTTGTTTTGGTAGAAGATCAGCAGCGTCGCCCCCTCGGCCATCGGGAAGCTCAGCGGCGTTTTTGACGAAAACGGGTCCTTGCCGTTGGTCAGAGCGGATGCGAACCCGGTGAGACTGTAGGCGCTGATCGTGGCATTCGTCACCTGGTTCGTCACATCGGCGCGATAGGAAAAGCACTGGTTATTTCCGTCTCGCGGCCAGCACGGAGAATAATCGCTGCCGAGGCGTGCACCGTTGAGGGCATGGCCGTTGATCTTGCACTTCCTGAAGGTCGTGTCTTCGGCCGTCGTTTTGCTGATAATTGTCCAGAACAGGTATGCCTTCTTGATCGTCGATCCGGCAGGCAGCGTGATCACAGCGGTTCCATAGCCGCGGTTCCGCATTCCGACGGCGTCATAGGCATACGATCCCTTCATCGTGAAGCTTTTGTAGAGCGTCAGTGGCGTGCCGGGCAGTGCCGGGCCCGCGGGCTCATACCAGGTCGCCTGATCGACCGGCGTCGCGACTCCACCCTCTGGAATCGACCTCGTCTCGGCCCCTTTCGCCATCCCCAATCCCGTTGGATACGCTACGCACCAGGAACTCAGAACGACTGCGACAATCCTGGACATGATCCTCATCCTTCACAGACAATCTAACTCGCATTGAAGCAGATTGCACCCGTCGCGCGCCGCGGACTCGGGACTTGACGGAGGGCATCGGGGCGTCCTATGTTCTGGTCACACGGGTCCGATCGGCTCGCGCCGACCTCCGGTAGGCGGCGGAGAAAGAGGGTTCATTTGCTGGCACAGGCACCTCTCGATCGCAGCATCCTCGCCGGACTGATCGCGATGGCTGGGGTGCTCGGGTGCGATGCACCGCTAGGGGCGCTCGATCCTGACCGCTTGCCGACGCAGTACCGCGTGGACACTTGGCAGAGAGAGGCTGGACTGCCCAGCAACAGCATCGAATCCGTCGTGCAGACGTCGGATGGATACCTCTGGCTCGCGACCCATGACGGGCTGGTTCGATTCGATGGCGTGCGGTTCACAACTTTTGAGCGGAGCAATGCGCCTGGGCTGAAGAGCAACTTCATCGTCACTCTGTACGAAACATCCGACAAGTCACTTTGGATCGGCACCGACGGCGGTGGGCTCACGTGCTATCGAGACGGGCGATTCAAGACCTACACCGTGCAGGAGGGCCTGGCGTCCGATTACATTCTATCGTTGCACGACGACTCGGAAGGGGCGCTGTGGATTGGGACCGACGGAGGTGGAGTGAGCAGGCTCAGGGACGGCACATTCACGAATTTCACGACCAAGGACGGCCTTTGCCACGATGTCGTTTACGCGGTGATGGAGGACCCCGCTGGTGGCGTGTGGATCGGAACACGGACCGGATTGAACAGGTGGCACGATGGGAAGATCGCGACCTATACGAAGCGCGACGGACTCACGAGCAACGTCATCCTGTCGCTGCTGTTCGACCGCAGAGGTGATCTGTGGATCGGTACGTACGGTGGCGGCGTGAACTGCTACCGTGACGGCAGCTTCACGGCACATACAACAAGGACGGACCTTTGCAATGACTTCATCACGGATATGGTCGAAGACAAGGACGGCAACCTGTGGCTGGGGACCTTCGGCGGGGGTCTCTGTCGGATGAGAGACGGGCGGGTCGCGGGATTGACGAGTGACACGACGGAGCTGGCGAGCGATGTCGTCTTTTCGGTCTGTGAAGACCGCGAAGGATCTCTTTGGGTGGGCACCGATGGAGGTGGACTGAGTCGGGTGAAGGACGGAAAGTTTCTCACGTACACGACGCGCGAAGGACTTTCCGGAGACGTTGTCCAATGCATCTACGAGGATTCCAGCGGTGCGGTGTGGCTGGGAGCCAACGGAGGTGGGCTGAACAGGTTCATGAACGGGGTCTTCACAACGTTTCGCGAGTCCAGCGGGCTCCCTCACCAGATGGTGATGTCGATCTGCGAAGACCGCCGGCGCGCTTTGTGGGTCGGCACTGACGGCGGCGGCCTGGCGTGCTTCAAAGACGGCCGATTCACGAGGTACGAGCTCAGCGAAGGTCTGTCTCAATACGGCGTATTCGCGATTCACGAGTCCCGCGATGGTGCGATCTGGATCGGAACTCGCGTGGGTCTCTATCGGCTCAAAGATGGCGCCGCCACTCGTCACACACGGAAGGATGGGCTGGGCGAGGACTACGTGCTCTGCATCAGTGAGGATTCGATCGGAGCGCTCTGGATTGGCACGTATGGGGCTGGGTTGAGCCGGTTCAGTGAGGGCCGTTTCACGACCATCGGAAAGGCCGACGGCCTGCCCGATCAAATCGTCAACGCGGTGCACTGCGATCGTGATGACACGTTGTGGATCGCGACGAGAGGCGGCTTGGCCAGGCTGAAGGGCGAGAAGTGTACCGCCTACACGATGAAGGAAGGCCTTCCCGCGGATTTCATCCATCAGATCCTTGAAGACGATCAGGGGAACTTGTGGATGAGTGGCAACCGTGGTGTCTTCAGAGTCGCGAAACACCAGCTCGATGATCTCGCCGACGGCAAGACACGGGGGGTCTCGTGCGTTTCATACGACACATCCGATGGGATGCCCAGCGCGGAATGCCGGGGCGGGTCCCAACCGGCCGGATGGCGGGCCCGCGACGGCCGACTCTGGTTTCCCACGACCAGGGGGGCAGTCGTCATCGACCCGCTGAACCTGAAAACCAACGCTCTCGTGCCGCCGGTCAGGATCGAGACAATCCTGGCTCAGGGTCGGGAGATCAACGCCCCAGCGTCACACCGATTCTCCGCTGGTACGACGAACCTGGAATTTCATTACACGGCGTTGAGTCTGATCGCCCCCGAGAAGGTCCGCTTCAGATACAAGCTCGACGGAACCGATCCTGACTGGACCGATGCGGGTACTCGCCGGGTTGCGTACTATACGTATCTCCCACCCGGCAGCTACAGGTTCCGCGTGGCGGCCTGCAACAACGACGGAATCTGGAACGAAGCGGGTGCGTTCGTCGATTTCGAGATCGATCCACGATTTTACCAGACATATTGGTTCTACGGTCTCTGCATCCTCGCGTGCCTGCTCGCCGCTCAGTCGCTCCACCTCTACCGCGTTCGCCAGCTGAAAGCGCGAGAACAACAGCTCACCGCGCGAGTCAACGAGGCCATGGCCAAGATCAAGATCCTCAGCGGATTGCTTCCGATCTGCGCCTCCTGCCGGCGAATCCGGGACGATTCCGGACGCTGGACTCAGCTCGAAGAGTATATTCGAGACCACTCGCAGGCTGACTTCTCCCACGGGTGCTGCCCCGACTGCGGCAAGAAACTCTACCCTGATATCTACGACAAGATCTGGCCGGCCGAGTAGTCGGCAGCCTCAGCCCTCAGCGCGTGATCGCCTTCAAGAGCTCAGAGTTCGACTCCGTTTTCTCCACACGGTCGATCAGTCTGCGGGCCGCATCCTCGAGCGACATGCCCGCGAGCGCGCGGCGCAGCAAATGTCGCTGCCTCAGCTCGTCGGCCGAACAGAGCAGCTCCTCCCTGCGCGTCCCCGAACGCAGAACATCCACGGCGGGAAAGATGCGATGTTCGGCCAAGTCACGGTCCAAGATCAACTCCATGTTCCCAGTCCCCTTGAACTCCTGAAAGATCACCTCGTCCATGCGGCTGGCGGTGTCGATGAGGACAGTTGCGAGGATCGTCAGACTTCCGCTCCCTTCGCACGATCGCGCCGCGCCAAAGAACTGCCGAGGAAACTGGAGTGCCCGGTGGTCCACGCCGCCCGACATGGCACGACCGCCGGCCCCCATCTCACGATTGCTCGCACGGCCGAGGCGCGTGATGCTGTCGAGCAGGATGACGACGTCCCGACCCGCCTCGGCCAGCCGCTTCGCTCGCTCGACCGCGATCCACGCGATTCTCAAATGAGACTCGCCGGCGGAGTCCGACGAGGACGCCAGGACCTCTGCCTTCACGGATCTCCTGAAGTGCGTCACCTCCTCGGGCCGCTCGTCGATCAGAAGGAGCATCAAGTGAATGTCAGGGTGGTGCTTCGAGATGGCCACACCGATCTCTTCAATCAGGGTCGTTTTCCCGGCGCGCGGCGGTGACACGATCAGCCCTCGCTGGCCGCGCCCGATCGGAGCGATGAGATCGATCACCCTCAGGCTCGTCTGCGATCTCTCGATCCCCAGCTCGATGTGTGTCGTGGGATTCACAGAAATGAGACTCTGAAAATCGGGCAACGCGCGATGATCGCCTGGCTTCGAGCGGCCATTGGCCGACACGATGCTCGCGACCGACCGGCGACCGCTATGTGCCGGCTGTATTGTTCCGTGCACCTCCGTGCCGTCGCGCAAGCCCCATTCCTGGACCAAGGGGAGCGGCAGGTTGGGATCCTCGCGTGAGGGGAGGTAGTTGTTCTCGACGCGTCTCAGAAAGGCGCCGTGTCGTTCCGACAGGTCCGCGACTCCGTGGATCGATTCCGAAGCCACCGCTCCGCCCCCGCCGCGCGGTGTTCGGGCTGTGGGCTTCGCGCGGGTGGTCCCGGTGTGATTTCGACTTTCCTTCTTCATTGCGGGCGCCACTATACTACACGAAGGGGGGAGGGCGGCACCCGCGAATTTCGGCTGACGGGTACCTGGACGAATTCCCTCCCGACGGATAGAATCGGCCGCCAGGAATCATCTGAAGGGAGTGCATCATGAAGTTGACCGATCTCGATCGTGACGTAGCTCAGGCTGTTCTCGGCGTCGACACTCTGTGGGGCGGTGATGTCATGAACCCGTCCGGCACCGGGCGTTTCATCGCAGATTCGTGGTTTTCCGACGCCCCTCTCCCGGATGCTTACACTCACGCATCGGCCGCGAAGCTCAGGGAGACCGGTGGTGTTTGCGCGAAGGAGATCGATCACGCAGCGATCCACGCGTATCTGAAGGCGGTCGATGTCGAGGGAGCGATCGCGGGTGTAGCGGCGGCCGCCATGAGAGCGGGTGGAGGTCGAGGTGCGTATCTGCTGAGTGTCGCGGATTCGTGCCGCGTGATGTATGACCTGGTGCTCGAGCTTGTCGGCGACGGACCCAAGGTTCCGTATACGCGCGCTGTCCGCGCGTCGACGGGCAAGGATCCGTCTCCCTCAGATCCGTCTCACGATCGCGACATGGTCCGCAAGATTCTGACGGCGAACGGTCAGATGGCGAAGAGCGGTGGAGATCTCATTGCAGCCGTGGATGCGTGGCGAGGCGAACGCGCCGTAGCGGGTCGCGAGGTGGCAGCGAAATCGACGGGCGTCATTGCGGATTACGAGGCGCTGACGCGCAAGAACCTGCATCCGCACCTGCCGCCTGAGCTCCGCGACGTCCCGATGGCCAACATCTCGTTTCTCTCGATCGAGAACGCCTGGTTCTCCGGCTCGATGAACTACATCGGCCGGGCCAGGAACATGGACGGGACTCCCCAGTATGAGGCGACATACGAGATCAATGCGTCGCTCCAGATCTCGATGCCCGAGTTCCAGCAGCTCGTGAGCCACGAGGTCGTACCGGGCCACGTGACGACCTTCGCGTTCCTTCAGAAGCTTTACAGGATGGGGAAGATCGGATTTGAAGGCACTGTGCTCACGATGAACACGCGATTCGCGGCGCTGGCCGAAGGCATTGCCAACAACGCGATCCTGATCGCACACGGAGTGACCTCCATCGAAGACCTGGGTGATCCCGATCTGCAGCTCGGCGTTCTGCTCGCCCTCCTGCAGGACCAGGCCAAGAACCAGTCATCGTGGCTGACCTGGGGTGAGGGGAAGCCGACGGCTGAGGTGGCGGCGGTGCTGAGGCAGGATTATCTGGTCTCGGCCGAGCGCGCCGACAAGCTCAGTGGTGCCTGGGGCCGCCATCCGCTGCTCGGGCGCATGTACCTGCCCGCCTACCGCGCCGGAACCGAGTTGGTCGCGAGCCTGCGCAAGAACCACCCGGCTGAGAAGGTGCTGCCTGTTCTCTATGGCTGCGCCGGCTTGGTCGACGTCGTGACCGTCGTCGACGCCCTCGGCTCGTAGACCGCGTATCGCACGCGACCCCTGCGATCTGCCCCCCGCACCGCGGCGGGGATTGAACTTCCAGCACAAACTGGTATCCTCTGCGCAAACAGGGATGATTCGGCCTACGCAGGGGAATGGGTAGATGATCAGTGAACAGCGCATGGTGAGCTCTGCCGCGGGGAAGGTGGCGATCTCGTTCGAAGAAATCGTTGAAGACTACAGGCTCGGGTATCGGAGCCGCATCGCCAGCCTGATCGGGCGCAAGGAAGTTCTCACGGGCAAGGCCAAGTTCGGCATCTTCGGCGACGGCAAGGAGGTGCCACAGCTCGCGATGGCGAAGGCCTTCCGGGAGGGGGACTTCCGCGCCGGATACTATCGCGATCAGACGTTCATGTTTGCCACCGGCATGTCGGATATTTCCGAGTTTTTCGCGCAGCTCTATGCGAACCCGGATCCGGTCCTGGAGCCGGCCTCGGCGGGGCGCGGGATGAGCTGTCATTTCGGCTCGCGGCTGATCGACGAGCAGGGCCGGTGGAAGCCGCAGGTGAGGAGCCGGAACTCCTCGGCCGACATCTCCCCGACCGCCGGGCAGATGGCACGTCTTCTCGGTCTGGCCTATGCATCGAAACTCTACCGTCACGAACCCAGTCTCCAGGGCGATCACGTGTCCGGGTTCAGTTTCGGTGGAAACGAAGTTGCCTTCGGTACGATCGGGGATGCGAGCACGAGCGAAGGGGTTTTCTGGGAGGCAGTCAACGCAGCGGGAGTCCTGCATGTGCCGATGGTAGTCTCGGTCTGGGACGACGGCTACGGGATATCGGTGCCGACTGCCTGTCAGACGACGAAAGGATCGATCTCCGACGTGCTCGCCGGCTTCAACCGCAACGGCGGGCCTGACGGGTACGACATATACGTTGTGAAGGGCTGGGACTACCTGGCTCTCTGCGACGCCTACATGCAGGGAGTCGAGAAGGTGCGGCGCGACCACATTCCGGCTCTTTTCCACATTACCGAGCTGACTCAGCCACAGGGCCATTCGACGAGTGGGAGTCATGAGCGGTACAAGCCGAGCGAGCGGCTGGCGTGGGAGGAGGAGCACGACTGCCTGGGCCGCATGCGTGCCTGGATGGTTTCCGAGAAGATCGCGACGGCCGAGCAGATCGACCATTGGGAGGCCGAGGACAGGCAGCTTGTGGAGCGGGCACGGTCCGAGGCCTACGAGGCGTACACGGCCCCCATTCGTCAGGAACGGGCGCATGTTCTGAGCATGCTGCATCGGATGGCAGGCGAGAGCGGTGAGGCCCAGACGGCTGTGGGGACGATCGCGACGGAGCTCAGCAACGCCCTGACGCTCACGCGAAAGATCGTACAATCCTCGATCGTGAAGGCCCTGGCAGCGATACGCGGCGTGGAGATTCCGATCAAATCTGAGCTGGCGGCGTTTCTTCGGCGGTATCGGGAGGAGAACATTCGCCGCTACGGATCGCACCTCTACAGCGAGTCCGCGGAGTCGCCCATGCGCGTGCGAGAGATCCGGCCGGTGTACGGAGAAAACCCGGAGGTCGTCGACGGACGCGTCGTGCTCCAGCGGTGTTTCGACTACCACTTCCGCACGAACCCGCTCGTCGTGGCTCTCGGCGAAGATGTCGGCAAGCTGGGCGACGTGAACCTTGTCTACGAGGGTCTGAACGAACGATACGGTGATTTGCGCGTGACGGACACGGGCATCCGAGAGGCGACGATCGTGGGGCAGGGGATCGGGATGGCTCTGCGCGGGCTGCGCCCGATTGTGGACATACAGTACATCGACTATCTGCTGTACGCCCTGCAGGTCATCTCCGACGACCTCGCGACGCTGCACTATCGGACGCGCGGTGGGCAGAAGGCGCCGGTGATCATCAGGACGAAGGGGCACCGCCTGGAGGGTATCTGGCACACGGGCTCGCCGATGGGGATGATCCTGAGTGCGTTGCGCGGTCTGCACGTATGTGTGCCGAGGAACATGACGCAGGCAGCCGGGTTCTACGCGACCTTGCTGCAGGCAGACGATCCGGCATTGGTCGTCGAGGTTTTGAACGGATACCGACTGAAGGAGAGGGTACCGTCGAATCTTGGAGTGTTCACGGTACCCTTGGGGATTCCCGAGACCATTCGAGAGGGGACCGATGTGACGGTCGTGACTTACGGCGCCTGCTGTCGCATCGCGGTTGAGGGGGCCGAAGCGCTACAGCGTGCGGGGATTGGCACGGAGATTATCGACGTCCGGACGCTGCTCCCGTTCGACGTCGGGCAGACCATTGTTCGGTCGCTTGCGAGGACCAACGCGGTTCTATTTCTCGATGAGGACGTCCCTGGCGGGGCCAGCGCTTTCATGATGCAACAGGTGCTTGAGGAGCAGCGGGGCTACGAGCACCTCGACGCTCCGCCGCGGACTCTCACCGCACGGCCTCACCGCGCGGCCTACGGGACCGACGGCGACTATTTCTGCAAGCCGAACGCGGACGATGTGTTCGAGGCGGTGTACGCTCTGATGAGGGAACGGGATCCGGCTCGCTTCCCCGAATTCTCCTGATTCTCAGCGGGCGTAGCCGTGTGCTGAGGTCACCCGCCAGGTGCCATCCTCCTTGTGCAGCTCGAGCTCCAGGCGCTGACCCGATTCGGGCGTACCGATGGCCATGTACTTCTCCCGGTCGCGGGTGGTTGCGACGACGGTCGCGAGAGCGGTGAAGCGGGCCGTTGATCCATCGACTGTGATCTCGACCTTTTCGAGCGTCACGTTGAAGGCCTCAAACGCCTGGAACGCTTCGGACGCTGCCTCCCGGACTCCGTCATACGTCATGCTCTGGTCATCGGCATAGTTTCGCGAGACGGCCGCCATGAAGCCGTCGAGATTGCGGTTCTCGAACGCACCTGCCGCCGCTTGCACCGCCCGTTTGACAGCAGCCGCGGGATCGAAGAGGTACTGGTAGGCGACGATGCCGCCGAGCGCCAGGGCGCTGAGCAGGGCGGCAAGCCGGATTCGAGGATTCATGCTCTGACCACCTTTCTCGAATGATATACCCTCCGGCAAGCCGGGAGTTGCTATTTTGTCGTCGAGAAAATAGGCTACGTCCCCCATGGCAGAGAAGAAGCCGGTCACGGTTTTGATCCCGGCGTATAACGAAGAGAGATCGGTGGGCGCGGTGATCGAGTCATACCGCGAAGGGCTCATGGCTTACTTCGGTTCGGTGGATTCCTTCGAGATCCTGGTGGTTGACGACGGCTCGAAAGACCGCACGGCCGACGAGGCGCGGTCGCACGGGGCGATCGTCGTCCAGAACCGCACGAACCGCGGCTATGGAGCCACTCTGAAGGTGGGCATCCACCACGCGCGGCATGAAGACATTCTGATCACCGATGCGGACGACACCTACCGGGTCGAGCAGGCCATCAAGGTCCTCGATGCGCGCGAAGGCTGTGACATGGTGATCGGCGCTCGCACGGGACGCACGGTCAAGATCCCGACGCTCCGCCGTCCCCCGAAGTGGGTGCTGCTCAAGCTCGCCAGCTACCTCTCCGGCGTCGACATTCCCGACCTCAACTCAGGCCTCCGCTTCTTTACCAGAACGGGAATAAAAGAGTACTTCCACATCATCTCCGACGGCTTCTCGTTTACGATGACATCAACACTCTCGTACCTGGCCGACGGCAAGGATGTCGCGTTCATCCCGATCGACTACCACGCCCGCACAGGCCACTCCAAGATCCGTCCGATTCGCGACACACTTCTCTTCGTCCAGATCATCCTGCGCACGATCATCTACTTCAATCCCCTGCGAGTTTTCCTCCCTCTCAGCCTGTTCCTATTCCTCCTCGGCATAGGCGTTGGCGCCTATGAGGTGATCGTCCACGAGAACCTCACGGACTTCGCTCTCATGGCCATTATCTCCGGGATTCAGGTGGGGGCCACGGGATTGCTCGCGGACCTGATCGTTCGAAAAAACGGGTAGCCCCAGGGCCTCGTCAAAGTCCCGAGCTAACCGCAGATTTCGCAGATTCTTCGCGCAGATTCCGCCGATGGCTTCGCGAGGCCGGTGGGATTCGCTTTGAGGATGGCTCTGCGATGAGTGATGATCCCATCTGTGTAATCCCTCCGGAAATCTGCGTCATCTGCGGTTTCCTCCGATCGATTTCGCACGGACTTCACGGTGCGACTTTGACGTTCCCCTGCGGGTAGCCCAGCCTCACTTGACCTCGGATCGCGCGCGGAGAGAGAATGCTGTTCGCCCGATTCACCTAACCGTATGGAGATGATGAGATGAGAACAAGATTCGTGGTTGCAACGATAGCATTCGCTCTCTCCCTGGGCTTGGCCGGGGCAGGAGAACAACAGAAGCCCGAACATCCCGCCCCTGCGGATCCTCAGAAGCAGGCCATGATGGAGGCCTGGATGAAGGCATCCACTCCGGGCGATAATCACAAGCTCCTCGAGCCGATGGTCGGGACCTTCGACGCGAAGGTCATGATGTGGGAACCAGGGGCGGCGCCAGCCGAATCGGCCGGTGTTTCGGAAAACAGCTGGATTCTCGGTGGCCGTTTCGTCCAGCAGAAGTTCAACGGCACGTACATGGGAATGCCGTTCGAGGGCGTGGGATTCACCGGCTACGACAACGTGAAGAAGAAATTCATCGGTTCATGGATGGATTCGATGGGGACGATGATGATGGTGAGCATCGGAACGGGCGATGTCACCGGCAAGGTCCTCACCTTCGAGTGCGAGATGGACGACCCGATGACCGGGAAGCCCTGTAAGATTCGCGAGGTTGCTCGTGTCGTCGACGCCAACAAGCACGTCTTCGAGATGTTCGGACCCGATCCCGCGGGCAAAGAGTACAAGATGATGGAGATCACCTACACGCGGAAGAAGTAGCGCGGACCCGGGCACGAGGAGGTTTCACTCCCCCCCGTGCCCGATCCTCTACTATTCTGCTCTCTCCGCCAGCGCCGCGGATTGCTCTCCGAGCTCCTCGGCCGGCAGCTGATATACTGTCTGCCTGGGCGGCTCGAAGGTGAACTCGATTTCCGAGAACCCCTTCCGCTTGGTGGATTTCGTTACGCCTTTCCAACGCCTGCGAGCCTGCTCGAAAAGGCGTCCGGTCAGGCCTGTGGGGAGCTGTGCGACGGTCCACTGACTCAAGCGTAGCGAACAGACCCCGTAAATCAAGCGGAGGAGGACCTCGAAGGCGCGGCGCCCGAAAGGTGCCGGGGTGACTGGCCGGAATCCGTAGCTGGGAACCGCCTTGCCGCGTGCCCGCATCGCGTCGATGCGGAGGAATGCTCCGCGCTTCTTGAAGTCCAGCATGTGCGAATGCATATTGACCGTGAACCCTTCTTCGACGGGTTCGACTGTCAGCCGGCCTTTGCGGATCATCTCCTCGATGACGCGCTGGCCCCGGTCGGTGCGGCCCATGATCAGCGAAAACCCCTTGCCGCGCTCCTCGTATACCGGGGCCCATGCGTCGCCGCCCGAGATATCCGAGAACTCATTGGCAAGATCGGTGCAGGTGAGGCAGCGGCGCATCATGTAGAAGGGGATGAGGTAGTTGGCGTAGAACTTCGGCATCTCGAGCACGCGGCCGTCGACAAGCGTGACCCGCATCTTGCCCGGCCATTCGCCAGCCCGGTATTCGAGCCGGGAGATCGCCGTATAGTCCGCGACCCCGTGTTTTGCCAAGAAGCCGCGGACGGCATCGAAATGGAGGATGTTGCCGCAATAGGATCCGATGACATATCGAATCTTGCGTGCTGCCGGATGGCCATCGGCCTGCAGCTTTCGGATTGCGTGGACCTGGCAAGGGATGCCGATGAAAGCCGCCCGGAAACCGGGCGCTTCCTTATCGAGCTCGCGCAAGATGACGTTGGCGGGAGAGATCGAGTACTTGCTCTGCGCGCACTCGAGCACCTCCGCCCGGCTCCGCGCGATCCGAGGTTCGAATCGCCACGGCTCCTCCCGATTCGCTCCAAGCGCCACGACACCGTCAACCATGTCGTGCTCGAGCATGTAGATGGCCGTCGCTGAGATGATGCCGCCGGATGCGCCGGCCCTCCGCACGTGCTCATCGTTGGCGTGGCCGACATACAAACTTTGGAAAACGCCGAGATACGGGTTTGCGGGTTGCCGGCCGTGCGTGAATGCAGCAAGCGTGGGGAAATGGACCGCGCCGCCCGAGCACCCAGTGTAGCAATGGCCCGGACATCCTTCACATGCGGCCGAATCCCGGATCGCCGGAAGAGACACCCCTAAAGGTTCTCTGAACTCGATCGCGCCAGGGGGGCAGACACCGACACATGAGCCGCACCGCGTGCACAAGCCGGTGTCAATGACCTCCCGCCGCAGCTTCTCGAACCCGCCTGCCTCGCTCACGACGCGAAGTATGGCGCTCCGTGGTTCCGAGTGTCAACCCCGCCTGTGCGTGCCGGGAGCCTCTCCCAAGCTCTAACCAAGCAGAGATGGAGCGCAGAAGGCGAGAAGCAAGGCCGTCCCGAACGTCACAATTGATAGAACCAGGATACCGATCAAGACCACCCACTCGGACTTGCCCGATTGCAACCCCATCTGGCTTGCCTCTCTTTTCGCTCCCATTTCCATCACCACCTTCATTGTCCGTCACTATACAAGACGGCTGCCAACCCTCTTTCGAATATGATGCTCGTCACAGTATTTGCAAGTGTAAGAAACACAAGAGATACTATTGTCTTCTGATCGTCGCTGCGCTGGCAGGTGTCCAAAACTGTCACGGAGAGTGGTCATTTTGCGCACACATCGCGCCTCAGCCACCGCTTGTCTCCGGAGGTTTTTCATTTTCCTTGGTGATCTGCCAGTGCCTCGCGAATCGGCGCTCTGGAACGGCAGTTCTCACTGCGCCTCCTCAGCTCCGCTCTCTCAACTTTGAACTTGAAACTTTGGATTCAGCCTTCGCTCCGCACTTGACTCCAATTCTGATCGTGCCATAATCGTCGCACATGCCACGACAGGTTGGGCCTGCTCGGCGGAAGAAGGGAAAGAAGAGCAAAACTGCCCTTGTTTGTGCTGGCGGTGGCCTCACGGGCATGGTCTATGAAGTCGGGTGCCTGAAGGCGATCGACGACTTCCTCGCGAACTACTCGGTTCTCGATTTCGACATCTACGTCGGTGTCTCGGCGGGTGCTTATTTGGCGGCCTGCATGGCCAATCGCATCAAGCCGGACCAGATGTACAGGGACATCGTCGAACGAAGCAACAAGCCTCGTTCCTTCTCACGCGCCCCGATCTTCCAGCTCAACACCTCAGAATTCGCATCGAAGGTCACCCAGACCCCCAGGATCTGCTATGACGCCGTCAAGACGATCTGGACGAACAGACAGAGCTGGACGCTGGCCGACATCTTCTTCAGCCTTGGTGAGCTGATTCCGTCCGGGATCATGGACAACACAGGCACCGGTGAGTACCTGAAAGGGCTGTTCACCGAGGAGGGCAGGACGAACAGCTTCGATGAGCTCGGCAAGGAGCTCTACATCGTGGCGACGAATCTCGACAAGGGCGATGCGACCGTGTTCGGGGAAGATGGCTTTCGCGATGTCCCGATATCGACTGCAGTGAGAGCGTCGGGGGCGCTGCCGGGCGTCTGGAAGCCGGTTAGAATCGGCGACAGAGATTATATCGACGGCGCGATCAACAAGACGGCTCATATTTCCCAGGCGATCAAGCACGGGGCGGACCTGGTTGTGTGCGTGAATCCAATCGTTCCGATTTTCAACGACCCGAGGCATTCGGTCCTGAAAGCCCTGAACGGTCATGGAGGATACATCAGCCAGAAGGGACTCCCGTATGTTCTCGATCAGGCGTTCCGGATCGTGCTTCACTCGAGGATGAAGTACGGGATCGAGCGCTACGAGCATGAGTTCCCCGAAGTCGAAATCATCCTCATCGAACCTCCTCGCGACGACTTGAAAATGTTTCTCTACAATATCCTCCGCTACTCGGTGCGGGTGGGAATAGCCGAGCATGGGTTCAAGACTGCCCGGCGAATGTTCCTGGAGCATTTTGACGAGTATGCGGGCGTTTTCGGGCGGCATGGAATCCGGCTGGCGCAGGATCTGGCTGAATACGAGTACCGCAGGATGCTCGGGGGGGAGCCGGACCACCACAGCGAGACGGGGCTCTCGCTGAGGCGCAATCTGGAGAAACTCGACATGCGGTTGCGGCATTTGGGGTAGGATAGGAACTGAGGGTGCCCCGCTTGCGGCAGTCGAGGCCGGAACCGTATCGAGGGCATCAGGTAAGAGCAGATGGACTCCCCGAGCAAGCTATTCTTCAAGCGCAGTGAGGTCTGCGAGCGCGCGGGTGTTCCAGCGCATGTGCTCCGTGCCTGGGAGGGTGAGTTCTCGATCCCAGCCGTAAAGAGCGCTTCCGGGCAGAAGCTGTACCGCCAGGCCGACATCGACACGGTGCTCAAGGTGAAGGCTCTGATTTACGAGCAGGGGTTGACGATTTCGGGCGCACGGAAGCGGCTTGACGCCGAGCTCCCGCCGAAGGCGGCTCAGATCCCGTTGAGAGACCCGACGACGGAATTGCTTCACGAAATCCGGACCGACCTTCGGGATTTGTTGACACTCCTGGCGGGAGATGGTAGAAATTCGAACGACGGGACGTAGCGCAGCCTGGTAGCGCACACGCTTGGGGTGCGTGTGGTCGGAGGTTCAAATCCTCTCGTCCCGACCATTACCCCGCAAGGACATAGCGCGCTTCGCGCGCAATTGGAACGGTGGAATGATGGAAAAATGGGTTCCGGAAGGGAGCACCGGCGGTGATGGGGGCTTTCTAGGCACGAGGCAGCTATGGCGCGGCGGCGGCACCCAACATTCCAATATTCCATTATTCCACTCGCTCCCTCCACAGACTCGCCGCGAGCCATTGATTTTCAATTGGTTGTGGAGTTTCCGAGACGTTTCAATAACAGATTGATGCCGCGTATCCTGGTCACCAACGACGACGGAATCCATAGCGACGGCATCAAGTTCCTGGCTGAGGCGCTCAGCGATCTCGGGCAGGTGGTCGTCGTCGCGCCCGACCGGGAACGAAGTGCAATCAGCCGCGCCCTCACCTTGCACCTGCCGCTGCGAATCACCAGGCTCGGCAAGGATGTGCACATCCTCGATGGCACGCCCACGGATTGCGTTCTGGTCGGAGCTCAGTTCATCATGAAGCGTCCCCCGGCTCTCGTCGTCTCCGGTATCAACCGGGGCTGGAATCTGGGGGAAGATAATGCGTATTCCGGGACCGTGTCGGCGGCGATCCAGGGAACACTTCTGAACATCCCATCATTCGCGCTGTCGACGATCGACATGAGCGAAGAGGCGTTCAGGCGTGCCGCCCGCCTCGCGCGCAAAATCGCCGCGGAGGTGCTCGCCGGCAAGCGGCGGCTCACAGAAACGACTCTCTCAATCAATTTCCCGCTGGGCGAGCCTCGCGGAGTTCTGGCGACCCGCCTCGGGGTGCGTCGCTACCAGCCTGAAATTCTCGAAAAGACCGACCCTCGCGGTCGCAAGTACTACTGGATCGGAGATGGGAAACCCGCGGACAGACCCGAGAGAGGCACCGACGTCTGGGCGGTCAAGAACGGGTATGTTTCCGTGACTCCGCTGATGCTGGATTGGACCGACAGGACTTTCCTGAAGCGAATGAAGCCGATCACGCTGGATGGTGTCTGATGAGCCACCATCGGACGGCACGCCGTTCCGAGCACGGGGACTATCAGGTGCGCCGCGAGAAGATGGTGCAGGGACTGGCCGACGCTGGGATCAAAGATCGCCGCGTTCTGGCCGCGATGCGAGCGCTTCCGCGGCATGTGTTTCTGGCCGAGCCGTTGTGGCCCAAAGCCCACCACGACGTGACTCTGCCGATCGGATTCAAGCAGACCATGACCCAACCCCTTACGACAGCACTGATGCTGGAGGCACTCGCGCTCCGGGAGAACGAGAAGGTGCTCGAGATCGGGACCGGGAGCGGATACCAGACGGCGCTGCTTGCATCGTTGTGCGCTGCCGTCTTCTCGGTTGAGCGGATAGCTGAGTTGGCGCGTGAGGCCCAGGGTCGGATCCGCGAGTTGTCGATCCGCAACGCGAGCATCAAGCACTTCGACGGAACGTACGGGTGGAGCGAGTTCGCGCCCTACGACGGGATCGTCGTGTCGGCGACGGCGCCATCCGTGCCCGCGCCGCTGCTCGAGCAGCTGGCGACCGGCGGGCGCATCGTCATCCCGATGTCGCGAAACGGCCTCGAACAGATCTGTGTCGTCACGAAGACGCGTGGCAGCCTCGAAACGGTTGCTCTTGCGCTGTGCAGCTTCGTGCCGCTTCTCGGGCGCTACGCCTACGCCGAGGGAGACAGCGAAGCGGGCGGCGCAAGATCCGGCAAGCGCTCGTAGAGGCCGGCCGGATCGTGCCGCGACCCCGGACCAAGCATTTCGGGTACGGGTACGAATGAGCGAAAACGCACGACGGCTCTGACTTTGCCGCAGCCGCCGCGACATCCCAGGACCTCGCCAATGTCCCGTGCAAACCACAGATTCCGCAGATTTCGCAGATGGACCCAGACGGCCCGTGCGCTCGGGGGTGAGTGGTGAGCTGCTGTTGATGCCCTCGGGCATCTGCGTAATCTGCGCCATCTGCGGTTTCGCACGGAAAGGCCTCGCCCGAATCGGCGCCTCGACTTTGCCGCAGCCCTGCGCGAGATCCGGAGCCGAATTGTCTTCTTGATCCGTTTGTGCTTTAATCTGCCGCGCGTCGGGGCGTAGCGCAGCCTGGTAGCGCACATGGTTCGGGACCATGGAGTCGGAGGTTCAAATCCTCTCGCCCCGACCATCATTTTTTTCGGCATGTTGACTCGCAGGTACATCGTCAAGGGCCGTGTGCAAGGGGTGGGATACCGTTACTTCGTTCTTCGATGCGCGCGCGAGCGAGGTTTGACCGGCTATGCCAAGAACCTGTGGGACGGCGATGTCGAAGTGGTGGCACAGGGTGACTCGGAAGCGCTCGATGCCCTCGAAACCGATCTGCGCCGCGGCCCTCGCGCGGCTCACGTCCTCGATGTCGCGCGCGACGATATCGAAACGCCGCCGTTCGATGGTTTCGGGATAGAATTCAGCTAGAGAAATCGAATGAGGTCAGAGAGGAGAGGTGAATGGAGCTGAAAGAATACGTTCGGGACGTTCCGGATTGGCCCAAGAAAGGAATCGTTTTCAAAGATCTGACCCCGCTTTTCAAGGACCCGGAGGCGTTCCGCTTCGCACTCGATAGCCTGCACGACCGATACCGTGAGGCGCCTGTGGACAAGGTGGTCGGGATTGAGGCGCGCGGATTCATCTTCGCCCCTACGCTGGCCTACATGCTGGGAGCCGGGTTCGTCCCGGTGCGAAAGCCAAAAAAACTCCCGTGGCAGACGGAGCAGGTCACCTACGAGCTCGAGTATGGAACGGATACGCTCGAGATGCACCGGGATGCGATCGAGCCGGGCGAGAACGTGCTCCTCATCGATGATCTTCTGGCCACGGGCGGCACGGCGTCCGCGGTGGTGAAATTGATCGAGCGTCAGGGCGGCAACGTGACGGGGATCGGATTCCTGGTCGAGCTTGGGTTTCTCAATGGCCGCTCGAAGTTGAACGGCCACGACGTCTACGCATTGATTCAGTACTGAGCAGTGCCGCTGACCGCCAATTCCGTCACTGTCGCAGCTCTCGCCGGCGCTCTGCAGGCGCGCTACTCGGGCGACGGTGCGATCCAGGTGGGTGGGGCAGGATCACTCGAGGCGGCCGAACCAGGCGAGCTCAGCTACGTCGACGGCCCCCGGAATTTCGCGAAGGGGCGGAAATCGCGCTGCTCCGTGCTGATCGCGCCGGAAGGGTATGCAGATCCTGACAAGGCAGTGGTTTATGTGGGCGCTCCGCGCCTGGCATTCGCTCGCGCCCTGATGATCCTCTACCCCGACGAACCTCTTGCGCGCGGCATCCATCCGACGGCAGTCGTCTCGCCGGGAGCACGCCTGCGGGGCGATGTCGCGATCGGGGCCTACGCCGTGATCGGGCCGGACACGATGATCGGTGACGGGACTCAGATCGGGGAGCACGCGACGATCTCTCGTGACGTGCTCATCGGCGAGAGGTGCCTCATCTATCCCGGTGCGCGGCTATATCCGGGCGTGACGATCGGAAACGAGTGCGTGATCCACGCCGGTGCCGTGATCGGCAGCGACGGGCTGGGCTTCGTGCTCACCGAGTCCGGCTACGAGAAGTATCCGCAGCGGGGCGGGGTCACGATCGGGGACCGGGTCGAAATCGGGGCGAATACGACGATCGATCGCGGTTCGATCGAGGACACGATGATCGGGAAGGGCACGAAGCTGGACAATCTGATCCACGTCGCTCACAATTGCGTGATCGGCACCGACTGCGTCGTAGCGGCCCAGACCGGGATTGCGGGGAGCACGGTGATCGGCAACGGCGTCCGCATCGGCGGGCAGGTGGGCATTGCGGATCATTGCACCATCGAAGACAATGCGATTCTGGGGGCGCAAGCGGGGGTGCCGACGGGCAAGCGCATTCGCGCCGGGACGATGGTCTGGGGCACGCCGGCGAGGCCGATGTCGGAATTCCGAGAGCAGTACAAGGACATACTTTCGATCAGGTCGTTGCGGCAGGCGGTCGATCTGCTGGTGTCGCGACTCGAGACCCTCGAGCGAGCGCGAGAAGAGAGATGACGGGGATCGCCAACCGGAGATTCGGCGCCTCGGCTCGGGAGGTGTGAGATCATGCCCGCCTCGACGGGTTGCTCACGGCTCCGGCGTGCATCGCTGGTGCTTCTCGGTGTGACTCTCGCTTCGACCCGATCGCTGATTGCGCAGGTGGCCGAAGAGGTGTCTGTGCCGATTGTGAAGGTCTATGCGAGCGTGAGGAGTGATTCCGGGAGGCCTCTCGGGGGTCTGAAGCTGGGAGACTTCACGGTATTGGAGGACGGGCGGCCGCAGGAGGTCGTGTATTTCAGTCAGGAAAGTCTGCCGCTCAAGATCGGGATTGTCATCGACTGTTCGCTGTCGATGGAAGGCAGCATGGAGGATGCGCGGCGCGCGGCCATCCAGCTACTGCGGAAGCTTGCCCCCGAGGATCAGGCACTGGTCATCGGTTTCAGCGACAAGGTGGACACTGCGACCGAGCTCACGACCGACAGGGCGGCTCTCGAGAGGACGGTAAGCTCGATGTACGCTCATGGGGGAACGGCCGTCTACGATGCGCTCCACATGGCCATTCTCGCCCTGCGGGGCCAGCAAGGGAAATCGGCGATCGTTCTTCTTTCCGACGGGAAAGATGAGGCGTACCTGGGCGGACGACCGGGCAGCAAAAGGACCTACGAAGATGTTTCGAACGAAATCGCACACACTCAGATCTCGCTCTTTCCAGTCTGCTTCTGGCGGGGAAACGCGTCCATGGAATTCGACGTCGAGCGTAAGCACCTGCTGAAGGACATTTTCGAGAGCATGGCGAAGGTCAGCGGAGGTCGTTGCACCTACACGCAGGCGGGGTCAGGGCTAGTGCACGGCTTCATGGCCGTGCTCGAAGAGCTGCGGACGCAATACAACCTCTACTACACGCCCCGCAATTCGAATATGGATGGCAAGTGGCGCGAGATCACGGTGGTGCTCAATCGGCCGGTTCGCGATATTCTTCACAGGCAGGGCTACTTCGCTTCTCGATAGCAATGCCTGGCATGATGCAGATTCACACCGCTCGATTGGAGATGACCGCGGCGTCGGTGGAGCTGTCGGAGGCGGAGCTCGGTGATCGGCCGCTATTCGATCGGCTCCTGAACGCCACTGTGCCCCCGAACTGGCCTCCGGAGACTGCCGCGGATGCGCTGCCCTGGTTTTTGGAGATGCTACGGGGCAATCCAGGGTGGCTCGGGTGGCTTTCGTGGTACGCGATCCGCGTCGATCGGCCCGCGCGCGTTCTCGTCGGCAGCGGCGGATTCAAGGGCGGCCCGGATGCGAGCGGGATGGTCGAGATCGGCTATTCGGTTCTGCCGGAGTTTCAACGCCAGGGAATCGCCACAGAAATGGTGATCGCTCTCACCCAGTGGGCCTTGAGCCACGGCGAGGTCACCCGAGTGGAGGCGGAAACCAGACTGGATAACACCGGGTCCTGCGGAGTGCTGTCCAGAACGAGATTCAGATCCGTCGGAGCGGGGACGGAGCCGGGCAGCGTCCGCTTCTGCCTCGATCGCGTGCCGCCGTCAGTGAGTCCTGCGCAGCAGGCGTAGGAACGACGTCGCCGGGAAGCCGACGACATTCAGATAGTTTCCCCTGATCCAATCGACGAAGGTCGCGGCGCCGCCCTGGATCGCGTAGGCTCCGGCCTTGTCCATCGGCTCGCCCGTGCGGACGTACCCGACGATCTCGCGCTGACTCAGCGACCGAAACCGCACCTCGGTCACCTCGACTGCCGAATGAACCCTGCCGTTCCGGCCGTCGAGTATCGCAACCCCCGTCAACACCTGGTGCGTCCTGCCGGAGAGACGGCGGAGCATCGAGACCGCGTCCTCCGCAGACGCCGGCTTACCGAGGATCCGCGATCCGATTGCGACGATCGTATCCGCGCCGACGAAGAGAGCTGTGCGTGAGGGACGGAGGGAGCGCGCGGCGACCGCCTTCTCGCGCGCAAGCCGCCGCACGTGCGGGGCCGGCTTCTCGTGCGGGCGAGGGGCCTCATCGAGCTCAGTGCTCACAACACGGAACCGCAACCCCATCGCGCGAACGATCTCGGACCTCCTGGGTGACGCGGACGCGAGAACGAACGTTCGCCTCACCGGCCATCCGGACATCGACACCCCCCTGGTCGCACTCTAAGCTTTCTGACTTCTGAGCGATTTCCCGAACCGCTCGAACACGCGCGACACGGCGGTGTAGTTCTGGCCAGCGAAATCCATGGCGCGGCCGACCTGAAACAGCTCCATTGCCGTGCCTGCCAGAAACAGAGGGTAGCCGCTCTCGCGGGCGACGTCGGATGCGAGAGACAGATCCTTCAATCCCATCGCGAGCGTGAATGTGGGCGTGAAATCACCTCTGATGATCTTGGGCATGTGTCGCTGCGCGACGTAGCTCGAACCAAAGCCCTTCGAGAGCATCTGAGTCATCTTGTCGGCATCGAGACCGAGCGATGCGGCCAGGGCCATGCCTTCGCCGAGGACGGCCATGTTGGTGAGCGCGACCATGTTGTTGACGATCTTCGCCGCATGTCCGGCTCCCGGGCCGCCCATGTGGATGATCTCCTTCCCGAGAAGCTCCAGGATAGGCCGGACCGTTGCAAAATCCTCATCGGTCGCCCCGACCAAAAACTGCAGCCCGCCCTCGGCCGCCACCGTTGGGCCTCCGATCACCGGGGCGTCGACATAGTGCAGCCCTCGCGAGGTGGCCTCGCGCTGAAGATCGCGCGTCAAGGTCGGAAGGCTCGTCGAGCAGTCCAGAACCGTCGCGCCATCCCGCAGATGCCGGAACAGACCATTCTCACCCCTGAGAACAAGCGAGATCTCTGCTGGTCCCGGGAGCATGAGTACGATCAAATCGGTCGCCTCAGCGACATCTCCGGGTGCCTGGACGATAGTCCCTCGAAGCCGGTCCATCTCCGGGCGGCGTGTACGAACCATGGCCCTCACCGAGTGGCCGGCTTCTTCGAGCCGCAGCGCCATCGGTAACCCCATCTTCCCCAGACCGACAAACCCAAGCTTCACTGCGAGTCTCCTTTCGGGGCGCCTATTAGACTAGGGTCCGGGGGCGATGGTCAAGGCGCCCGTTCGTCGCGAAATCCATAGGGGCACGGCGTGCGTTTGTCTATAATGAGGAGCGGAGTATTGAGAGGCGTGGGAGAAGATAGTGATGAGGTGCTCTTTCTCAAGTACAGGGAAGGGAGTGTCGAAGCATTTGAGGAGTTGCTGGAGCGGTATGAGGGTCCATTACTGCGATACCTTGTGGCTTTCACGCGGAACCGGCAGCAGGCTGAGGATCTCTTCCAGGAGACGTTTACCCGGCTCGTGGAACGGAAGGAATACTACACGCCTGAGGCCCCGTTCAAATACTACCTCTTCAAAGTTGCGCGGAACATCGCAATCGACGCCGCGCGCAGACAGAAGGTGCGGGCCGCCCTGTCGATCGATGAGTCCAATGAAGAAGATTCGAGGCCGATCGATCCTGTGTCGCTCGATCCGGATCCCGAGAGCACGACGATGAGAAATGAGCTGGGGAGCATCTTGAAGCGCGCCATCGGCGAGCTCAGGGAGGATCAAAAGGAGGTGTTTCTGATGCGTGAGGAGCTGAGTCTCACCTTCGAGGAGATTGCTCGCGTGACGGGGGCACCGCTGCCGACTGTGAAGAGCCGCATGCTGTACGCGCTGAAGCACCTCCGCAGATCGCTCGCCGGGCGATGCGTGGGCTTTCGTTCGGTCGACGAGGCGTTTGAGGCATCATGAGCGAGCATCTGCAGGCGGATCTGATCCCGCTGTACCTCTACGGAGAGCTCACCGAGAGGGAGGCCCAAGGGGTGCGCGATCACATGTGTGAGTGTTCGGAGTGCGCGGCCGAGCTGGCGGACCTGGAGCGGATCCGCGGGGTGCTCGAGGAGGAGCGGGTTCCGATGCGCCTGAATCCGGACGTTCGGGCGAAGATCGTGAAAACAGCGTCGCGCGAGATCAGGATCCGGCGCATGTCACGATGGCTTGGCCCATTCACGCCGGTGACAATGCTGGCGGCCGCTGCAACAGCGGTGTTCGTCGCCATTCTGGCGACGGTCGTGGTCCGGCGCGAGAGCATCGCACCAACCACCACTCAGGTCGCCGAAGTCTCGCCCGAGACGGACATCACGGCGGGAGCCCCGCCGGCGGCGACTCCAAGCTCGCAACCGATGCCGGTGGCTGTCCCCCCTCCTGTGCAGGAAGGGGGCCGGATGCGGGCGGATCGGTCCGAAGATCTCAAGAAGAGCGAATCGCGCACGTCGGGAGAGAGGGATCGACTGGAGTCGGCAATGGCCAAGCCCAAGGCGGACTCGGCTCCGGGCACTGTGCCAGAGGAGCTGGCGACTCAATCTCGGAAAACGACAGGGGCCAAATCAGAGGCCGAAGTGGTCGGCAGCGATGACGCCTCGACAATAGAGCTCAAGGAAGGCGTGCTCGGCGACGAACCGCTGGTCGCGAAGCAGGCCCCAAGCGTCGGATTCGCACCGACGCCGCAGAGGCAAGATAAGGACGAGCCACGCCCGGCAGACACGGGAAAGCAAGAACAAGCGCTGTGGCGCGAGACGACCAACACCGAGGCGTCGCAGACGTACGGCGGCGAGAGCAAGCAGGCAGCCGGGGGTGTCGCGGCTCCGCAAGTGGCATCCCCATCCGCACCGTCGCCGCCGCCCTCGGGGGCCGTCGACAAAAACTTCGACACAACCTTGGCCGAAGCACGCGACGCGGCAACCCGCGGCGACAGGAAGAAGGCCGTCGATGTCTACCGAAAGCTCCTGAAGCAGTACCCGCAACGTAAGAGCGAGATCCTCAGCACCGTGACCGACAAGGCAATCGCCGCGGAGATCGAAAAGAAGTAGGCGCGGGGTCCAGCTCACGCTGACCGATCCGCAGGTCACGGAAATCGTGTCATCGTGAGGCCCGGCGGAGTCTGCCCGAAAGATCACTCCGCTCCTATAGCGGCGTGGAATCTACTCAGAGCTCCAATTCAATCACTGAGATTCGGAGTAGACGCACACGGGAATGAGCGAAACGTGATCCTGAGGAGCCGGGCGAAGCCCGGTGACTAAGGATCTCCTCCGTAGGCCACGGGTCTTGCAGGAGATCCTTCGGCCCGGCTGCGCCGAGCCTCAGGATGACATGCAGGCTGTATTGCGGCCAAGTGTACTCCGAATCTCAGATTCAATCACCAATCGTTTGACACTGCTAGTGCCCTTTGCTATCTTGCCGCTGCTTATTAGACGGGCAGGATATCGCGACACAAGACATGGTCGAGCTCAAGGAAGTTGTGAAGGAGTTCGACGGTGTGCGCGCGGTTGACGGGGTTAGCCTCAGGGTTGGGAGGGGCGAATTCCTGACGCTTCTGGGTCCGAGTGGGTGCGGCAAGACGACGACTCTTCGGATGATCGCCGGGTTCGAGTACCCGACGTCGGGGCAGATCCTGCTGGACGGGAAGGATTGCGCCCACGATCCGCCGTATCGACGCAATGTGAATACGGTATTCCAGAGCTATGCGCTATTTCCGCACATGACGATCGAGGAGAACGTGGCGTTTGGCCTCCGACTGAAGAAGCTGCCGGGCGCGGATGTCGAGACACGCGTGCGGAAGGCCCTGGGCCTGGTCCAGTTGGACGCGTTGGGGGGGCGGCGCCCGAAGCAGGTGTCGGGCGGGCAACAGCAGCGAGCAGCCGTGGCGCGGGCACTCGTGCTGGACCCGGCGGTGCTGCTGCTCGATGAGCCGCTCGGCGCCCTCGATCTCAAGCTCCGCAAGCAGATGCAGGTCGAGCTGAAGCACCTGCAGCGCAAGCTGGGAATCACGTTCATCTACGTCACGCACGACCAGGAAGAGGCTCTGACGATGTCCGACCGGATCGTGGTGATGAACAAGGGCCGGATCGAGCAGACGGCGACGGCCGTGGAGATTTACGACAAGCCGGCCACGAGCTTCGTCGCGGATTTCATCGGCGAGACCAACCTCATCAAGGGCGTCATCGAATCGCCTGGCGGCAATGAGTACGTTCTGAGAAACGGCGCGCTGGCGCTGCCGATCAGATCGGTGGATGCCAGGACAAACGAAGGCAAAGATGCTTTTCTTTCAATTCGGCCCGAGCGGATCTGGTTCTCGACGGGAGTTGCGATGAAGGCCTACAGGGGGACACTCAGGGAGAAGATCTACGTCGGCTCCGCTGTGAAGCTCATGGTGGACGCACCCCCGCTCGAAAAGCTGGTCATCGCAACCCAGGATCGTGAGTCAGCCAACCTGGTAAATCCGGGCGATGCGTTGAATTTCGGATGGGAACCTGAGGATTCCCATTTGATGCTGCGGTAGGAGCGCGTGCAGCGCATGCGCTCCCAGCGCGCCACCATCGCCACGCTGGTCGGTCCGGCAGCGTGCTGGCTGGGCGTCTTCATGTTCGCCCCGCTTGTCATCATTCTGGTCTTCAGCGTCACCACCCGGGGCGAGTACGGGCAGACGATTTACGCGATCGACTTCCACCACTACGTACAGTTCGTGGACAGGCTATATCTGCTTATCTTGGCACGCTCCTTCTACGTGGCGGGCGTGACAACGCTTGTGACGCTCATGATCGGATACCCCTTCGCCTACTACGTGGCGCGCGCGCCGGCAGAGAAGCGCAACTTCCTGCTGCTCCTCATCGTGATCCCGTTCTGGACGAACTTCTTGCTCCGCACCTACGCCTGGGTTGTGATCCTGCGAGCGGAAGGTGTCATCAACTCGATCCTCACGGGCGTCGGGCTGATCGACAAGCCCCTGGCGATGCTCTACAACACTCCCAGTGTCATCCTGGGCTCGGTCTACGGATTCCTCCCGTTCATGGTCCTGCCTCTCTACACGAGCATCGAGAAGCTCGACTGGAGTCTGATCGAGGCGGCATTCGACCTCGGTGCTCGCCCCTGGCAGGCGTTTCTCAGGGTGACGCTTCCCTTGACCCTCCCGGGCATCGTCGCAGGCAGCATTCTCACGTTCATCCCGGCCCTCGGGATGTTCGTCATCCCGGACCTGATGGGAGGAGCCAAGACCGTGCTCGTCGGAAACCTCATCCAGAATCAGTTCCTGACCGCGCGGAACTGGCAGTTCGGTTCGGCCGCTTCCGTCATCCTGATGGCCCTCGTCATCGGCGGGCTGCTCGTCTACGGCAAGATCGCCGGATTCGAAGAGGAGAAGAAGCGGTGAAGGAGGGGGGGAGGAGCGGGATTCTGCTCAGTAGCTACGCATGGCTCATCTACCTCTTCCTCTACGCCCCGATCCTGGTCCTCGTCGTCTTCTCATTCAACACATCCAGGCTGAACGCGGTCTGGCACGGCTTCACGCTGGACTGGTATGCGAAGCTGGCACACGACCGTCCGATCCTCGAGGCGGCACAGAACACCTTTATCGTGGCCATCATCTCCACCGTCGCATCGACGATTCTCGGAACGGCCACTGCCCTCGGGATGCACCGTTTCCATTTCCGTTTCAAACGCGTGATGGAGGCGGCACTCTATGTGCCTATCGTGATCCCCGAGATCGTGATGGGAGTCTCGCTGCTCTCCTTCTTCGTGATCGCGGGTATGGGCCTGGGGCTCGGGACCGTCATCATCTCCCATATCACCTTCTCCGTGTCGTTCGTTGTGGTGACGGTGCGAGCTCGTCTGCACGGATTCAACATGGCCTACGAAGAAGCCGCGATGGACCTCGGTGCAACCCCCTGGCAGACCTTCACGATGGTCACGCTGCCCATCATCATGCCCGGGATCATCTCCGGCGCGCTCCTCGCTTTCACCCTCAGCCTCGACGATTTCGTGATCACCTACTTCACCGTGGGTCCCGACGCCACCACCCTGCCGATCCGCATCTACTCCATGGTGAAGTTCATGATCACGCCCGAGATCAACGCCCTCACGGCCATCCTCCTCATTGCCACCCTCGCACTCATCACCTTCTTCGATCGCCTGCAGCGCAAGGAGTTCATGTCGGGTGGACTCTCGGGGGGAATCGTGATGCTCCTCGTGGCCGTCGGTCTGACCGGTTTTCTCTTCTTCAGACGGCAACAACAGGCATCCAATCGGGAGCAGCTCAATATCTTCAACTGGACCGAGTATATGCCCCGCACGGTGGTCGAAGAGTTCTCGCGACGCACGGGAATCAAGGTCAACTACGACACGTACTCGAGCAACGAGGAGATGCTCGCCAAGCTCCAGGCAGGCGCCTCCGGCTACGATCTGATCGTCGCTTCCGACTATTACGTGCAGATCCTCGTGAAGCGGAATCTGATCGAGCAGCTTGACACGAGGAAGCTCCACAACTTCGGCAACCTCGAGAGCGATTTCGTGAACCTCGCCTTCGATCCGGGCAACAAGTACTCGGTGCCTTACCTCTGGGGCACGGCCGGGATCGCTTTCAACCGGGACAAGGTGAGCCCGATTCCGCGCAGCTTCGACGACCTCATGCACGAACGCTTTCGCAATCGGCTGGTGGTCGTCAACGACGTCCGGGCCGTCATCGGGATGGCGCTCAGATCGATGGGGTATTCCATGAACGAGACCGATCCCGCTCGCGTGCGAGAAGCAGGTGAGAAGCTCAGGAGGTTCATGCCCCTCGTCAAGACCTTCGACAGCGACAGCCCCAAGACCCTGCTGTTGAACGGCGAGGCTGACGCCGGGATTGTGTGGGGCGCCGAGGCGACCCTGGCACACCGTGAGAATCCCGCGATCGATTTCGTCATGCCGGCCGACGGTGGTGAGCTGTACCTCGACAACATGGCCATTCCCCGCGGCGCCCCGCACATGGCCAACGCTCTCACCTTCATCGACTACATTCTCGAGCCCGAGGTCAGTCTCCAACTATCGAGGGCGTACCCGTACGGGAATCCCAATCGGGAGGCCAAAGCGATCATGGATCCGCAGCTCCTGAACGAGGGAGCTACGTACCCGCCGCCCGAGGATCTGAGGCGCGGGGAATGGCTTGTGGATGTCGGTGAGGCCACCGCGCTCTATGATAGAATCTGGACCGAAGTTAAGGGTCAATGAGGGCTGGAGCGCGCAATTCCGCTGCGTGAGGAGGGAGCGCCGCCCGACCTCCGGAGCGCTGCATGACCCTACATGGCGAGAGGACAGTGATTTCAGAATCATGAAAAAAACAAGAGAACAAGTGATTGCGGAGACCCAACATCTCCTCGGGATCATCGAGAAAAAACATCTCTCCGAGGACGACTCGGCCTGGCTTATCTCCGAAACCGTCCGGGGCTTCCGCGAGCATGTGAACCCGGGCTTCTTGAGCTATCGCAAAAGCGTCTCGAACGACTTTGCCGCGGTGGAGTGGTGCGACGGGGGAGCCACGTTTACCGACGCTACCGGCGTCACCAGGATCGACTGCCTGGGAGGTTTCGGGATCTACAATGTCGGGCACCGGCACCCCAGAGTGATGAAGGCCGTGCGCGACCAGCTCGAGAAGCAGGCTATTCACAGCCAGGATCTGCTCGATCCGCTCCGTGCTCTGCTCGCGAGTCTCCTCGCCGATATCACGCCCGGAGATCTGCAGTTCACGTTCTTCACGAACAGCGGCACGGAATCGGTTGAAGGGGCGATGAAGCTGGCGCGCCTGCACACGGGACGCAAGTCCTTCATCGCCGCTGTGCGCGGCTTCCATGGGAAGAGTCTCGGCTCTCTCTCGGCCACCGCCAAGGCCGCGTTCCGCCATCCCTTCATGCCGCTCATCCAGCAGGTCATTCACGTGCCTTTCGACGACATCGACGCCCTCGCCAAGGCTCTCGACTGCGCCGCCGCCGTTGGTGATGATGTTGCCGGTGTGATTCTGGAGCCGATTCAGGGCGAGGGGGGCGTCTACGTGGCCTCGCCGGCGTACATGACGGCAGCGCGCCAGCTCTGCACGAAATACGGAGCGCTGCTGATTCTCGATGAGGTCCAGACCGGGATGGGACGCACCGGAAAGATGTTCTGTTGCGAGCAGTACGGTGTGGTTCCCGACATCCTCTGTCTTGCCAAGGCACTCGGCGGCGGTGTGATGCCGATCGGCGCCTTCATGTCCACAGCAAAGATCTGGGAAGGCATGACCCCGAATCCGTTCATCCACACGACGACGTTTGGGGGCAACCCCCTGAGCTGCGCAGCGGCGATCGCGACGATTAACGTGCTCCTGGAGGAGAAGCTGCCGGAGCGGGCTGCCGAGCTCGGTGCATGGTTCATGCCCCAGCTCCAGAACATCGTGGGAAAGAACGCAGATCTGTGCCTGGAAGCCCGCGGCATGGGCCTCCTGATCGGCCTCGAGTTCCAGACAAACGAGATCGGGTGGGAGGTCGTGAAGGCTGCGTTCGACCGGGGCGTCCTGTTCACAGGCACGCTCATCAATTCGAAGACGATTCGCATCGAGCCCCCTCTCACGATCAGCAAGGAAGAGCTCTCCGAGGTGCTGCGCGTTCTCCAGGTCTCGCTGGACTACGTGAGAGCGGAGAAATTACTACCTACGTAGTTAATTGTGGAGGAATCCGTGAAAGACTATCGCATGTTCATCAACGGCGAATGGACCACGGCCCGGGCTGGCACAACTCGCGACATCATCAACCCGGCCAACTCCGAGCTTCTCGCGCGCGTGCCGGAAGCCGGACCCGCGGACATCGACGATGCGGTGGCAGCCGCCCGCAGAGCGTTCGACTCAGGTCCATGGAGGTCCATCACCGCTCTTGATCGTGGCAAACTGCTCTTCAAACTGGCAGACCTGATCCGGCAGAAGTCTGACTATCTGGCCGAGCTCGACACCCTGAACAACGGCAAGCCGCTGGTCGAAAGCAAGTTCGACGTCACCGACGCGGCAAACTGCTTCGAGTACTACGGCGGGCTGGCCACCAAGATCCACGGCGAAAGCCTCACGGTGCCGGCCAACTCGTTCAGCTTCGTCGTGAAAGAACCGATCGGCGTCGTGGGCCAGATCATTCCATGGAACTATCCGTTGTTGATGGCCGCCTGGAAGCTGGCACCGGCTCTCGCAGCCGGCAACTGTTGCGTGCTGAAGCCTTCTGAGCTGACGCCGCTCTCGGCTCTCGAGCTCGCGGCGATGATCAAAGAGGCCGGCTTCCCGGATGGCGTGGTCAACATTGTGACGGGTGGCGGCAGTCCTGCCGGACAAGCGTTGACTGAGCATCCCGGAGTCGACAAGCTCGTTTTCACCGGCGGCACCGTGACGGGGCGCAAGGTCATGACCGCCGCTTGCGTGGACCTGAAGAGGGTGTCACTCGAGCTAGGCGGCAAGAGCCCCAATATTGTCTTTGTCGATGCGGACTTCGAGGCAGCAGTCGATGGAGCGCTCTTCGCGATCTTCGTGAACTCCGGCCAGGTCTGCTCAGCGGGCTCCCGCCTGATCATCGATGAATCGATCCATGACCGGTTCATCCAGGCTGTTGTGGAGAAGACTAAGAGAATCAAGCTGGGGCCGGGGATCGACCCGGAAACGAAGATGGGACCATTGGTGAGCGAGACGCAGCGGGCGCGTGTGGAAGGCTATGTCGAAATCGGGAAGAAATCCGCCGCCAAGCTTCTCATCGGCGGCGGTCGGCCGGGTGATAAGAAATTCGAAAAAGGTTTCTTCGTCGAGCCGACGATCTTTGACAATGTGGATAACAAATCCGAGATCGCTCAGAAGGAGATCTTCGGGCCCGTTCTTTGCGTGATCCCATTCAAATCCGAGGACGAGGCGATTGCTATCGCAAATGATTCGCCGTATGGGCTCGCGGGCGCGGTCTGGTCGACGAATGTGACACGCGCCCTGCGGGTGATCAAGCAGCTTCGAGCGGGAATCACCTGGATCAACACGTATCATCCGACATACAACGAGGCGCCGTGGGGCGGGTACAAGCAGAGCGGCTTCGGCCGTGAGCTCGGCACCTACGGTCTCGAGGAATACCTGGAGATCAAGCAGATCAACATCAATCTGGATGAAGCGCCGATCGCCTGGTACTGAGGAGCTGGTCATCCTGAGGAGCCGGCGAGAGCCGGCGATGAAGGATCTCGCGCACGCATCGGCTGCGTGTATGGAGGAGATCCTTCGGGCTTCGCCCTCAGGATGACGTTTTCGGAAAGCGATACGTCGGGGCCATTTCGGCGATGCGTGGATACGTATGCTTGCGTCGGGACTCCTGGATGTAGCCGATGATCTTGTAAACGAGCCTGGCGGCGAGGAAGTCGGGGGCATGGAGTGGCGGCATCGGAGAGAGCTCCACCACGTCGGCTCCGACGATCGTTCTTTGCCGCGCCACCTCACGCAGGAGCGCGATGGTTTCGTGCCACAGGAGGCCTCCCGGCTCTGGCGTGCCGGTGGCGGGCATGATCGAAGGATCGAGCGCGTCGAGGTCGAACGACACATACACTTTCTCGCCGAGGCTCGAAATCACGCGACCTATCCAGTCCGGGTCCTGGCGGATCTCACGTGCCGTGACGAGTGTGAATCGAGGATCGCGTTTCACGAGTCGTGCGCAGCTTGCGGTCATGGACCGAATTCCGACGCCGGTGACCGGCGCGTATTCGGCCATTCGCCGCGCGGCGCAGGCGTGGCTGTGGCGGGATCCACCGTAGGAGTCGCGGAGATCCGAATGAGCGTCGAATTGGAGGACATGGATCCGGCCATGCCTCTCGGCATGCGCCTTCACGAGAGGGGGGGAGATGGAATGGTCGCCTCCGATCGAGATCAGGACCTTCCCGGTGCTCAACGCAGATCGAGCCGCGCGATAGATGCGCCGAAGGGTCGGATCGATACCCTTGCTGTCCGGTTCGACCGGTCGCAGGGTGTGTATTCCGGATCGGCATGGTTCGAACCCGAGCTCCTCATCGTAGAGCTCCACGAACCGGCTCGCCGCGATAATGGCCTCAGGGCCGTATCGAGCGCCTGCGCGGTAGCTGGTTGTTGCGTCGTACGGGACGGGCAGGAGTAGGTAGTGACTTGATGCGATCTCCGCCTGAGGTCCTTCGAGTCCGAGGAATACGAATGGGGGCTGGGAGGGGATCTTCGGCACGGTTCCCGGATCTCGTTTCTTTCCCACAGGACGGTGTCAATCGAAGAGGAACACCGCTCCCGCCAGAACCGTCGTCCACAGCCCGTTCTTGTCACCGACGGCGGTCTGGGTGATGTTTCGGCTGGTCACGATCTTGCCGGAGATCTTGTATATCTCCTTCTTCTCGTTCCAGTTCTTGTCGGCATCGAACTCGACACCGAGACTCGTCGCGAGCATGCTGGCAGCCAGGTCCTCGGCGTAGTCTCCCGCGAAGTCCTCCTTCTGTCCGAAGGAATGGTGTTCCGAGAGATAGCCGTAGGCCGAGCGATCGGCCGGGATGGCGACGCCGATGGAGGCCGCGATGAGCCTGTGTGGTTCGTTCGTCGAGTTCTCGCTCATCACGCAGAACGTCACCTGTCCCGGCTTGAGGTAACGGACCCCCTCGCGCAGCGGGATGATCTCGCATCCTGGCGGAAAAATGCTGCTCACGCGCACCAGGTTGCATGCAGCGATCTGTGCATCTCTCAGGGCCATCTCGAAGCTCGTGAGCTTCTCCTTGTGCTTGCCCACTCCCTTGGTCATGAAAATTCGCCTGGCTACCAGCTGCACTTCTCTATACTCCTCTCTCGCATTCGGCGCTGACTATAGAGAATGCGACGCGCGTGGTCAACGGTTTTTCATAGTTCCAAGTTCAAAGTTCAAAGTTCAAAAGCCCGATCCCGCCTCTCGCGTTGAACTTTGAACTTTGAACTTTGAACTCCTAGTGCAGCAGGCTCTTCTTGAAATGCATCTCACCGCCGTGCATGTCGGCGTCCACCTCGATGTGATCTCCATCCTTGAATTCTCCCTTGAGGAGGCGGACGGAGAGGGGGTTCACGATGAATTTCTGGATCGCTCGCTTCAGAGGTCTGGCGCCGTACTGGGGATCGTAGCCCTTCTGCAGGAGGAGAGCGCGCGCGTTGGGGGTGAGGTCGATTTCGATCTTGCGATCGGACAGAAGTGTCTCGACTGCAGCGAGCTGGATGTCGACGATCTGTTCGATCTCCTTCCGTCCCAAACTCGAGAAGATGATCGTCTCGTCGATCCGGTTCAGAAACTCCGGGCGAAAGCGCTCCTTGAGCATCTCCGTGATCGCTGTCTGGACGATCGCGGGGTCGGCTCCACTGGACAGCTCCTGGCTGCCGATGTTGCTGGTCATGATGAGGATGGTGTTCTTGAAATCGACGAGTCGACCCTTGCCGTCGGTGAGCCTGCCGTCGTCAAACGCCTGCAGAAGTAAGTTGAAAACGTCCGGGTGGGCTTTTTCGATCTCGTCGAGCAGCACCACGGCATAGGGGCGGCGCCGAATGGCCTCGGTGAGCTGGCCGCCTTCATCATAGCCGACGTAGCCGGGTGGGGCACCGATCATGCGGCTCACCGAGTGCTTTTCCATGTATTCGGACATGTCGAGCCGCACCATGGCGCGCTCGTCGTCGAAGAGGAAATCGGCGAGGGCTCGGCCTAGCTCGGTCTTGCCCACGCCCGTAGGTCCGAGGAAGAGAAAGACACCGAGTGGGCGTCGCGGGTCCTGAAGGCCAGCGCGCGCGCGCCTCACCGTATCCGAGATTCTCCTCAGCGCCTCGTCCTGTCCGACCACTCGCTTGCGGAGCTCCTCCTCCATCCTCACGAGACGTGAGAGCTCGCCTTCTAGCATCTTCGTGACAGGTATGCCGGTCCATCTCGCGACTACCTCGGCGATGTCTTCCTCGTCAACCTCCTCCTTCAGCATCTTGCCGTCCTTCTGGACCGTGGCGAGACGCTCACCCAGCTTCTGCAAATCACGCGTCAGCGCCGGCATCCGGCCGTGCCGCAGCTCGGCGGCATGATTGAAATCGGGATTCTCCTTGGCCAGCTCTCGTTCCTCCTCGATCTTCACCTGCTCGACCTCGGCCTTCAGCTCGCGAATCTTCTGGATGATCTCCTTCTCATTGCTCCACTGTGCCTTGAGGCGGTTTGTCTTCTCACGGAGCTCGGCCAGCTCCCGCTCGATCGCTTCCAATCGCGGCCGGGTCTCGAGGTCTTTGCCGACCGCCTGCTTCTCGATCTCGAGCTGGACACGGCGCCGCTCGAGCTGATCAATCTCGGTCGGGAGCGAGTCGATCTCCATGCGCAGGTGCGAGGAGGCTTCGTCCATGAGGTCCACGGCTTTGTCCGGCAGGAATCGATCGGCGATGTAACGATGGCTGAGCGTCGCGGCAGCGACGAGCGCCGAGTCCCTGATCTTCACGCCGTGGTGAACCTCATACCTCTCCTTCAGCCCGCGCAGAATGGCGATCGTGTCCTCGAGGTTGGGTTCGCCGACATACACAGGTTGGAAGCGGCGTTCGAGCGCCGCGTCTTTCTCGATGTACTTCTGGTACTCGTTGAGCGTCGTGGCACCCACGCAACGGAGATCGCCCCGGGCCAGGGCCGGCTTGAGCATATTGCTGGCGTCCATCGCGCCCTCGGCCGCGCCCGCACCCACCAGCGTGTGCAGCTCGTCAATGAAGAGCACAACCCCACCGTTGGTGGCCTCGATCTCTTTAAGGAGGGCCTTGAGCCGATCCTCGAACTCGCCACGGAACTTCGATCCGGCGATGAGAGAGGCAATGTCCAGGGTGACGAGCCGCTTGTTCTTCAGCCCTTCGGGGACATCGTTTTTGACGATGCGCTGAGCCAACCCTTCGACTATTGCCGTCTTCCCGACACCGGGATCTCCGATGAGAACCGGGTTGTTCTTCGTTCGACGCGAGAGGACCTGGACCAACCGGCGGATCTGATCGTCCCGGCCGATGACGGGATCGAGCTTTCCGCGGCGTGCGAGATCGGTCAGATCGCGACAGTATTTCTCGATTGCCTGAAACTTCTCCTCGGGTGTCTGGTCTGTGACCCTCTGCGTGCCTCGAACCGAGACCAGTGCCTGCAGGAGGCGTTCGTGCGTCGCACCCTGCTCGGCCAGCTCCCGTGCAGCCGTCCCGCCAAGCTCGCCGGCGATCGCCAGAAAGAGATGCTCGACGGAAACGTAATCATCCTTGAAGGAGTCGGCCTCCTTCAGGGCCTTTTCCAGGACGGCCGCGAGGCGATTCGACGCCTGTCCGCCTGCCTGGAGGCCGGAGACCCGCGGAAGGCTCTCGAGATATCGATTCAGCGATTCCGCAATCCGGGCGGGCGAAACCCCGACCTTCTGAAGCAGAGGCGGGATGATCGTATCCTGGCTCTCGAGCAGTGCCGAAAGAAGGTGTTCCGGCAGGATTTCGGGATTGCCGCGGCTGCCGGCCAATTCCTGTGCAGCCTGCAGAGCTTCTTGCGCCTTGATCGTGAACTTGTCCATCCGAATCATCGGTTCTACACCTCCGAGAATCTACACTCACACACAGTCAGAGGCGGCCGAGCCGCGTTACGGATTTTACGGGTTGGGTCCGCCTTGAGCAACTGTGACGAATCCTCACCCGGCGCGGTTCAGGTAGTCGCGGAGATCGAGGATGAGCTCCTCGGCGGTCTGGTATCGCTGGTCAGGCGATTTCTCGAGAAGCCGGAGGATGATCTTTTCGACCTGGGGAGGACAACCTGGCTTGAGGAGCGTCGGGGGGGTCGGCGGTTCGGAGCAGTGCTTACGGATGGTGGCGATCGGTGTGTCCGCTTCAAACGGTTTCTTTCCCGTGAGCATTTCGTAGAATACGACTCCGAGGGAATAGAGGTCACTGCGGCCGTCTGTCGGCTTCCCCTCGGCCGTTTCCGGTGCGACGTAGTCGGGGGTGCCGAGGAAAGAGCCCGTGACAGTGAGGCCGTCGAATCGGCTTGCTCGGGCAATCCCGTAGTCCATCACCTTGACCGTGCCGTCACGGAGGACCATGATGTTGGAAGGCTTGAGGTCGCGGTGGATGACGCCCTTGAGATGTGCGTAATCCAGAGCCTCGGCTGTCTGTACAATCAACTTCGTCGCCGCACGTCCGCCGAGCGGACCGAGTCGCGTGAGGTGGGCCTTGAGGGTCTCGCCTTCGATGAGCTCCATCGTGAAGTAGGGGAGGCCGTCCACCTCGCCTCGCTCGAAGATCCGGATGATGTTCGGATGGTGGAGGGTTCTGCCGATGTCAGTCTCCCGTAAGAACCGTTTGAGGAACTCCGGTTCCTCCAGAAGGGACGCATGGGGGCGCTTGAGGGCGACGATCTCGCCATTCTTCTCGGCCTTGAGAACTCGTGCCATGCCTCCCTTCCCGATCACCGACAGGATCCGGAAATCGCCGAAAACGGTTTCGGACGGGGCGCTCCGGATCGTTTCCGAGACGGTGTCAGCCGGTTCGCTCATGTCCGGCGCAGCTTGCAATGGGAGCGTCGCGATGGGTGCTGGTGCACCCGCGGTGGCGCGCTCCGACACACGCCGCCGGCGCTGGATGAACACGACTGCCGCTGCTCCTCCGATGAGAACGAGTCCGAGTGCGACTGCCAGCGCGAGTGAGACCGAGGTGCTCCACGATCGGGCCAGGTCCTGCAAACCGACCGTGACGGTTGTCTGCCCCTCGGCCGCAATCTCGACGATCTCCACAGCGTCCTGGTAACCCTGCTTGCTCATCCGCAGGCGATGGCTCCCGGCCGTAAGGTTTTTCTTTACCAGCCTCCCGGATGTCGGATCCGTCTCACCGATCGGTTCGTCGTCTAGATAGGCCGTGGCTCCGGGGGGCTGTGATTGGATCAGGAGCGACCGAGGCGCCGGCTCGGGCTGCGGCTTCTCGGAGGCTGCGATCTCAGTCGTGGCATCTCTGGCAACCATCACGAACGACTGCCTACGGTGCTTGCCAGCGACGATGCTCGCCGTGAAGCTATGATCGTCGAACCCAGTCATGCGCAATGCAATCCGGTACACTCCCGGGTCCAACTCGATCGTTGTCGGGGTCACGCCCAGGACACGATCGCCCTCGAGCACCGACACGCCCACGGGCTCCGTACGGATTTCCAGGTAGCCGCGTGGTGCCGCAGTGTGGGCTTCCTCGTGGGGGGTCGGTGGTTCGACATCGGATCCTCGGGGTGACTCGGGCGTCTCCGTGGTCGCCTGCGGCGATGAGGTCTGTGCCGGCGCGGGGAGCTCCTCTGCCGGGGACACCGGCGGCTGGGTGAGGGGTGGGCGCGGTGGAGTGGCGACGCCTGCCCTCCGGCTAGCGGCTTCGACTGCCAAGCCGATGCGGAATCGTGCCGGGGCGGGTTCCTTTCCCACCGATTCGGATTGCCTGAGGGCGTCGCGGGCGGCGTCGAATTCTCCGGCCATCAGGTGCGCCTCGGCCAGGCGCAGGTACGGGTAGTAGTGGTCGATGCTGTTGGTGCCGTAGGTGAGCACGTTTTCACCGGGCACGGGATTCGATTTGATCGCTCGTTGGAAGTAATCGATCGCGGTATCAGCCTGCCGCCGCTGCAATGCACCCATGCCCTTGAAGTACGCGTCGTACCATTCTTCCGAGACTGCTGGCCTCGCCCAGAGAAGAAGGAGCGCGCCGATGGGCACCCAGGTGCGTAGTGAACCAGCGGTGCTGCGCTTCACTTATGTTCTCGCTCTTTCAGGTCCGGGGCAGTCCTCGCATCCGCTCACATCGCTTCGGCGAGACGTGCGAGAGCTGGGGCATTGCCGAGATGATCAGGAGCGTCTCAACGAGTCTCCCTCTCATCAGGTCCTCCTCCCGTAGCCGTGTGCGGGGTATGGTGGCATCATATCCTCCAGGGTTGATTGTCGTCAACGAATCAGGAAACTCGCCCCGCTCCTCTGATGCATTACTCAGGAATTACGTTTCTTCTTGACAGCACGGCGGCTCCCGCATAACTTCTGTTCAAGGACGGTCGTGCTCCAGGTTCTCGCCAGCCCCGAGGAGGGACGCGCGAAATGGTGGCCGTGTCAGACACCGATTATGAGCTGCTGCGCGAGAAGCTGATGCATGCAGTTGGGTCGGTGTGCCCGCGCTGGCTGGGAAACAGGCGGGAGGATCTCGTTCAGGCAGCCATGATCCGGGTGATGCGGCACGAGAGAAGCTGTGAGGGAAACGGCGAGCTGGCATCGTCTTATCTATGGAAGGTGGCGTACTGTGTGGTTGTTGACGAGATCCGGAGCACGCAGCGAAGGCAGGAGGTGGCGATCGAAGATGGGCCGCAGGAGTTGCCCTCCACATCGGGATCGGAGGACCCGGAGCGTCGATGTGAGAGTCTCGAGATCGCGGAGGGCATTTCCAACTGCCTGGCGCGGCTGGTGCAGAGCCGCAGGCTCGCCGTGGCGCTCTACTTGCAGGGGCATACCGTGCCGGAGTCAGCGAGGCTGCTCGGCTGGAATGAGAAACGCACCGATAATTTGATTTACCGTGGTCTGGCCGACCTGAGAAAGTGTCTTCGATCAAAGGGGTTGAATCCATGAAGCTGGAGGACGGAGATCTCGAGCGGCTTCGGCGGGGCTTCGCCGCCGGGGTTAGCGCGCCGAGCTCGCCCTCTGTTCACTGTCCGGAATCCGGTTTGATCTGGGAGGCGGTGGCGGGGCGGCTCGCCGGAGCGCGCGTGGCAGAGATTGTCGATCACACAGTCACCTGCGGCTCCTGCGCCGAGGCTTGGAGGTTGGCGATGGTCTTGGTCGCGGACAGCGGGATGAAGAGGGCGAACGAGCCTGTTCGCAAGGTTTTGGGAGGACCATGGCTCACTGGGCGATGGGCGATGCTGGCGGCCACGGCGGCGACTCTCCTCCTGGCCATCTCACTCGTCCATCTCCTGCGTGCACCGATCGGCGGTCCGGAGACGCCCGTCTATCGCGGAGCGACCGGGCCTCAGGAGATCACGTCGACAATACCGGAGGAAACCGTTCTCCCGCGCTCGAGATTCCATCTGCGATGGTCAGCGGGACCTGAAGGCACCCGATACGATTTGCGTGTGGCATCCGAGGAGCTCGTGGTGTTGGCGACCGCCCGAGGGCTGACCACCCCCGAGTATGTGGTACCCGAGAGCTCATTCGCCGGGTTGTCACCTGCGTCGCGTATCGTATGGCAGGTGGAGGCAGTGTTCGCGGACGGAACGCACGTGAGCTCGAACACCTTCTTCGTGCGGGTGGAGTGAGGTGCACGACCTGTCGGTGGAACGGATGACGCGATTCGACATGTGCGCGCTGAAGGTTGTATGAGCACACGAGTTGCCCCGAGCGCGCCGGCAGCAGTTTTGGTGCTGTTCCTCGGGTTACCGATCCCTGGCAGCTTCGATCCATCGCGACCTGAGACGGCCTCATACATCCGGGTCAATCAGGCGGGCTATCTGCCTGCGGATCGCAAAGTCGCGCTGCTGCTCACAAATGCCAACGCGGGGAATCAGACATTCCGTGTGGTTGCGGATTCAGGTGGGGCGACTGCTTTCAGCGCCCGAGTGGGTCCTGACCGCGGCCCCTACGGCACATTCGCTCACGTGTACGAGTTGAATTTCAGCAGCCTCGACCGGAACGGCACCTATCGTGTGCGATTCGGGGGCAGCACATCTCCAGTGTTCACGATCGCGGCGAGTCCCTATGGCGGTCTCGTGGGGATCTCCCTCGAGTTCTTCCATGTACAGCGTTGCGGCGACACCAGACCATCGCTCCACGGCATCTGTCACCTCAAAGACGGAAAAGCGAAGGACGGGCCAGCGGCAGGGATGGCGGTGGACGCCTCCGGGGGATGGCACGATGCGGGGGACTACCTCAAGTTCCTGATCAACTCAGGCTTCTCCACAGTGATGCTCCTCGCTGCATACCAGCACGATCCCCTCGCGTTCGACGACGAAAACGAAAACGATGTCCCCGACGTGCTGGACGAGGCTCGGATTGGGGTCGAGTGGATCTTCAGGCTTTGGGATCCACGCAGGAAAATTCTCTACTACCAGGTGGGGGACGAGAGCGACCATGACAGCTGGCGGATGCCGGAGGAGGACAATGATCTGCCGCCGCGACCGGTGTGGGCCTGCAAACCGGGCAAGGGCGCGAATGTTGCGGGCAAGGCCGCTGCGGCCCTAGCAATGGCCGCATCGATCTGGGGCGATTCCGCGAACGCGTTCTACGATGCGGATCTCGCAACGAGATACGCGAAGGCGGCGAAGGAAATCTACGCCTTCGGCAAGTCGCGACCTGGCGCGCAATCCAGCACATCCGGATTCTATACCGAGTCGACCTGGCGGGATGACATGGCGCTGGCGGGAGCCGCGCTCTACAGGGCAACCGGCAGAGCCTCATACCTGAACGAGGCGCGGGCTTACGCGACGGCCGCTCGCAACGCTTACTATTTCGGCTACGGCGATGTCCACGGGCTCGCTCATTATGAAATCGCGCAGCTCGATCCGAGCTACGTCGCGAAGGCGAAGGCACTTCTCGGCGAGGATCTGGCGGCTTTCCATGAATGGGCGGATCAGAATCCCTTCCGGTCCGCGGTGGACGCCTACCGGTGGGGCTCGGCAACGGAGATGACGGGAGCGGCTCTGGAGGCGCTCTGGTATGAAGAGATTTCGGGCGACACGAAGTACCACGCGATGGCACTCGATCAGCGTGACTACATCCTGGGTGCGAATCCCTGGGGCGTCTGCCTCGTCGCCGCTCTCGGCACGACCTATCCGCGCGCTCCGCACCATCAGGTGGCAGATCTGACCCACAGCGTCTTGACGGGTTTCTGGGACGAAGGTCCGATGGAGAGGAAGGACTGGAACGACTTGGGAATCTCATTGAACGATCCTGATGAGTACGCGGACTTCCAGTCCGGCGAGGCTCTCTACCATGACGATGTGGCGGACTACGCAACCAACGAACCGACGATCAACGCAAACGCGGAAGGGATCGCGCTGATCGCTCGCATGAGGCCGTAGTCGACCTGCCCGCCGGCCGGCCGGCTGCGGCCGCGCGAGGGCTGCGCGGGAAGCAACTGTCGTGGTAGAGTAATGCCTACTCACAGAGTAGAGCAGATTGACTGAGAAGCGAGCGCAGACATCCGGCCGGTTCCCTCCGATATTCTGGCTTTCCAACGGAGTGGAGCTGTGTGAGCGGGCGGCCTATTACGGAACGTTTATTGCCCTCTCCATGTTCCTCACCGACGCCGCCGGCTTCAGTGACGTGGAGTCGGGGTGGATAGGCGCCATCTTCTCGTCCGCGATCTACTTCCTTCCGTTCCTCACCGGAGCGATCTCAGATCGGATCGGCTTCCGTCACGCTCTGCTCCTCGCGTTTGTGCTGCTTTCGGTCGGATATGCGGCACTCGGACTTCATCCAGGCAAGTTGCCGGTGCTGGCCTCGCTGGCACTCATTGCTCTCGGTGGCTCCTTCGTCAAGCCGGTGATCACCGGCACGGTCGCACTGACCTCAGGTGATTCGCTTCGGGCCCGCGCTTACAGCATTTTCTATATGATCGTGAACATCGGTTCCTTCACCGGGAAGACGATCGCGAAGCCCGTGCGTACGGCTCTCGGGGTCGGGTCGGTGCCGCTCTGTTCGGCCGTCGCCGCTTTTGTCGCTCTGGCTCTGGTTTTCCTGTTCTATCGTCCACTGCAAGCCTCCACCGCCCGGCCGCGGGGCGCCAGCGAAGTGGTGCACGATCTCGCCGTCGTTCTACGGAATGGTCGGTTTCTGGCGCTGATCCTCATCACTGCCGGCTTCTGGGTGATTCAGGGGCAGCTCTACGCATCAATGCCCAAGTACGTGGTCCGCATGGTGGGGGAGGGTGCGAGCCCGGAGTGGTACGCGAATGTGAATCCGTTCGTCGTCGTTCTGTTGGTCGTGCCGATCACACATCTGGTGAGGAAGATGCAGCCGATCAGCTCGATCGCGATAGCTTTGGCACTTATTCCTTTCTCCGCCCTCATCATGGCCCTGTCGCCGGCGGTGGGAGCAGGCACGACGCTGTTTGGCTACCCGGTGCATCCGATCACAGTGATGATGGTTTGCGGTATCGCGGTCCAGGGGTTTGCGGAATGTTTTCTGAGCCCCCGGTATCTGGAATACGCATCGAGGCAGGCGCCGGCGGGACAGGAGGGGCTCTACATGGGCTATGCGCACTTGAACGTATTCTTCGCCTGGCTTATCGGTTTCGTCATGTCGGGCTACCTGTTGGATGCCTTCTGTCCGGATCCGCGGACCCTGTCCGATGCCGATCGCGCTCAGCGCCTCGCTTCGCTTGCCGGACAAGGCCTGATGCCCTCCGCTTATGCCAAGGCTCACTACATCTGGTACGTATTCTGCGCCGTCGGGGTGGCGGCTTTCGCTTCGCTACTGGTCTACCAGGCAGTAGTGCGTCGCCGGGAGACGAAGAGGGCTTAGTTCGCTGGACCGGGACGTCCGCCGGCAGCGAGGAATGCCGTGAATAGATGCCGGATCTCCTCCAGGGAATCGGAGATTGACAGCGGCAGAGTCTGGGCGAAGACATCGAGGATGATCACGGCGTTCACGGCCGCGTCCCGTTCCGTGGCCGCTCTCAGCCGTGCGGCCATCGCAGTGTTGATGATCTGCAGATTGCGGTAGATATCGGTAAGACCGTCGAGATCCAGGTCAGGCTCGCCTCCGTCCTTACGGCGAAAGTATTGTGCAAGAAGGTACATCGATGTTGCGCGGTAGATCGTGTCGATCGTGCTCGGGAACGGGAGGTGGAAACGTGCCATGGGCCGGAAGAAGGCCGTGTGAGGGCAGCCGCTGGTAGCCATCGTGAGACCGACGAGTGAGCTGACCCCGGCCTGGACGGAGGTATCCTTGGAGACGACGCGTTGCGGGGTCACGACTTCGACACGGACGCTGTCATAGGACCAGAGCTGACCCGACCACTCGACCAGACTCCGAAGGTTCGCGGCGGCCGGGCAGTCGGGATGAACGGCAGGGTCGAGTGGGCAGTTCGGGCATTGGTGAAATTCGAGCGCTGTCCAGGACGGAAGAGGCCGTGCCATGTCCGGTCTCCGAGCGAGAGTCACAGGATCGAGATGGAGCTCGAAGTCCAGTCCACGCCCATTCGGAAATCGGAACCGGTACTGGATCGTCAGCGGTCCGTGCTGATGGTTCATCGTTGAAACCAGAGTTGCATCATACCACAGCGACATGAACTCGACCCGGCGCGATCGCCGCGCGATCGCCGCGCGACAAGGCTACGGCAAAGTCCCGGAAACCGCAGATTTCACAGATTGACTCGCAGATGTCGCCGATTGCTTCGCGCCGACCCGAGAGTGAGGAGCAAGTT
>JACPPM010000169.1 GCA_016191015.1 Acidobacteriota bacterium | reverse complement strand
TTTCCTGAGAGGTGCTCGGAAGGGTCTTGCAGCGTGCCTGGGTCTTGCCTGTTTGGTTGCGGCTCCGCCGCGTTGGGGAATAGATGAAGGAATTGACCGAAAAGATCATTGGGGCAGCCATGGAGGTTCACAGGACGATTGGACCGGGCCTGCTTGAATCCGCTTACGACGAATGCCTCGCCCATGAGCTACAATCGCGCGGCCTCGAATTCGACCGTCAAATCCCGCTGTCTGTGAACTACAAAGGCGTCACGCTTGACTGCGGGTATCGGCTGGATTTTCTCATCATGAAGTCAGTCGTCGTTGAGCTCAAGGCCGTTGAAGAGCTTCACCCGATCCACGAAGCTCAGGTGCTGACGTATCTGAAGCTCGGCGGATGGACGGTCGGCTCGCTGCTCAATTTCAACGTGCCGGTTCTCAAAGATGGAATCAAACGCCTGGTGCTTAACTACAAGGACGGCTCGGCGACCTCTGCGTCTCTGCGGTGAGAAGAATGACCCTTGTTGCTCTCGACCTGAGTAGTTACTGTTGCACACTGAAATCACGAGGGGTTCCGGGGAGTGCAAAATGCAGAATGCAAGATGCAAAGTAGCTGCTCAGATCAGGTAGAACCCACCACAAAATGCACAAAATGCGCAGAAGTCACCAATGTTGAACACCTCTTTTTCATCCGTTCCTTTTGCGCGTTCTGTGCCTTCTGTGGTTAGCCTTGCCTGAGCAGTTACAATGCAGATTGCAAAACGAACCGGCGCGATGAGAGTTTTGCTCTATGCACTTTGCATTTTGCACTTTGCATTTCTTCGGCCGCCACGCGTGGCAGTGTCCCGACGGGCGTGAAAGGTGGGTGTGGAGGGTAACCCGGTTCTGCTGCTGATCGTCGGCAGCGGTCTCTTGCAGGGATTCTTCGTCGCTGCCATCCTGATCTCCCGCCCCAGCGGCAACCTTACGGCCAACCGGCTTCTGGCGAGCCTGATGATCTTGTGCTCGCTCAATATCGCCCACCCCCTCATCTACCACGCGTGGACGTCCGCATTTCCTTTCTCCGTCCTTCGTATCAACGAACCGATGCAATTCATGATGGCCCCTCTGATCGCCGCCTACATCCGCTCGCTGCTGGTGCCGGAAATCCGACTGACTCCACGCGCGCTCGTTCACTTCCTTCCCGTGCCCCTCGTGGTGATCTTCACCTTCACCCGCTCGGCCGCCGTCGTGGAACGGAGCACGTCGTTTCCGGGAGGCACTGTGGCGCTGTGGGTGCTGCTTCTCGTGCAGGCAGCCGCCTACCTCCTCCCGTCCCTCCGGCGGCTGCATCGATATCATCTCGCCCTCCGCAACTCAGTGTCGAACGTGTCGGGGATCGATCTTGGTTGGTTGACCTGGCTCGCGTCGACTATTCTCGGTCTCTACGCGAGCTACGTTGTCCTGCTCGCGATGATGGTCCACAGTCGCCAGTTCCCACCCATCGAGATGTACTTGGCCCTGTCCCTGACCGTGGTAGTATGGGCGCTGGGCTACCGCGGGCTGATTCAGCGGGAGCCCCCGCGCTTGGATGAGGCGGAGGCTCCGGCGACGCGCAGCTCGAAGTACGAACGGTCAGCGGTGCCCGAAGCCGAAGCGGCGCGACTGCAGGAGAAACTCGAGGTGTCCATGACAAGAGACAGACTCTTCTTGGATGCTGAATTGAGCCTGTCGGGCTTGGCCGAGCGCCTGGGCGCCGCGAGAAACCAGGTCTCGTTCGTTATCAACCAGAGGCTGGGCAGGAATTTCTTCGATTTCGTCAACGAATACCGCGTCAACGAGGTCATCCGCCTGATGAAGGACCCGGCCCGCGCGGGTGACAAGCTCCTGGCCCTCGCCTTCAGCTCCGGGTTCAGTTCCAAGCCCACCTTCAACGCCGTCTTCAAGAAAGTCACCGGGATAGCGCCCTCGGAGTATCGATCCAAGCTCACGAATCAAGTCTGATCCGTCCCGCTCAGACCTGGTTTTCGATCAGCATGGAAAGCCGTAACTCCTTGAGGGCGGGCGACTTCCCAGTCCGACTCCCAGAATCGGGTCTTGCCCGTCCCGTTGAGGCGACGTTTGCCCGCCTGTGGCCGATCCTTGGGCTGTGCGAAACGGAAGCTCCAAAGGAGAACAACGATGAGTATTCGAATTGCCTCAGTCACAAAGCAGTACCAACTGGGAATGACAACTGTGAATGCCCTGCGAGGTATATCGCTGAAGATCGAGCAGGGCGAGTTCGTTGCGCTGGTTGGACCGTCGGGCAGCGGCAAATCCACCGCTTTACACATTCTCGGGGCGTTGGACCGGCCGACATCCGGCGAGGTGTGGATTCAGGAGACGCCGGTCACGCAGATGAGCGACAAGCAGCTGGCCCGCCTGCGCCGCGAGCACATCGGATTCATCTTCCAGTCCTTCCATCTGATCCCGGTCTTGAGCGTCTACGGCAACGTCGAGTTCCCGCTCCTGTTGATGAAGACACCGAAGCAGGAGCGGCGGGAACGGGTGATGGCGACGCTGGAGTGCGTGGGGTTGGCCGATCGAGCGCAGCACAAGACCGAGGAGCTGAGCGGCGGACAGCGTCAGCGGGTCGCGATCGCGCGTGCACTGGTGACCCGTCCCAGCATCATCCTATCCGACGAACCAACCGCTAACCTGGATTCCCAGAACGGGAAAGGCATCATCGACTTGATGCAAAAGTTGAACGAGGAACAGCGAGTGACCCTGGTCTTCGCGACGCATGATGCGTCCATCGTATCTCGCGCCAAAAGAATCGTGCACATCTTGGATGGCGCCATTGTCGAGGAAGTCCCCGCATCCGTTCTTCAGGGGTGAAACCGAGATGAATACATACCTGCAAATCGCTTGGAAGAACCTCATTCGCAGCGGACGGCGGACGGTGGTGACCCTGATTGCGATTGTCGTCGGGATCGCCATGATGGTCTTCACGAACGGCTTCAACGCTGGAATGACCTCACAATGGGGCAGCTCGCTTATCAACGAAACCGACGGGCACGTGAAGATCCATCACGTCGACTTCTACAAGTTCGGGATCTCGGATCGAGAGAAAGTATTTATAGAGAATCCAGATGGCTTGATTGCCGAGCTGCGCAAGAGCTCGCATGTCACAGCCGTGATGTCGCGCACGGCACTGGCCGGGCTGATTGGCCGGGATGAAAACAGCACAACGTTCTATGGTGCCGTGAACGACCTGGCTGAGATTGATGCCGTTTTGCCCGATCACGGCAAGCTGGTTGTCGAAGGGCGGCCGCTGAGCGGCGAGGATCCGAACGGTGTGCTCATCGGCAGGGGGCTGGCGAGGAGCCTGGCCGCCGGAATCGGGGACGAGCTGGTGATTCTCTCCAGCACCATCCAGGGCGATCAGAGCTCGACGCTGGTGCATGTCAGGGGATTGATCCGCGTCAAAGACAATCCCCAGGCCGAACAGAGCGTGTTGCTGGGCGGGTTGAGCGATGAGATGCGGATCGATCTGCTCGATAGCGGTGCAGGAACGACCGAGCTCGTCGTGCGTCTGGATGCGGAGCAGAACGTAAAGCAGGTGGTGGACTCGCTCAACCGGTCCTTTGCATCGCAAGGCGCTCCTTGGATCGCAGAGCCCTGGTACTCGAACCGCGAGCTCAGTTTCCTGACGGCGATCTTCAATGGGATCGGGGTCACCGTGACAATCGTTCTCTCCCTGATCGTCAGCTTCATCGTCAGCAATGCCATGTTGATGTCGATCTTCGAGCGAATTCGGGAAGTCGGCAGCATCCGAGCGATTGGCGCAGATAAACGGCAGATCTACGGCCTCTTCTATCTGGAGTATCTCATAATGACTTCGCTGGGGGGCTTGCTCGGGTTGGTGGCCGGGGCGCTCTTGATCACTCTAGGGCAGCACACCGGGATCTCTTTCTCAGACGGCATCTTCGCCGGTGTGCGACCGGTGCTCGAGATCAGAAATCTCCTGACCTCGTTTCTCATTCCCTTGGCCGTGGCTGCCGGGGCCGTCTTCTTCCCGGTCCGGTCGTCCTGCAGGATGAGCGTCGTGGATTCATTGAACTACAACTAGAAGGGGAGACAGATGTTCTTGAATATCGCATTTCAAAACTTGTGGCGGAACAAGCGCCGGACGCTTTTTACCGAGCTGGCGATTGTCTTCGGAGTGGTGGTGGTCATCTTCACGGGGGCGTTCCTGAAGGGCATGTTCCGATTCTGGGCGCAGGATGTGTTCATAAGCGCCACAACCGGGGCCTTCCAGATCGAACACCAGAAATACCGGGCGGAAAGTACTCTGGACCCTCTGGGAACCACCCTGACAAACGGTGCAGAGCTCATCGCCTCGGTCGAACGAATGCCCGGCGTTCAGGCGGCCTACGGTGAATTGCGCATCGTTGGAATCGTCAGCAACGGCTCCAGAAGCGATGTCTTTGACGGCAGGGGTGTGGACAGAGACGGTCAAGGCCGCGTCCTGCCGGGGTCGGATGATTTGATCAGAGCAGGCCGCTCCCTCCGTGATGACCCCAACGAAGTCGTCCTGGGGCAATTGCTGGCTGACAAGCTGGGCGTTGCCGTCGGCGATCAGGTGGCCATCGTCGTCAGGACCCTGCAGGGCGGCATCGACTTGATGTACGGGAAGGTGGTCGGAGTCAAGAGCGGAAGTCACTTTCCTTCGGCGACGTACCTGGAAATGAATCTGAGCCGCGCGCAGAAGTTCTTGCGCATGCCGAACAGGGTCTCGCAGATCCTGGTCAAGACGCGTGAATTCGACCGTTCGGTGGAGTATGCCGAAACCGCGGCAGCGAAGCTGAAAGATGCCGGTCAGCCGGTCATCGTCCGGAACTACACGGAACTGATCCCGATGTACGTGACGGTCGGAAGCGTCTTCAAGCTCATCGCCACCACGATCAGCCTTATCTTATTCGTCATCATCGGGTTGGGCATCGCCAACGCCATGTTTGTGGCGATCAGAGAACGCCGCAAGGAGATCGGGACACTCCTGGCGATCGGCATGGAGCCCTTTCAGACGCGCAGGTTGTTCCTCCTGGAAGGCGTGCTGATCGGCCTACTCGGCGCGGTGATCGGCCTGGTTCTGGCTGTCGGGCTGGCTCACGCCATCAGCGCACACGGCGGCCTTCGTTTCGATGGACCCGATTCGGCGATCATCACCGTTCTTCCGCGCATCGATTGGTCGATCACCGGTCTGGCCCTCGGGTTGTCGTTCGTCATCAGCATCGTCGCTTCCTGGTTTCCAGCGGCCGCGTCGGCAAAGCTGAACCCGGTAGAAGCACTAACCGAAGCGTAGGGGAGGATTGTATGAACCGGATAATCGCCACTCTCAGTTGTTCGTTGTTATTCGTTGCCTCGGCGTTTGCTCAAGACATGAGCGCCGAGAAGATTTTGCAAAAGGTTGAGGACATGCTCGACATCAGCCATTCCAGAGTCGAAACCGAGATGCGGGTTTATCGCGAGCAAGAGCTGCGCACGACTTACCGGATGGATTTGAAATACCAGGACACGGTTTCGCAGTTGGCGGAAACCCTGTATCCGCCCCGCAACAAGGGCGACAAGACGCTGCACGTAGGCGACAACACGTGGCTCTATCTTGCGAAGATCAACAAGACCCTGCGCGTATCGGAAGGCAACAGCTTCTCCAACAGCGATTTCTCAAACATGGACCTGATGAAGACCAACTTGAGTGAAGACTACACGCCGGCACTGCTTGGCGTCGAAGACTATCAGGGCGAGCAGGCCTACAAGCTCGAGCTCAAGGCGAAGACCGAGGATGTGCCGTATGCCAGAATCCTCTACTGGATTCGCAAGAGAGACCTGTACCCGGTGAAGCGCGACTACTACACGTTTTCCGGCGATCTCCTGAAGAGCATGGTATTTCACACAAAAACCGGGGTTCGCAACGGCGCGCCGGACACATTGGTGATGACGAGCATGCTCGAAAAGGACAAGTACACCGAGGTGCGGTACGTGAAGATTGAGCGCGGGCAAGCCTTTCCGCCGGAAACCTTCAACAAGGATTCGTTTGCGAAACGATAGCCCGAGCTGGGAGCAGGATATGCGACACGTCTGCACGATCGGACTGATGGGGCTCGGCATGCTGCTGAGCAGTGCGCACAGCGCGAATGCCCAGATCGCAACCGAGGTGTATCTCAAATTCGCGGGCAGATGGTCCCACCTCGACGAGACTTCCCGCTTGAACCCAGGCAACCAAGTATTGGACCTCGGGAAGGCTGCCACAGACGTCGAGGCCCGCGTGACAGTGTCGGACTATTTGAACGACGGAAAATCAGTGCGCGTACTGTTCAAGGGGTACAGCTTCTACTCGAGTGATACCGATGCGGGAAGCAACCGCCGCAATCTCGCCCGTGTGGACGAGCTGTTTGCGGATTGGAAGGCTGACAACTGGTTTCTCAGCGTGGGCAAGCGGCGGATCAACTGGGGGACGGCCATGGCCTTCAACCCTGTGAACGTCATCGTCCCGGCGCGTGACCCTTTGAACCCGAAGCTGGAGACCGAGGGGCAGCCGATCGCCTGGCTCAGTTTCAATCGCCACGCCGTCACAACGGATCTGTTCTTCACGCGCAATTATGACAAAGACTGGAATAGCGACCTGAACCGCTGGGGGGCGCGCGTGGGAGTCATGATCGGGGATTGGGACTTGTCCGCATACTATTTCGACGGTCAGGCGTATCGCCCCACGGCTGAAACCGCGGGTGGAGCTCGAGATGGCCGTGATTTTGAACGGATGGTCGGCCTGTCGTTCTCCGGCAATCTGTCTGCCGGCGTCACGCTGTACTCCGAAATAGCCGGTTTCAGCCGCAGCGGCCGTAACTACTATGGCGGCAACAGGATGGGCAAACCCAAGGATGGGACTTACGTGCAGGCGGTTCTCGGTTCTTACATTGTGCTGGGCCCCGAGTCGTTTCTATCGTTCTTCAACGGCGACGCCGGTGTGACGCTGGAGGTTTACTATAACGGCGAAGGCTATACGCCGTCCGAACGGGAAAACTACTTTGAAGCGCTGGACCAGGCGCTCCAGGAAAGAAATCCTGCCGTCTTGGGCGACTACCGGTTCGCCGGCATGAATCGGTTCTATGTCCTGGCCGCGTACCGGAACACATTCAAGGAACGGTACACAACTGAGGTGACCGGGCTGTTTTCGCAGGACAGGTCGTTCTCGCTGCAGTTACAGGCCCAGTACAATCTATCCGACTACTACGCGGCCAGGGCCAAGCTCACGCACAATCAGGGCAGCACTCGGACTGAATTCGGTAACGCCCCACTGTCCGACATCCTGGAGGTTTCTTTTGAAATCAACTTTTGATCGGACGAATAAGACGAATGAGCCAATATCGCGTGCGAATAACTCAGAAAGGAACGTTCATGAAAACTAAAGCGCTTCGCATTCTCGCGGTTTTCGCAGGCCTCGTAGCCGCCGCGCTCACGCTGCACGTCATCGTCAACTGGCTGGGCGCGGCCGATTTGATCAGGAAACTGCATGGGCATTGAGGGCGGTCCGCGGGGCGGTGGTCGGCCTCCGAGAGCTATTGTCGGCTGGCATTCGTATGCGAGGCATGACAGGAGGGGCATCCCGGGTGCCAATTCCCGGGCTCTTGTGACAGGGAAGAGATGTTTACTTTCGATGCCAGTTAGGCAAAATGCTTTCCGAGAGGCGCGGATGCCGAGGATCACGGGCAGATACGAACGCTCGGCTGTTCGAGCTCCGGGCCGAGCACCCCATCGTCAGCATCGCGGCCGTCGTTGATCTTCTCGCCACGACCAAGCCTACCGCGACAAAAGCTGTGGTTACGCTCGTCGAGGCCCGAATTCTCGTCGAGAGCACCGGGCGCCGGTGTGACCGCACCTTTGTCTACGCCACTTACCTTGACCGGCTGCGAGGCGGAACCGAACTGGAGGGACTTCGATGAACCCCCCCTCGATAGGTGGTTCTCGGAATGTTCCGGGGCCGGGACTGGCCTCTGATTGGCGACGGTTCTGAATCCGTACCATTCCCGCGCGGCTTCAGGTGCATTGCGCAATCGCCCAGATGCGCTCGAAACGTCGCTCACGCAGATCGCTCGCGCGGATCCAGAAATACACCCTCCCGAGATCGCCCCAGAACATTCCAGCTTCATCACCACACTCGAGCTGCAAGAGTAGTCGCCACTGCGTCGCACCACTGGCCGGCTCCAGCGATCCTGGCTCTTCCGTTCCGCGGGAGGCCGCACAGGACATCCCATTCGCCACCTGCTCACACTCCGATTCCATCGGGCCCTGCACCGGCTGTGGATTGCCGAGCAGTTTGTGCTCGGCGCCCGTCGACTCGCCGGATAGATAGCTTCGGATGTCGCAGTAGGCATCGTATTGCTCGTCCGTGAGCGATTCGGTGAGCGCGGTGTCGAAGTCGATATCCGGCGGGTCGTCGTACTGGGCAAAGCTGACACGGCAAAACTGGTACGCATACCCGCTGACGAGATCGTCCGGAAGTGCCCGCCGTTCCAGCGGCGCTTCTGCCGCGAAGTACGTGCGCGCCGATCCGGCATCCGCGGGATCACTGCCGTCCATTGTCCCTCCCGGCTCGTAGAAGAACCACAACCATCCCTCGGCGGGGAGCGTTTCCTCCGGGTGGACCTTGTGCACCTCGGCCAGGTCGAACTGCGCGAGGAAGCGCAACGATCGTCCCTTGTATTGAGGCCACTCGAATCCGCGGGGCAAGTCGTGCAAGCCGCCGATTCGAGACTGACCGATGCCGATAGCCTCAGATTCCGCCCGGTGAGATTCGACTCTCACCGCCTGGCGGACACGATCCTCGATTACTGGTACGAAATCCCCGAGCCCTGTGCCCTCGCACAGATCTCTCCACGCCTCCCCCTCGGGCGGGGCGATACTTGCAAGACGATCGAACCGCCGCCGCCATCTATCACGTTCCACGCGGGACGCGTACGAGAGGATCAAGCCGATTGCGACGACACTTGCGACGCTGATCGATACTCCCCACCAGAAGCGGAAAAACGCGAGAACGACGCCGGACACGATCGCAATCAGCCCGGCGATCAGGGCCGAGCAGCCTAGGAGGCCGGGATACTCCCCACGCGTGTCCGACGCAGGGGAGGCGGTCATCGCCAATACTCGCGATCCAATCGGCCCGTGGTCAGACCAGCTCCACAACTACCGCGAATGCCCGAGCGACACGACTGCGGTTCAGAGCGCTTTCGGTCCCCGGCGCGCGCAGACAATGGCACATCGTCCGTACGGTTCTGGTGCGCCGAAGACCCCGGAGTATGTGAGAGGCCGAGTATCCCACTGAGACAAATGCGCATTGACCTTCCGTGGTGGACACCCTATCATGATTCCAACGACGGGAAGCGTGATGACTGAACTGCCGCTCTCGTGCTTTCGCTTAGGAGCCATTCGATCTCCGCGCGCTGTTGAGATCCCTGCAATACTATTTCGACTCGGTTCACAGAGACAGGCCCCCCAGGAGGGTGTTTTGATGAGAGCCAAATCTATTGCCGCTGGGCTGGGGTTGTCGCTCGCGGCCACGATCTCCGCGCATGTCTGCGGCGTCGCACTTGCTGCCGCCCTCGCGGGGCCGACCGCCGCGGATGCTTCCGACGCCGTGCTGCTACGGCCTCAACGCGTGTTCGATGCAGTGAGCGAGGAACCACACGAAGGATGGGTCGTCCTCGTCGACGGGAACAAGATCGGCGCTGTCGGGCCTTCTGCAAGTGTCAACGCACCTCCTGGAGCGCGTGTGATCGACCTGCCGGGTATGACCCTCCTCCCCGGACTCATCGACGCGCATTCCCACATCTTTCTTCATCCCTACAACGAGACCTCGTGGAACGACCAGGTCCTCAAGGAACCGCTCGCCTACCGCGTCATCGCGGCCGTGCTCCATTGCCAGTCGACGTTGATGTCCGGATTCACTGCTCTCCGTGACCTCGGCACGGAGGGCGCCGACTACGCCGACCTCTCCGTTCAGAAGGCGATCGATGAAGGTCGATTCCCGGGGCCCCGGCTGCAGGTGGCCACGCGGGCGATCGTGGCGACGGCGAGTTACGGTCCGGGGCCGCTGAATTTCGCCACCAACTTCGAGCCACCCAAGGGTGCGCAGGAGGCGAGCGGCACGGATCAGGTTCTGATGGCCGTGCGTGAGCAGGTGGGACACGGGGCAGATTGGGTCAAAGTGTATGCGGACTATCGCCGCGGGCCTGGTGGAGCGGCGGTGCCGACCTTTACGCTGGCCGAGCTGCAGACGCTGGTGGACGAGGCCAGGAGCGCAGGGCGGCCTGTGGCGGCACATGCGGCGACGCCCGAGGGGATGCGGCGGGCCGTGCTCGCCGGAGTCAACACGATCGAGCACGGCACAGGGGGAACCGATGACGTTTTCGCATTGATGGCCGAGCACGGCGTCGCGTACCTTCCGACGCTGACCGCGAGGGAAGCCTACGCGGAATACTTCGATGGATACAAGCCGGGTGTTTCGGCGCTCACGCCGGACCTGGAGCAGGGCCGGCGAGCGTTCCAATCGGCTCTGAAAAACGGCGTCACGATTGGACTGGGAAGTGACGTGGGCGTGTTCGCGCATGGGACGAGCTACCGCGAGCTCGAATTGATGGTCCGCGACGGGATGAGACCGGTTCAAGCGCTCCTCGCAGCAACGATGGTCAACGCGCGAATCATGGGGTGGACCGACAAGATTGGCCAGATCCGGGGGGGTCTCCTCGCGGATCTCATCGCGGTTCCCGGGGACCCGACTCGAGACATCAGCGCGATTCGCAACGTTCGCTTCGTGATGAAGGATGGAAAGGTCGTCAAAGAATAGCGATGTCCGTGAATCCGCGCGTAAGAGTCGCGGATTCAGAGGCGACACATTCCCTTGACACCGAGGCACTCCAGGCCGAAAATCGCACCATGGTTCTGACGGAATCATGATGTGGCAAGGGTTCGTCCTCGGACTGAGCAGCGGTGCAGCCTGTCTGGCCTACTGTGCTCCTGTCTTGATGCCCTACGTCATGAGCCAGGGGAGGGGTGTGGGCCGGATTGCATGGATCTCGAGCATGTTTCTTCTTGGCAGACTCGCCGGATACCTCCTCTTCGCGGTTGCTGCATGGGCGGCCGGAGCGGTGCTGCTCCACTTCGGTACGCAAGGAATGGTCGTCGGGATCGCTTATGTGATCCTGGGCGCCCTGCTCGCCTGGTACGGATTCAAGAAACCAGAAATCGGATGTCCCGCCGGGGCAGTTGGCCACTCGCCTGACTTGATGCATGGTCGAGAATCATTCTTCCCGATTGTCCTCGGCTTCCTGACCGGGCTCAATCTGTGCCCGCCATTCATCCTGGCTCTCACCGCGGCCTCGGACACCCACTCCCTCTGGGGCAGCGTTTCCTTTTTCCTGATGTTTTTCCTCGGGACATCACTCTACGTCCTCCCGACGCCGCTGCTCGGAGCGCCCGCGCGTCCGGCGGCCGTGGCCATGGTCGGCCGGTTGGCGGCCGGTGTCGTGGCAGTCTACTATTTCGTGTTTGGGGTCGTCAGGACGACCGCCGGGATTCAACAGATCTGGCTGGCATGACTACAGAAGCGAAGAAGCCCCGCGCCTGGCGCAGCCTCCTCAAGTCCTTCCTCCTTTCACTGCCGATCGTTCTCGCGTCGCCGGTAATGATGGGTGGCGGGCCGCAGCTCCCGCGAGATCGGCTCAGTCTGATCGCTCTCCTTGCGACCATTGTCTTCGCGAACGCCACGTTCTTCCTTATCATCCACACAGGCAAGACCGACCACTACCGGGCCATCTTCTTCGTCGTTATGGCCTTCTGCTTCATCATCGGTTTCATGACGAACCTTCTGGAAAAACGCGGCAGCCTGGCCCTGACGGCTGAAGATATGGCCAGCGGCAACACCCCGATGTGCCACATCGTTATTCCCATGACAATCGTTCCGGCGGCCCTCACGCGCACCATCATCTTTCCAGGGTCGATCCTGGGCGGCTTCGCCGATATTGCATCGATGTTCGTTATCTGGATCGGCTTCACTCTCGCCCTGGGACGCGGGTTCTGTAGCTGGGGGTGCTTCTTCGGCGGGCTCGACGATTTCTTCTCGCGTCTGCGCAAGAAGCGCACGATCCGGGACGTCGACAAACGGTGGACATATCTCCCGTACGCGGTGCTTCTCGGTATCATCCTCACGGCGGCGGCGACTCTGTCGCCGACGTATTGCTTCTGGCTCTGTCCGTACAAAGCGGTGACCGAGTTTCTTGCGGTCACGTCCGTGAAGATCATGGTGCAGACTTTCATCTTTGTGCTGCTCTTCATCGCGCTCGTGATCGTACTGCCGGTCCTGACCAAGCGGCGGGCACAATGCGGCCTTTTCTGTCCCTTCGGGGCGTTCCAGTCTCTGTTGAGCAAGCTCTGCGCGTTCGATATCCGCGTTCGTCCGGATCGTTGCAAAGAGAAGTGCCGGCTGTGCACGCAGGAATGCCCGAGCTTCGCGATCAACAGAGAGAGCATCGACAGGGGCGGCACAAGGCTTTCGTGCTCGCTCTGTGGCAAATGCGTCGATATCTGTCCGCATGACGCGGTGTGTTATCACGTGAAAGGGACCCCAGTCGCCGCCCGGCCCCGCCTTGCTCGCGTTCTCTACCTCTACCCTGCGTTCCTCTTCCTGAGCACCTTCGGCGGAGGCATGATCGCCGGAGGGCTCCATCGGATCCTGCTGCTCGCGACGACCGGCAGCATGTTCATGAGATAGGGGGTCAGGGATGACCAGCATCCGATCAGTTCTCGGTTACGCATGGGCCGTGACGGCTATTCCCATCGTGCTGGCAACATTCGTCGGTATGGGGACCTGGGCGCGAGGGCTCATCTCCATTACCGACGTGAAGGTTTCCCCGCGCTTCACCGGCGGAGAGATCGCGCGGACAATCGATCACAAGGACTACCTGACGAAAATCCACAGGCCCGTTTTTGATGGGCTCTTCGGAGAGCGCGCGGAAGGTTTCGTGCAAGTGAACTGGGCCGCCACAGCGGGCACGCTGCCCAACGAGATCGCCGAGGAGCTCGATCTGGACGCCGACGGCTCGACCGATTGCAGGATTCACATGGATACCCGCAGCATGGATGTCTCGCTCACCCCGCTTAATCCGATCGTGCAAGGGATCGTGGAGAGGCTGAGATTCGACCGCGAGCGCGCCGTGCGGATATCCCTCCTGAACCCAAAGCTGCGCCCGTAGGGCCAGCGAGCGTCGTTTGCGGCGCGGGGCCGAATTCGGGCAGAATGTCGCGCGCGCGGGGGACAGGGTTCGCGGTCGAAGACCTCGGCCCCAGTCCGCGACGAAGACCCGGCGGCCCGCGACGAGCCCGCCGGAGACAACCAGACCAGGGAGAAACTATGCGCAATCGTGCTTTTGTTCTCGTTTTTGTTCTGGGCCTCTTTCCCGGTGGCGGCTGCTCAAAGACGCAGCCGGGAGGCCTCATCGTGGCCCGCTCGGTTTTCAAGAACGGCCCGTCCGCGACGATGCTAATCCTGCGCCCCGGATCGAAGGGATGGTCTCGCGAGGAGATTCCCGCGCCGCCGGGAAGAGTCGAGCTGCAGCCTGGGATCGGCGCTGACGGCAAGGCCTTCGTGCGGAAGCTCGGGAAAGACGGCCAGCCGACCTCCGGGCCGCTCACCTTCGTTCAATCTGGAGCGACCTGGACGACGGCCGATGCTCCGGGTGTCTCCGACAAGGACCTCACATGGGCTGAGATCAAAGGCAAGCCCGAGGCGAAGGTGTTCGAGCTCAACGGCGGCAACGTCTTCCACAAGTGCATGTGGTTCACGCCGGCGTTCGGCGAGCCCGGGATCCTGACAATCAGCGCCAATATGCCCTATCTCCAGATCTGGCGGGAGCCGGCAGGTCCTGGGACGGGCCTGAAGGCGACCACGCTCTGGACGGCGACGGTCGGGCAGCGCGAGCACCGTTTCCGCGATGTCGAAGTCGGAGACGTCGATGGGGACGGGCAGGATGAAATCGTTGTCGTGACGCACGACCTTGGCGCGGTTTTCGTTCTCGAACAGACTGCTCAGGGTCTGAAGCCGCAGGAGATCCACAAGGAATCTCAGCGGACCTTCACGCACGAGGTCGAGATCGCCGACGTCGATGGCGACCACAAGCTCGAGCTCTTCACAACACCGTCTGAGCCCAATCGCCTCGATGGGACGCAGCAGGGTGGAGGCATCGACATGTATCGCTGGGATGCGGCCTCCAGGACCTACAAGAGATCGGTGCTCATTCATTTTCCCGATCGCCACGCCAAGGAGATCCTGGCCACGGACCTCGACGGCGACGGCCGCGCGGAGTTGTACGCGGCGGTGGAGGTGGAGGGGATGAGCAGTCCCGGCGCGAGATTGTCCATCCGGGGCTGGGCCTGGAAGGACGGCGCGATGAAGGAGACCGGCGACGTCCCGCTCGATGGTGACATGTGCAGATTCCTCAATGCCGGCGACACCAACGGCGACGGCGTGCGCGAGATCATCGCGTCGACACGTTCAGCAGGCATCTATCGGCTCCAGCGAAAGGGTACTGGTTGGGACGTCACCAACGTGGTCCCGGGCGCGACGTCGGGAGGGTTCGAGCACGCCACGGTCGTCTTCGACTGGGATGGCGACAAGAGGGATGACATTTTCGTCGCTTCGGACAAGCAGAAGAAGCTGCGCCGCCTCTGGCTCCCGAAGGGCCAGGAGAGCTACCAGAGCGAGGACATCGTCGACTTCACGGGCGAGAACTACATCAGCTGGAACGTGATGCCGCTGCCCGCGGGGCGGTGAGCCGAAGCCTTGCGCAGAGCGAAGGGGCCCATGCCACCGCCACCGTGAGTCAAGCAAAGAACGCGGGACGAGCAGGGCTGCGGCAAAGTCGAGGCGCCGACTCGGGCGAGGCCTTTCCGTTCGAAACCGCAGATGGCGCAGATTACGCAGATACTTCCAGCATTCAACCGACGAGCAACTTGCTCCTCCCTCTCGGGTCGGCGCGAAGCAATCGGCGACATCTGCGAGTCAATCTGTGAAATCTGCGGTTTCCGGGACTTTGCCGTAGTCTTGGCGGGACGAGCCCGACGGATTCGCTTTACGCTCGACGCTTCACGGCCCGATGGGGGGCGGGATCCGTTCCGGAGCCTACGGGAGGCCGCGAGCCGACATTGTTCACCGCTATTCCTTGACTGGCGGTGGATAGACAGTACTCTTGCAGTCCGGACAGATACCGTGCGTGAAGTCGGCCTCGGTATGCTCGCGAACATACGACTCGAGAGTGTCCCAGTCCCCTCGCTCATCCCGTATTCGCTTGCACCAGGCGCATGTCGGCAGAAGCCCCCTCAAGATTTTGATCTGACGAAGTGCCTCATCGATGCGGGCGGCAAGCTCCCGCTCGCGCGCGCGAAGATGTCTCACCCGAAGGCGGTGCGCACCGCCAGCCGTCAAGAAAAGGATGCTGGCACCGAGCGCGTAGAACCACAGTGCCTCGTAGAAATGAGGTAGTTGATCCAGAGCAAAGCTGGCCCCCACTTGGTTCCACAGGGAGTCGTTGTTGCAGGCGATGACTTGGAACCGGTAATGCCCTGGCGGGAGGTGTGTATAGTAGGCGCTTCTTCGAGCGCCGGCATCGGCCCAGTCCTTGTCATACCCCACCAGCTTGAACTTGAACCGGACTCTGTCCGGAACGAGGTAACTCAGAGCAGTGAAGTGAAATTCGAGATTGCGTGTTCCCGGCGACAATTCGACCGGTGTCGCCAGCGATGGTTTGTACTGAGGCAGTAGTTCCCGGCCATCCGCCAGGACGCTCTCGACGTGAACAGGCGGTGGGAGATCGTTCCGCACCGTACGGCCCGGATCGACGACGGCCGCACCCTTGATCGTGGGAAACCAGAGTTTCCCATCGCGCGTTCGGCAGCCGGCGGGACTTGTGCCTCCGTTGCACTCGCGGCTCCTCATCCCGTCCGCTGTGCCGTAGGCGATCGAATCGATCACGGCAGATGTTCCGTCGGCGACGTCCAGCAGGTTCTTCTTGCTGACCCGGAAGATCCCTTTGTTGCAGCTCATCCAGAGATTCCCCGTGCCATCATCGAGTATCTGAAAGATAACATCTGCAAAGAGGCCCTGTTTGGTGCCGTACGTCGTGAACTGACCCATCCGAAATAGGTTCAGGCCACCGCCCCAGGTGCCGATCCAGAGATTCCCGTCACCGTCCTCATAGATCGACAGCAGATTGTCGTCCGAAAGCCCGTTCTTGGTAGTGTAAATCGTGGCGTTGCCGTTCCGTATCCGCGTCAGACCGGAGCCACCGGTACCGATCCAGAGGGTGTTCTCCCGATCTGCATGGATGAATCTGATGACTTGCCCGGCGAAGCCTCCATTGAGTGGGTACGCAGCGAAGGATCCGTCTCTGTACTCAATCAATCCGCCACCCCACGTGCCGATCAGGACGCTCCCGTCTCCGGCGGCATGGAGCGAGATGATATTCTTGATGTTTCCTGTTCCCCTCGTAGGGCGTGCCGTGATCCTTCCATCTTTGAATCGGCACAACCCGCCGCCGCCCGTTCCGATCCAGAGACCACCGTCTCGGGCGTCGCACAAAGACCAGATCGTCCCGTCGGGAAGTCCATCCCTGATCGTGTATGTCGTGATCTTGCCGTTCTGCAATTGAACCAGACCATCGTCAGTGCCGATCCAAAGCACGCCCTCCCTGTTTTCATGAACAACACGCACCTGGTCGTCGGGAAGACCCTCACGCGTCGTGTAGGTCGTGACATTCCCATCCATAAGCCGGTTCAGGCCGCCACCATTCGTGCCCACCCAGAGACTGCCTTCCCGGTCTTCGCAGATCGACCACACCCCGTCGTTAGAAAGACCTTCCTTGGTCGTGTAGGCAACGAATCTTCCATCCCGCATCCGGCTCAGGCCGCCTCCGACGGTGCCAATCCAGAGACTTCCGGCTCGATCCTCATAAAGGCACCAGACCGCATCGTCCGACAGCCCATCCCGCGTCGTGTAGGTCGTAAACTTGCCGTCTGCGAAGCGGTCGAGCCCGCCTCCCCACGTGGCAATCCAAAGCCGCCCCTCACGATCCTCGAGAATCGAGGAAACGAACGTTCCCGACAGGCCGTCTTCAATTGAGTAAGATGTGAGGACACCGTCCTTCAGATGGTTCAGTCCGCCGCGGGTCCCGATCCACAAGACTCCTTCGCGGTCCTCGTGGATGCACGTGACGAGATCACTCGACAATCCGTTCTTGCTGCGGTAAGCGGTCAAGACTCCATTCGTGATTCGATTCAACCCGCCGCGTGTGCCAATCCACAATGTGCCGGCTCGGTCCTCATGGATGGCGGAGACGAGATCATTGGATAGCCCCTCGCGAGTTGTATAAGAGGAGAATTCCCCGCTTCGTAGACGATTCAACCCAGCGTCTGTCCCGATCCAGAGGCTTCCTTCACGGTCTTCAAAGAGCACCCTCACGAAGTTATTCTTGATCTCGTCAGTGTTTTCCTTGTCGAACACCCTGAATCTCACCCCATCGAATCGCACAAGACCTTCCTGAGTACCAAGCCAGAGGTAGCCGTCGCGGGTTTGGAGAATGCAGTGAACCGAGTTCTGAGGCAGGCCGTCCTCAATCTGCCAGACGTCGTGTGTGTACTGCGTGATGACTTTGTTGGGATCGAGTGCAACCACCGGCCGATGGTCGCTCAGAATCGTTGCCGTGACCAGGAGGACCAGAGCCGCGGACCCGGGGTGACGATGAGCACCGTATCGAGCATCTCTGCTGCTGAGCTGCACTGATGACCCCCGAGCCTGGTGCAGGCTGCTTCGTATGCGCGGCATAATATCGAGCAGGTCCCGCGATGTCAACCCGCGGTACCGGTTCGGGGGGCCGGTCGCATGGATGTCCCGGGTACAGAGGAGATGGGGACGTGATTAGGCGCCTTAGCGCTCGACTCTTACCAACATGTTGTCAGCTGTGGGTGAGGTATCCGACGTGCAAACCACCAAGACTCCAAGGCACCAAGCCGCACCAAGGGGCAAAGCGATCCGCTTGGTGGGTCCTGGTGTCTTGGTG
>JACPPM010000167.1 GCA_016191015.1 Acidobacteriota bacterium | reverse complement strand
CACCAAGACACCAGGACCCACCAAGCGGATCGCTTTGCCCCTTGGTGCGGCTTGGTGCCTTGGAGTCTTGGTGGTTTGCACGTCGGATACCTCACCCACAGCTGACAACATGTTGGTAAGAGTCGAGCGCTAAGGCGCCTATGTTATACACCCTGGCTAAGTCGGGTGATGTGTGTCGATGCGTCGATGCCGCGGACGCAGAGGAGCCGGCACGGTGCAGCCAGTCGTCTACCGCTCCTTCTTGTCGACTAATCGAACCATACCTCGTCGTGCGGCCGTCAGGATGGCCTGGGTGCGGCTGCTCACGCCGAGTTTCCTCACCATGTTGCCCACGTGTGTCTTGACGGTCCCCTCGCCGACAGAGAGCTCGAACGCAATCTCCTTGTTGGATTTGCCAGTTGCCATCAGTTGGAGTACCTCAATCTCTCTCAACGACGGGTTGCCGGAGGCGAGGCGGTCGGCCAGGCGCGAAGCCATCCCGACCTGAATGTAACGGTCTCCGTGGGCAACCATCCGGATGGCCTGAAGAATTTCCTCCTTGGTTGCGTCCTTGTGAAGGTAGCCTCGCGCACCTTCCTGCATCGCTCGGAAGATGTCCTCGTCTCCTCCCAACACGGTAAGCACCACGAAGCCCGTTTCGCCGTACTCACGTCTGAGGGTGGAGATCACATCCATACCACTCATGTCCGGGAGCCGCAGATCCACGAGGGTGACAGTGGGCCGGTGCAGGCGAAAGTGCTCGATCGCCTCACGGCCCGTTCGGGCCTGCCCCACCACGCGCATGTCGAGATCAGAGGAGATCACCGCGGCCAGTCCTTCCAATACCACAGGGTGGTCATCGACGATGAGCACTTCTATCGGGGCTTGGACTTTCATTGGGTCTTCCTCGAACCCGTGATGAACGACAACCGCGGTCAGCATGACGCTCAACGAACTGACTCCGTCTCATTCTATCACGAACAACCCCGTCCTGCCATTGCAAAAAAGGCCAAGGCGTTACGCCAAGGGAGGCAAGGCGGCCCTCTCCGCGGGCGTGGGGCGTTGAGCGGGCGACGCGTGAGCCCGTCATCCTCACGACATTCACCAAGCCACCTTGTTCTCCCCCGAAAGCTAGAGGCCATGCTCCCGCTTCGGCTGAGCTCCTAGCTGCACCATTTGCGGAGATTCATCTCCCCCGAAGGGTTCTTCCTGGCTGGGCGGTCGCGTCCTATGTTCTTGTTGGCGTCTGTTGGCCCGCTGCGGGGCGGGGACCTTCGGAGGCGGGAAGTGCGGCAGGCGAAGTCGACAGGTGTGCGGTTCATCGACAGCCTCCGCGGGAGTGGACGGGAAGAAGAGGAGGAATCCATGGGACATAAGCAGCCCCGAAAGACGGACTGCGGGATCGGATGGACGAGCTGGTTGGTCGTGGGCGCGTCGTTCGTCGCATCGCCCGCTCTGTGCTCCGGCACGGACCAAGGGCCAGCCGGATCTCCAGGCTCCGTGCGAGGCGAGTCCATTGCGATCCAGGGAAAAGTAATCCGCGGCTTCGAAGTCAACGAAGGGCAGGCGGATGCCCAGGTGAGATTCCTGCTCCGTGGGCGAAGCTCCACGTTATACCTGACGGCTGAGGAGGCCGTGCTGAGCCTCCGCAACGCGGCACCAACGACACCCACGAGCGTCGCACTCGAAGACTCGGTAGAACCGCCGCAACCAGGCCGGCAGCCGTCGGACGAGCGTTCGGCCGTCGTGCGAATTCGGCCCGTTGGAGCCAGCCCAAGCGTCGCCGTGCTCGGGCAGGAACCGCTGTTGGGGGAGGTCAACTACTTCATCGGGCGCGATCCAGAGAAGTGGCGGACCGCGATCACCACGTATGCAAAGGTCGTGTACCAAGGACTCTATCCAGGAGTTGACCTCATCTATTACGCCCGCCAAGGGCAGCTCGAATACGACTTCGTGGTCGCCCCTGGAACAAGTCCCAGCACCATCACGCTCAGTTTTCATGGCATCGAAGCGCTCCGGATCAGCCCAGAAGGCGACCTGATTCTCCACACGACCGCTGGCGACGTCCGTCAAACGCGGCCGATTGGATATCAGGAGGTGGGGGGCTTCAGGAGGATCGTACCCGTTGAGTACGACCTGCGCGGAGAGGATGAGGTGGGGGTTCTGGTCCCGGACTACGATCCCGGCAGGCCGCTCACGATCGACCCCGTGATCACCTACTCCACTTTCCTCGGCGGTCTTGGCGAAGACAACAGCAGCGGAATCGGCTTGGATGGCGACGGGAATATCTACATGGCGGGGCTGACCAAGTCGACGAATTTCCCCACAACCAGCTCCTACCAGCCAACCAATGCCGGCGGCTTCGATGCCTTCGTGACCAAGATGAACCCGGCCGGCGACACCCTGCTCTACAGCACCTACATCGGTGGCAGCGGTCCCAACGACTATGGCATGTCCCTTGCCGTCGACACCGCTGGCCGTGCGTACGTAGCCGGTCTGACAGACTCGGTGAACTTCCCCGTGACCGCGGGCGCATTCGATGCCTCCTGCGGCTCCGATGGCGCGTGCAACACAGGAGTCTGGGACGCGTTCGTCACGGTGCTCAGTCCCGACGGATCTTCTCTCATCTATTCCACCTACTTGGGCGGAGGGGGCGACGACCGCGGCCTCGATATCGTTCTAGGGGCCTCGAGGGAAGTCTATGTGACCGGGGCGACCGCCTCGACTGACTTCCCGACCGCGAATCCCTTCCAGTCGACATTCGGCGGCGGCACCTTCGACGCTTTCGTCGCGCGCGTCGATACGACTGCCAACGGCGCGGCCTCGCTCATCTACTCAACCTACCTCGGAGGCAGTGGTCAGGATCGTGGCGTCGGGATCGCTCTGGATTCTTCCAGGAGAATCTACGTGACAGGGCGAACGGCGTCATCTGATTTCCCCACCTCCAGCCCGCTGCAGGCTGCAAACGCGGGTGGTACGTTCGATGCCTACGTGGCGAAGCTGAGTGCATCCGGGGGCGCGTTCCTCTACTCAACGTATCTCGGCGGAGGCGGCGACGACCAGGGCATCGACATCGCCGTGGACGGTAGCGACAACGCCTATGTCACCGGTAGCACAACGTCGGTCAATTTCCCTACAACGGCCGGCACTTTTGACTCCTCCTGCGGGACAGACGGTTTGTGTAACGGCGGGAATAATATGGATGTGTTCGTGACAAAGGTCAACTCGGCTGGCAGCAGTCTCGAGTATTCCACCTATCTGGGCGGTGGCTCGTATGAGGCGCCTCAAGGCATAGCCGTGAATGCAGCCGGGTGTGCGCATGTCACCGGGTACACCGATTCAACCAACTTTCCGCTTGCGAATCCGTTCCAGGCGACCTGCGGGTGCGGCGGTGGGTTCATAGAGGCATTCGTCACGAAAATGGATCCGGCAGGCGGCGGCCTCGTGTACTCCAGCTACCTCGGCGGCAACAGCTCCGACTACGGCATCGAGATCGCACTGGACAACTCGGGAGTCGTTTATCTGTCAGGGGAGACCTTCTCCAACACCTTCCCGACTCTGAATCCACTACAATCCACAAGGAGCGGCAACTACGACGCTTTCCTCACCATGATCGCCACATCGAGCGACCTTTCGCTCACCAAGACCGACTCGCCGGATCCGGTGCTGGCCGGAAGTGAGCTGATGTACACGATCGACGCAACGAACAACGGGCCGGACACGGCAACCGGTGTGACAGTCTCCGATCCGCTGCCGGCGGGGATGAGCTTCCTCTCAGCGGTGAGCACGCAGGGAAGCTGCTCGGAATCCAGCGGTACTGTCGCCTGCAACCTCGGAACCCTGGCGAGCCTCGGCACCGCCACCGTCACGATCCGCGTCAGGCCGACGGTCCCTGGCATTGCCAACAACACGGCGACGATCACGAGCAGCGAAGGCGATCCCGATCTCGGTAACAACGCGGCTACAGCATCGACCACGGTGCAGGCCATACGCGGGGATGCCAACGGCGATACTGCGGTGAGCGTCGCGGACGTCTTCTATCTCATCAACAATCTCTTCGCCGACGGCCCGCCTCCCGCAGCAAACTGCGGGGGTGATGCCAACAATGATGGCGGAACCAGCGTCGCGGACGTCTTCTATCTCATCAACTACTTGTTCGCCGGCGGCTCGGCGCCGGCATCCTGCTGAATCAGGTCCTGCCTGGTGCGCGCCAAGAAAGTGAATTCGTGTAAGGAGTAAGAAAACATGAGACACCCTCTTCGCACCTTCTCACGCCAGCTCGTCTTCGCCGCAGCGGTCCTGAGCGGTGCCGCCGCCCAGCCTGGTCGGGCGCAGGATGTCGCCGCCCTGGGGACGGTGACGGCCGCGGGCGGGGCCGCAGTGGTCCCGCTGTATGTTCGCGATGTAAGCGGCACGCCGCTCGGAGTCGACCAGGCTTCGGGGAACCGCATCCAAGGGCTATCCTTCAGGGTGTCCTATTCGCCGGCCGGCGCGGTTTCGTCCGTGACGTTCTCACGCGCCGGGATCACGGCCTCGCTCACACCGTTGTTCGAGCTTTCTCCGAGCTCGGGGAACACCATCAGCTACATCGGTTCCTTCAACGAAACGACGAATCCGATTCCGTTCGTCTCGAACGCTGCGGCCCCGGGGAACCAGGTGCTGCAACTGAGCTTCACGCTGAGCGGGTCGGCGACGCCCGGAACCGTCATCACACTGACAGTAGATCCGAGCAATACTGTGACGGCGCTCTCCAACCAGGCAGGCAGCGCGACCGAAACGACCACGAACGGGAACCTGAGCCTCGTGAACGGATCGATTACAGTCCCTGAGGCAGCTCCCCTCGTATCTAGCGTCGACCCGACCTCCGGGCCCACGACCGGAGGAACACCGGTCGACATCTCGGGCGCCAATTTTCAGAATGGCGCAACGGTCACGATCGGCGGCGTAGCGGCCACGGGAGTCACCGTCAACGGAGCCGGCTCGATCAGCGCGACGACCGGGGCGCATCCGGCGGGAATCGCGAACGTGGTTGTCACCAACCCCGATGCCCAGAGCGGGACGCTCGTGAACGGCTTCACGTACACGTCGATCGGCCCAGGCAATGCTGATCTCAGCGTTTCCAAGAATGATTCACCAAACCCTGGGACTGTTGGCGGGACCATCACTTACACCGTCGCGGTCTCCAACGGCGGACCGGACGCCGCGACCGGCGTCGTCGTGAGTGACACACTGCCGGCGGAGCTGAGCTACGTGACCTCATCGGCCACACAGGGCAGTCTCTCGCTGGCAGGATCGACGGTCACTTGGACTATCGGCGCTCTTGCGAATGGCGGTTCCCCATCGGCCACAATCGTCACGACCCCTACGGCCGCCGGCCAGATCACCAACAGCGCCACCGTGGCAGGCGGCGAGAACGATCCCAACCTCACCAACAACACCGCCACTGCGACTACAACTGTAATCGGGGGCTCAACGGCCGATCTCACCGCCACCTGGTCAAAGATGAAGAAGAAAGGGAACTCGGTTTCGACGCGCCTGCGCTCGCGAAACATCGGAATCAGCGCCGCCGGCGCGTTCAAGGTGAAAGTGTACCACTCGAAGGACGCACCGGTTGGCTCGAGCGGCAAGCTCATCAAGACACTGAGTGTGGCCGGTCTAGGGGCCGGCGCGAGCAGCAAGCCGGTCAAGATCAGGTACTCCGGCTCCAAGCCGATCAGCGGTCACTACCTGATCGCCGTGGTGGATTCGGACAACACAGTCGGAGAGGACAACGAGAGCAATAACACCGTGGCGGCTCGCATCCCTTGACCCAGATAATCGATAGGCCGGGCCTCTGAGGCGCATATGCGCGGCGCCATAGCCACCTATTCGCGGAGGCTGGGGGAATGATATCCACGGCCCAGCGCATCCGCGTCCTGATCGCTGACGACCACCCGGTCGTGCGCGAAGGGCTATCCTCCATCATCGACCACCAGTCGGACATGATTGTGGCGGCTCGGGCGACGACTGGGGCAGAAGCGGTGTGTTACTGCGGGGCGCTCCGACCGGACGTGGTGCTCATGGACCTGAGCATGCCGGAGATGGACGGCGTTGAGGCAACTCGCGTGATCCACAAGAGCTGTCCAGAGACTCGGATCTTCGTGCTGACCGTCTATCCCGGCGATGCAAGCATCGCACACGCGATCCAGGCCGGGGCGTCGGCGTACGTTCTCAAGAGCGCACCAGTGGAGGAGCTCCTCGCGGCGATTCGCACTGTGCACATAGAGTAGGCCCGGAAACCCCGCACAAGGAATACTGTGGCGATCAGCGCTCCAGGGTCACCAGTTACCACGGTCGAACCTCCGCCTTTCGGGGGAGGACGCGACGGAGAGGGGGGCCTATATTGAATCACGACAGGAGGCGATCCCGATGCGGAACAACTACTCTCTAGACCATCTACTAGCAATGCGTACCGCCACACTGATAGTCCGGGCGGTAGCATCGAGGCTGCGCACGTGGCTGTCACTGACTTTCGCGACCGCCGGAATACTCCTGCTTGTTGTCGGACACTGGGCTGCGTCTCCGGCCTACGAAAAGCCATTTCTCGTCAGCGGTGATCACGGGAACAACCCCCTTGTAACATTCTTTCCAATTGCTGGCCAGCCATCCCCGAAGGGAATCGAGACTGGTGCGGTTGAACGGAATGTGACGGAGATGCGGCCGGGGTGTGAGATCGACGAACCCTGGGATGGTGGCCTGACAACGAACTACCCCTGGACGGCTCGATCTGTCAGATTCCCTGAGACTTTGCCCCAGCTGACAAGCTATGAGGTATCAGCGGGTGAGCTACATCTCTTCACCGGACATGGAGTCGTGAATCCTGGAGGTACGAATGGAGGTGGGGCCGTGTTGTCTTCATGGGTCTCTCTGGCATTGGACCCCATCCTGCCGCAAGGAAAGGTGCTGACGGTTGAGGTTCGTGAGGTAACACTCGTGCAGGCTAACCACGAAATAGTTGCCGAAGCAGTCCTCATTCTTGAGTCAAGCCAGTACATTAATATCGAGATAAGGAGGCCGGGCACCTATGCTATCCATCTTGAACGCTACCTGCTCCCGGGAACAGCACTAACAGGAATCGATCTTGTGTACTGGTCTATGCACGGTACCGCGGGAAGCCTGAGAGTTGATTCGATCGAGATTTGTGAACCCGCACCCGAGTCGATTCTGATCGCCGGCACCGGCACAGGCCCGACGGCACCTGGGACGGAACGGATCTCTGTTGGGGAGGAGACGCGCACGGCGAGTTTTCCGTTGGGCTCCACGTTCTTCATTCAGCTCGCGAAGCAGGAGGAGGACGGCGAGATCCCAGTCAAGGCGCGCTATGCGCTGGAGCCCGCGGTCATCGATCCGCCGGTATCTGGCCCGACGCTCTTTCCGAATAGCGTCGCAATCGAATTCGATCGCAACACACCGAGTCTCATCAAGTTCTTTCAGGCGGTGCACCTGGGAAGCGTGTTCGTACGGATTACGCCGGAAGACGCTTCCATTGATCCGGTGACGGTACAGATCCAGGTGAACAACCCGTCGAGATTGGGCTCCACCCAAGGGCAGGTTGACGCGACGTTGATGGACCTCGCTCACCGCAGAGGCATCCCCCCTCAAATGTTGAAGGGTCAAGTGCAGCGGGAGTCGAGGTTCGATGAAGACGCATACCGCTACGAGCCTCT
>JACPPM010000016.1 GCA_016191015.1 Acidobacteriota bacterium | reverse complement strand
CTGCATTCCTCCCTTCCTGCTTTCCTGAGAGGGGTTCGGAGGATCTCACCCACTCGAACGTTTTGCCATTTCGTGTCAACACTCAACTTCTTAGACACTAATGGCCACGAGCCGGCGAGCCCGATGTTGGGGGGGAGGGCGCCTACCAGATCGCGGGTACCTTACGATGATAGTTCGGCAAGCTTTGCGGGGGTCTCGCGGCTGCGATAGACTGTTGCGCGCCGGAGAGGCTGAGAGAGGGTGACAGTGGCGGCTGAGAACTGGGACGCGATCGTGGTGGGAGGCGGCTTTTTCGGCTGCAACCTCGCCCTGATGCTTGCGGACAGCTCCATGCGCGTGCTGGTCGTCGAGCGCGACGCAGACCTGATGCAACGCGCCTCATACGCCAACCAGGCGCGGGTGCACGGCGGATATCACTACCCCCGTAGTATCTTGACCGGACTTCGCTCGCACGCCAACTTCTCGCGCTTCATGCGCGAGTACGCCGTCGCGGTCGACCGCGATTTCACACACTTCTATGCCATCGCTCGCAAGTTCTCGAATGTCACCGCACTGCAGTTTGCGCGCTTCTGCCAGGAGATCGGTGCGCCGTTTCGCAAGGCACCTTCCGCCGTCAGCCGGCTCTTCGATCGCGACCTCGTGGAGGAGGTCTTCGAGGTCACCGAGTACGCGTTCGATTCCGTGAAGCTGAAGGAGCATCTGCTGGTCCGCATGGCCGGCCGCGACATTCCTCTTCGGCTCGGCACCGAGGCGCGCCGCGCAACGGTGGGCAGCCGGGGAATTCAGGTGGACATGTCAACGGGATCGGAAAGCTGGTCAGCGACGACCCGCTGGCTGTTCAACTGTACCTACTCTCGAATCAACCATCTGCTTCACAAGTCGGAGGTCCCCCCCATTCCCCTCCGGCACGAATACACCGAAATTGCGCTCATCGAGGCGCCCGAGGAGCTGCGCAAGCGGGCGGTCACGGTGATGTGTGGTCCCTTCTTCTCCACGATGCCCTTCCCGCCCGCGGGGACGCACAGCCTCAGTCACGTGCGTTACACGCCGCATTACGATTGGGAGGAGCGCTCGGGCGGCGGCGCACCGATGATGCTGGATCGTGAGGCACCCGGCCGCGCTTCGCACTGCCTGAACATGATCATGGATGCGAAGCGATTCCTGCCCTGTCTCGAGCGCGCCCGGCAGGTCGATTCGCTCTGGGAGGTGAAGACGGTGCTGCCACAGTGCGAGGTCAACGATGCTCGCCCGATACTGTTCAAGGCCCACGATGAGGTGCCCGGGCTCGTGTCGGTCCTCGGCGGCAAGTTCGACAACATCTATGACCTGCCCAGGGAGCTGCAGATGCTCTTCTCCCGGGCTGAGGGATAGCTCGCATGAAATCCAGCCTTTTCGTATCGGTGGCAGCGCCCATCCACAACGACGCAGACATCATCGAGTCCTTCGTCAAGGATGTCATCTCTGTGATGAAGGCAGAGTACGAGAACTACGAGATCATCCTCGTCGACGACGGATCGACCGACGATTCCGCGCACAGGCTCCGGCCGCTCCTCCACGAGCTCGAATGCATTCGCGTCCTCAGGCTCTCCCGGCGCTTCGGCCTCGAGATCGCTCTGACAGCGGCGCTCGAAAGCGCCATCGGCGACTACGTCGTCACACTGCTGCCCAATTCGGATCCGCCTGCTTTGATCCCGTCGCTGGTCGCCACGGCACAGTCGCAGAAGGCAGTCATACTCGGGATCGACAAGAACTGGCCGCGGCGGCCCTGGACCCGCAGACTCGCCGGACGCATCTTTCACTGGTCATGCTCGCGGATCTTCGGGCTCGCGATTCCCGAGCACACAACTCACCTCCGCGTGCTCACCCGCCAGGCCGTCAACGCCGTCATCCAGATCAAGGACAAATACCGCCACCTGCGCGCCCTGACCCCGTACATCGGATACCAGACGGTCCGCTACGAGTACGATCAGATCAACCGCCGGGGGCGGCCGCGAGGGGACAGCTTCTGGGAGAGTCTCGAGGACGCGGTGAATATCATCGTCAGCAGCTCAACCCGGCCTCTGCGCATTATCAGCCTTGTCGGGCTGCTGGCGAGCGTTCTGAATCTGCTGTACATCGGGTACGTCATCGCCATCGCGATTTTCAAGCAAAAGGTGGCCGAGGGCTGGATCACGCTCTCGTTTCAGCACAGCGTCATGTTCTTCTTCATCTTCGCGATCCTGACGGTGATCACCGAGTACATCGGCCGGATCCTGAATGAGACCAAGGATCGTCCGCTCTACTACATCCGTGAGGAGATCAACAGCTCCGTGACGTTGGCCCACCAGGACCGCCGCAACGTCGTGACGGAGTCCGAGTGAGGATGGAGCGAGAGATTCCGGCGCACGACATCCTCGCGCTCGCGGCCAGGAAGACGCGCTATTGCGTCTGCATCCCGGTCATCAATGAGGGCGACCGCATCCGGACGCAGCTGCGTGAGATGCTCCCGATGGCCTCCGTTGCCGATATCATCATCGCCGACGGCGGGAGCACGGACGGTTCGACCGCCGAGAGCGAGTTGCGGAGCGCGGGAGTGCGAGCGCTGCTCGTCAAGAGAGGCCCTGGGCGCCTCGGCGCTCAGCTCCGCATGGGCTTCGCATACGCGCTCGACCAGGGCTACGACGGCGTCGTCCTTATGGACGGAAACGGAAAAGACGATCCGGAGGCCATCCCACGATTCATCGGCGCCCTCGAAGCCGGAGGCGACTTCGTGCAAGGATCTCGCTTTCTCCCTGGAGGCGAGGCGGTGCGCAATCCGGCCAGCCGCCTCCTCGGCATCCGCCTTCTGCATGCGCCTCTGATTTCCTGGTCGGCTGGAGTGCGATACACCGACACCACGAATGGCTTTCGAGCGTACAGCAGCCGCTTCCTCGCAGACCCGCGCGTCGCGCTCTTCCGGGACCTTTTTGCCGGGTATGAGCTCCACTACTATCTGTCGATCAAAGCGGGCCAGCTTGGGTTCAACGTAAAAGAGATCCCCGTCCGGCGCATCTACCCGAAGGAAGGCAAGACACCAACGAAGATCAGTTTCTTCAAGGGAAATTTCGACGTCATGCGATGCCTGCTGCGCGCGTGTCTCAATAGGTACGATCAAAGGACGTAGAACAGGCAGGGGAGGACTCGGGATGAGACGTTGCCTTGTCGGTCACACGGGTTTTGTGGGGGGGAATCTGTTTCAGCAGACATCGTTTGATGCCTGCTTCAACTCGAAGAACATCAGGGAGATTCGCGGGCAGTCGTTCGACGAGATCGTGTGCGCCGGGACGCCGGGGGTAAAGTGGAAGGCGAACAAGGAACCGGAAGCGGACAAAGCGAGCATCCAGTTGCTCATCGACTGCCTCAGCCAGGCAACCGCCTCATCGTTCGTGTTCATCTCAACGATCGACGTGTATCCGGTCGCACGTGATGTCGACGAAGACACGCGGATCGACCTGGAACAGACCAGCCCGTACGGACGACACCGCCTTTTGGTCGAGGATTTCGCAAGAAGCCGGTTCGCGACGACGGTCCTCCGGCTGCCTGGCCTGTTTGGCCCGGGGCTCAGAAAGAACGTGATCTTCGATCTGCTCAACGACAACTGCCTTGACGCGATCGATCCGGCCTCGATTTTCCAGTTCTACGATGTCGAACGGACCTGGGAAGATGCCCAGATCGCCAAGCGAAACGGAATCGCGCTTGTGAATGTGGCAACCGAGCCGGTCTCGGTCGATGAGCTGGCCCGCCGCTGCTTCGACCGGACGTTGCCGGCGACGGGGCAGCCGCCGCGCGCGAGATACGACATGCATTCGAAGCATGGAAGGACCTGGGGACAGGATGGTCGGTACCTCTATGGGAAGGAGCAGGTCTTGCGCGAGATGAGGCGCTTCGTGGAGGGCGAGCTGATGAGACTGCGGGCGAGGACGACGTGAGAATAGCGATTTCCAACATCGCCTGGGAACAGGCGCAGGATCCCGACGTCTCGGAGCGCATGAACGAGCTCGGTGTCGAGGGTGTCGAGATCGCGCCCACGAAGGTCTGGCCCCACCCGCTCGAGGTCTCCGATCACGACGTTGCGGCCTATCGGATTTCGTGGGAGTCGCGCGGGCTTCCGATCGTTGCGCTCCAGGCACTTTTGTTCGGGCGGAATGACCTGGTCATCTTCGGAACAGCGGAGAGGAGAAAGGAGACGGGCGAGTACCTCGCTGGCATCATGCGGCTGGCAAGCCGTCTCGGCGCGCATGCCCTCGTCTTCGGCTCGCCGGTGAACAGGGCTCGAGGTGAGATGTCACTGGAACAGGCGCTGAATGTCGCAATTCCGTTTTTCAGGGAGCTCGGCGAGCGAGCCATGGACCTGAACGTCGTGCTCTGCATCGAGGCCAATCCTCCACAGTACAAGTGCGATTTCGTCACCACCTCGGAAGAGGCCCAGGACCTGGTCTCGGCCGTGGGCTCCGCCGGGTTCGGCCTGCACCTCGATACCGCAGCCATGCACCTGGCTGGTGAAGATGTCCCGGCCCAGGTCCGCAAGCTCGGCGCCCGCGCATGCCATTTCCATGTCAGCGCGCCGAACCTGGGCCCGGTCGGTCCAGACGTGCCGATCGACTATCCCGGCGTCGCTGCGGCACTCCGAGGCGCCCCCTACCTCAATTGGGTCTCGATCGAGATGCGCCCCCCCTCGGATGGGCTCGCGGGAATCTCCCGGGCCCTGCAATACGTGGCCGGAGTGTTCCGCTGAACTATATCCGTCATCCTGAGGGCGAAGCCCGAAGGATCTCACGCGTGATCGGCGACCACTCCAGGAGATCCTCCGTCGGCCGCACGCGGCGACCTCGTCGGGACGAAATAGCAAAGGGGGCCGGTCGGCCCCCTTCGTTGGTGGAAGCTTGGAGTCTCTAGTTCGGGCTTGGAGCCGGAGCAGGAGCCGCGGCCGCCTGTGGTGTTGATTTTTCGGTAATAATCCCGATCGTGTCCACACCGGCACCCTTGGCGATGTCCATGACGCGGACGACTTCGCCAAACTTCACGGTGGGCTCAGCCTTGAGGAACGCAGTCTTGTCCGCGCGGATGTCGAAAATCTCCTTGAGGCGCCCTCTGAGCAGCTCGCGCGGGACCGATTCCTGGTTGATGAAGATGCCGTCCTTCTTGAGGTTCAGGACGATCAAGCGGGACGGAGGCTGAGGACCCGGATCGGGATTAGGCTCCGGTAGTTTGATATCGATCCCCTTTTGTGTGACGGGGATGATGATCATGAAGATGATGAGAAGGACGAGCAGGATATCGCAGAGGGGTACGACATTCGGCTCTGATTTCGCGTGGCTAGTATCGCCGCCTACATCCATTGTGTATTCTCCTCCTGCCCGCTACTCACCGATGAGCGCACGGTCCTCGTCGCTCGTGAGCTGTTCCGTCACCACTCCGATGTTCTCGATTCCGGCGTGCATGACGTCGTCGAGAACATCGAGGACCGCGCCGTAGTCGAGAGTCGAGTCAGCCTTCAGGTAGAGCACCTTTTCCGTCCTGCTCTCGAACTCTTCCGTGATCCGGCCCTTCAGCTGGGTGCGGTCCGAAATTATTTCCGAGTTCAGATAGACTGTGCCGTCGTTCTTGATCGCGAGGGTTACCTGTGAGGTGGGCTCGGGCTGATCTTTCGTGTTCGACGCCTCAGGCAGTCTCACGTCGACCCCCTTTTGCAACATCGGGGTGATGACCATGAAGATGATGAGAAGCACGAGGAGGATGTCGCAGAGCGGAACCACATTGGGTTCGCTCTTCATCCCCCCGCCGCCGCCGACATCCATTCCCATCGTTGTTACTCCTTGATTGGCCCTATTTAGGCCGTATCGGCCTAGGAAGCCTGCCCGGCAGCCTTCTTTTTGAGGAAGTAGTTGAGCAGCTCGGCCGAGGAGTTATCCATCTCCGCGCTGAAGACCTCGATCTTGTTCACGTAGTAGTTGAAAAACCACACCGCCGGGATGGCCACGAAGAGGCCGAAGCCGGTGGTGATGAGCGCCTCGGCGATTCCAGCGGAAACGGCTCCGATTCCGCCTGAACCTGTCATCGCCATGCCCTGGAAGGCGCTGATGATGCCGAACACCGTTCCGAAGAGGCCGACGAAGGGTGCCGTCGATCCGATCGTGGCAAGGCCGTTCAGGCCGCGCTTGAACTCCTGCGTGCCGATGACCGTGGCCCGCTGCAATGCTCGCTTCGCCGATTCGATCTGGGTCTCGAAGTCGACCGACTGATCTGATTCCTGGAACTGGAACTCCTGCAACCCGGCGACCAAGACCTTCGCCAGGTGCGAATGCTTGTTCTTCATCGACGCATCGATCGCGTCCTTGATCCGGCCATCCTTCAGGCACTTCGCCAGGTACGGGGCCAGCGTCCTCGACTCCTTGCGCGCCTTGTTGAATGTCATCCACCGCTCGATCGCGATCCCGATCGACCAAATCGACATGACTGCCAGCACCAGCAACACGCCGCGGGCTGTCCACCCAGCCTGCTCGATCATCCCAATGATACTAAACCCTTCCATGCTTCCTCCTCTGGGTTGTACTCGCGAGACTTATCGGAGTTGAAAATTCACGGTGACGGTAAAAATGACCGGCTGGGGTCGACCGTTCAAATAGACGGGCGTGTAGACCCACTGCCGAACAGCCTCGATTGCCGCCGCGTCGAGCAGCGGGATCGACTTCAGGACCCGCACGTCCGTCACGCGCCCGTTAGTGTCGGTTGTCGCCTCCAGAATCACGACACCCTGGACCCGTGCTGCCGCTGCGATGGCCGGGTATCGCGGCTCGACCTTCTTGATCAGCTTCGGCGGCTTGATGTCCCCGCCGACCCTGATCGGCGAAGTTGCATCACCGCCTACGACACCACCGACGACACCACCGACCACACCGCCAATCACTCCACCGACCACACCGCCTTCGACACCGCCTTCAACACCACCCTCGATCCCGAGGTCGATCTGTTCCTCTTCGATCTCCTTGGGGATCTCGACCGGTGCGACGAACTTGCTCGGATCCGGTGGCGGAGTGTCCACCTTCTTGACCTCGACCGGCTTCGCCGCCGCAGCTTTGGGCGGCGGGGGTGGCGGCGGTGGAGGCGGCGGCGGCGGTGGGGCTGTCAGAAAGGCGCTGATTGCCCCCACCGTGGGGAGGTTCGTGTTTGAGAGCAGAGGGATAACCGCAATCGATCCAATGATGACGATATGCGCGACGACCGCAATAGTGAACGTCGCTGGGCGCCGGCTCCCCCCGTGCTTTGGGGCCGAATCGATCATCGATTCTACGAACATGATGAATCACCCACCTTTCTTCACCTACCCGCCTGGGCTGGGTGGAGTATGACATATTCTAGCACAACTCCACCTCGCGCCCGAACACTCTTTTTTTCCCGCCGCAGAGCACACATCGACTCCGTCAGTGTCCAAGAAGTTGAGTGCCTGCACGAAATGGGAAGACTTCCGAGGAAGCGAGATCTTCCGGGCTCCTCTCAGGAAAGCAGGAACGGAGGAATGCAGGAACGCAGCCGTCGACTCGGACGATCAGAGTGGCTCGGAAAAACGCTCTCACGCTCTACGCTCCAGGCGCGCGAAGCGCGCCGGACGCTGTCACACCCGGCTCCGCCGCTTCGCAACCTCCCGCGCCCTCCGCCACTCGGCACCCTGCTTCCACCACACGAGGATCGGGCACGAAATGTAAATCGTCGAGTAGCTGCCGGAGATCACGCCCACCAGCATCGTGAACGCAAACGGGTGAATGACGTCACCACCGAAGAGGAAGAGGGAGAGAACCGTGACGAACACTGTACCCGAGGTCAAGATCGTCCGGCTGAGCGTCTGGTTCACTGACTTGTTGCAGATATCGATCAGGCTCTCCTTCTTCATGATCTTGAGATTGTCCCGTATCCGGTCAAAGATGACGATCGTGTCGTTGACCGAGAAGCCGACAATCGTCAGGATGGCTGCCAGAACTGTGAGGTCCATGTCGTAGTCAAAGATCGAGAGGAAGCCGATCGTCACCAGGACATCGTGCGTGAGGGTCAGGATGACGCTCACGCCGTAGACGAATTGGAACCTGAATGTGATGTAGAGAAGCATGCCGAGCAGCGCCCAGATCGTCGCCTGGATGCCTTTGGTCCTGAGCTCCCTGCCCACCTGCGGTCCGACCATGTCGGTCCGGATGACGCGCATCTCGCCGAAATAGACGCGGTCCTTCAGCGCCGAATAAACGGCGTCCGTGACGCCAGGGACGGCCCTGATCTGCTCGACACTCTGGAAAACTCCACCGGCCCCCCCCGACGCGATCGTCGAGTCGCGATGTTCGAGGATCCTCCCGGCCAGCTCGCGCGCCGGCGGTGTCGTCCCAACGGCCGACCCAACGACCGGCTCGAGCAGGCCGGAGAGCGAATCGACGCCTGAGGTGTTCAGGTCGAGCTTTCCCGCGGAGATCTGCGCCTTCTCTTCGGCGCTGCGGAACCCATCGACAACCCGCGTGCGGATCGCATCGAGCTCGGAGTCGGTCCGCGCCACACCCTCCTTGCTGCTCTGCTCGATCCTGAGCACGAACTCGTTCTGTCCCTCGAGCTGCTGGATGCGGCTTCCGCCGAATCCGATCTCCTTGATCGTGTCGCGCAGCTTTGAGATGTCGTGCGGGGACTTGAACTTGAGGTGCACCATCGTGCCGCCGGCGAAATCGACGCCGTAGCTCAACCCCCCCTTCGCGTAGTAGGAGACAGCGCCGGTCAGGATCACGACGAGGGAGATGCCGATGGTGATCCACCGGATGCGCAGGAAGTCGATGCGTGTTTCTTTGAAGAATTCCATGATTCCGTCCGCCTTAGATGCTGAGTTTCTCGACCTTGGTCTTCGATCCCATGGTCAAGTCGAACATGACTCTCGAAACGAAGATCGCCGTGAACATGCTCGCCGCGATACCGAGGATCAGCGTCACGGCGTACCCCTTGATCGGCCCGCTGCCGAACTGGAAGAGGAACACGGCCGAAATCACCGTCGTCAGGTTCGAATCGAAGATCGTCCAAAAAGCCTTCCCGAAGCCGCCCGCGACCGCCGATCGGACCGTCTTGCCCATGCGCAATTCCTCACGGACTCGCTCAAAGATAAGCACGTTCGCGTCCACCGCCATGCCGATGCCGAGGATGACGCCGGCGATCCCGGGCAGCGTCAGTGTGGCCTGGAAGTAGGCCATGCAGCCGAGCAGGATGACGATGTTGAGGATCAATGCGATCGTGGCATTGATGCCGCTGGCTTTGTAGTACACGATGAGGAAGATCATGACGCCAATCACCGCGGCAATTGACGCGCGGAGGCCCTGGCGGATCGAGTCCATGCCGAGCGAGGCGCCGACGCTGCGTTCCTCGAGGAACTGCAGGCTGGCCGGCAGCGATCCGCTCCGCAACACCAGCGCCAGATCCTCAGCCCTGTCCGTCGTGAAATTGCCCTCGATGATGCCTTCGTCCGAGATCTTCGCGTTGATCCGAGGCGCAGACTCCACCTGCCCGTCGAGAACGATGGCGAGCAGCTTCCCGACATTCTCACCGGTGACTTTTTCGAACTTGTCGGCACCTTCCGGCGTCAGACTGAAGCTCACCGCGGGGAGATTATACTGGTCTGCGCTTCTCTTCGCATTCCTCAGGTCGCGGCCGGTGATCGCCGAGGCCTTCTTGACCAGGTAGTACTCCGGCCCCTGAGCGGTATCCTCCCCCTTTCCCGTGACAACCTCGGTGCCGGGCGGTACCGTACCGCCACTCGCGGCCAAGAGTGATTCCCGGCTCCCGACGGGCCCCGATTCGACGAGCTTCAGCTCGAGGACAGCCGTGATCTTGATCAGATCCTTCACGCGCTGCGGGTCGTCGACGCCCGGGAGCTGCACGAGCACCGTATCGCTGGTCAACCCACGGCGCTGCACCGACGGCTCGGCCACGCCGAACTCATCCACGCGGTTGCGGATCGTCTCGATCGCCTGCTTGATCGCCTCTTCGCGCAACGACGAGGCCAGCTCGGGCTTGATCTGCAACGTCATCGTGCCGGGCTTGGTCGAGTACGACCAGCTGGGGAAGTACTCCTTCAGTACCTTCACGGCCGTGGACTCGTCCTTGGGATCGACCCCATCGATCACAATTTCGCCCACGCCACCCGCCTGGATCGACTTCACCGTCACGGCCTCGCCCTTGAGCTTGTCGTCCAGCCGGAGCATCTCCTGGTCGGCATGGATTTTCAGCGCATCATCGGTCTGGACCTTGATGACGAGCTGCATGCCCCCCTTCAGGTCCAATCCCAGCTTGATCTTCTCCTTCGGGGGGTACAGCAAATAGACGCACCCTCCCACAATCGCGACCACGGACAAAACCTTCCACAGCATGTTGTTTCGCATGAGATCCCCTCGATACGTGTCGCTTGTTATTCGGACGCTCTGTTTTCGGCAGCGAGCCCGGCAATACCGCTCTTGGCTATGTCGATCTTGACGTTGGAGGCGACCTTGAGCTGCACGACGTCACCCGCCACCGCTACGATCGTCCCGTATATGCCACCCGTCGTCACGACGCGATCGCCGGCCTTGAGCGAATCGATCAGCTCCTGGAGCTTCTTCTGCTTCTGCCGCATCGGCCTGATGAGGAGAAAATAGAAAACGATCAGGATGAGGGCGACCTGGATCACCATGATGAGCATGCTCGGCATGCCCCCGGGGCCGTTCCCCGGTGAGGACGACAAGGACGGTATCATTGCGGCTTGGCCTCCATTTCTTGCCAACTGCTCCCGGCCAGCTCCTTCCGGAGCGCCTCGAATCGCGAGAGCGTAATAGACTCACGTATTTTCGCCATCATGTCAAGATAAAAGTGGAGATTGTGGATGGTGTTGAGTGTGGCCGAGGAGATCTCATTGGCCATGAACAGATGCCGCAGGTAGCCTCGCGAAAAATTCCGGCAGGTGTAACAGCGACAGGCCGGATCGACCGGCGCCGGGTCGCCGGCGTACCGGGCGTTCTTGATCCTGAGCTTGCCGCGGGAGGTGAAGAGGAGCCCGTTGCGCGCGTTGCGCGTTGGCATGACGCAGTCGAAGAGGTCGATCCCTCGGCGGACCCCTTCGAGGATGTCCTCGGGGGTGCCGACGCCGAGGAGGTGGCGCGGGAGGTGGTCGGGGTAGTGGGGCGCGAGGCAGTCGAGGACTTCGTGCATCGCCTGGCGAGGCTCACCGACACTCAACCCGCCCACCGCCAACGTGTCAAAGCCGATGGCAAGGACGCTCTCGATGCTCCGGAGTCGAAGCTCCGGGTATATGCTCCCCTGGATGACGCCGGCCAGCAACTGCGAGCGCGCATCATCCCGCTCCACGAACGCGCGCCGGCAACGGGCTTCCCAGTCCTCGGTCATTCGAAGCTGCCGTTCCGCATCTCTGTGCGTGGCAGGGTAGGGGGTGCAGTAGTCGAGGGACACGATGATGTCTGCGCCGATTTTCACCTGCAAATCGATGACATCCTCCGGCGTCAGAAACATCTTCTTCCCGTCCCAGGGCGACGAGAACGCAATCCCCTCGGGCGAGACCTTCGCCAGCTCACTCATGCTGAAAAGCTGAAACCCGCCGCTGTCGGTGAGCAACGTGCGGTCCCAGCCGATGAAGCGATGAAGCTTCCCCAGCCGGTGGACCACGTCCGCGCCGGGACGGAGCATCAGGTGAAAGGTGTTGCAGAGGATGATCGACGCGCCGATGTCGGCCAGTTGTTCGTGCACGAGACCCTTGACCGACCCTGCCGTCGCACAGGGTATGAACGCGGGCGTCTCGACTTCACCGTGCGGGGTGCGTAACACCCCCCGCCGCGCCGCGCTCGCCGGGTCCCTCGCGATCACTTCGAACGTCATTGCGGCCGTGATTCTAGGGAGTCCGAATGGAAAAGTAAAAGGTCCGCTGTCCGGGAGGGAGCATCGTTTCGTTGCATGGGATCGTCTTGGGCATCGCGGCGATGCCTGATACAATGATTGAAGGAACACGAGGTGGTCATGAGCGCCGTGTCTGACGTCGTGAAGAGGGTCCGTGAGGACGTGGTGATCCGGAGGTTTGAGTCTCTCATCGATCCCCATCTTGATGAAATCGAATTGATGTACCTTTTCGGCTCTCGCTGTCGAGACGATTGGCGGCCGGACTCCGACTACGACGTTTTGGTAATCGTGCGGAAGAGGAGCAGAGAGCTGAAAAGCCGGCTCTATGATGCAGTCATGGATGTGTTGCTCGAGACAGGTCGTCTCGTCTCCCTGAAGATCGTCGAACGGGCCGAGTTCGAGCGCTTGCGCTCGATCCCCACGCCGTTCCTGGCGAATGTATTGAGAGAAGGAGTCCAGATTGGACCCGTCCACTAGGACACTCGTCGCCGGCTACCTGCAGAAGGCCGACAACAAGCTGCGCGTTTCGGTGCGACTCCTTGCTGGTGGGGATTACGAGGACGCTGTCTCCAGGGCCTACTACGCTGCCTATCATGCTACTCAGGCACTGCTCCTCAGCGAGGGCGAGAAGGCCGACACGCACAAGGGCCTGGTGACCCTTTTTGGACTCCTGTTCGTGAAGACCGGCAAGTTCCCGAAGGAGCTTGGAAAGTATCTGACAACCCTGAAGGACGACCGCGAGAACGGAGACTACGAGGTTCTTTCATACCTTGACAGGGACGCGGCCGAGGCCGCGGTGAGTGAAGCCACGCAGTTCGTTGACGCGGCGCGGAGGTACCTGCAACAGATTGGAGCCTTCCCGAGCCCCTGACCCCCGCCCGCCGATCGGCAGCAGGGCGAGCGGCGGTGTGGCCTACGAGGTGATTCGCATCTTGTAGAATGACCGGTAGACAAAGGTCGCCGCGATGAGGAAGAAGACGACGGCCGCGATGCGGCTGGTGATCGAAGGCAGCTCGATCGCCAGCTCCACCGCCAGGAGCCCGAAGAGAGTTGTGAACTTGATGATCGGGTTCATGGCGACCGATGAGGTGTCCTTGAACGGGTCACCGACTGTGTCGCCGACGACGGTCGCGTCGTGCAGGGCCGTCCCCTTCATGTTCAGCTCGGTCTCGACGATCTTCTTGGCGTTGTCCCAGGCACCGCCGGTATTGGCCATGAAGATCGCCTGATAGAGGCCGAACAGAGCGATCGAAATCAGGTAGCCGATGAAGAAGTAGTGATTGACACAGGCGAAGGCCAGAGTCGAAAAGAAGACAGCGAGGAAGATGTTGAACATTCCCTTCTGCGCGTACTGCGTGCAGATCTCGACGACCTTCTTCGAGTCGGCGATCGAGGCCCGTTCGCCGCCCCCCTCCAGCTTGATGTTCTTCTTGATGAACTCGACGGCCCGATGCGCCCCGGTCGAAACGGCCTGGATCGAGGCGCCTGTAAACCAGTAGATGGTCGACCCGCCGGTGATCAGGCCGAGCAGGAAGAGCGGGTTCAGAATCGACAGGCCCTCAGCCACCCCCGCCTGACCGAAGCGGTGCGTGAGCAGCTGGATGATCGAGAAGATCAGGGTCGTCGCGCCCACGACGGCCGTGCCGATGAGAACCGGCTTGGCCGTGGCCTTGAAGGTATTGCCGGCTCCGTCGTTCTCCTCGAGGTATTTCTTCGCATCCTCGAAGTCGGGGGTGAACCCGAACTCCTTCCGGACCTCCTCTTTGACGTTGGGCAGCGTTTCGATTGTCGACAGCTCGTAGACCGACTGTGCGTTGTCGGTGACTGGGCCGTATGAATCGACCGCAATTGTGACGGGGCCCATCCCGAGGAACCCGAATGCGACGAGACCGAAAGAGAAGATCGCCGGTGCGGTCATCACTGCGGCAAGCCCGGTGGTACTGACGGCGTAGGCGCCCGCCATCAGCGCGATGATCGAAATGCCCATCCAGTAGGCGCTGAAGTTGCCTGCCACGAGGCCGGAGAGGATGTTGAGCGAGGCGCCGCCTTCCCGCGACGCGTCGATGATCTCTCGCACGTGTCGCGAGCTCGTCGACGTGAAGACCTTCACCAGCTCGGGAATCAGCGCCCCCGCGATCGTCCCGCAGGTGATGATCGTGGCGAGCTTCCACCACAGCGAAGTGTCGTTCTGGAGATCCGGGACAAGCGCGCTCGAGAGCGCGTAGGTCATCACGATCGAAATGAAAGAGGTGATCCAGACCAGCGACGTCAGCGGGTGCTCGAAATTGAATCTCGCCGCATTCGCATACTTGGCCTTGGCGATCGCTCCGTTGATCCAATACGAAACAGCCGATGTGACGATCATCCCGATGCGCATGACGAAGATCCAGACGAGGAGCTGGATCTGAGTGATCGGGTTGTGGACGGCCAGGAGGATGAAGGTGATGAGTGCGACGCCGGTGACGCCGTAGGTCTCGAAGCCATCGGCCGTCGGGCCGACCGAATCACCAGCGTTGTCCCCCGTGCAGTCGGCGATGACGCCGGGGTTGCGCGCGTCGTCCTCCTTGATCTTGAAGACGATCTTCATCAGATCCGAACCGATATCGGCGATCTTGGTGAAGATGCCACCGGCGATTCGCAGGGCTGCCGCGCCGAGCGACTCGCCGATGGCGAAGCCGATGAAGCACGGGCCGGCCGATTCGCCGGGAATGAACAGCAGAATGAACAGCATCATTACGAGCTCGACCGAAATCAGAAGCATCCCGATGCTCATGCCGGCCTTCAACGGGATTGCCATCGTGGGGTACGGCTTGCCGCCGAGGCTGGCAAACGCGGTCCGCGAGTTGGCGAATGTGTTGATCCGGATCCCGAACCACGCCACACCGTAGCTGCCGAGGATGCCCACAATCGAGAAGAGGATGATCGTCGCCACCTGCCCTGCGCGGAAGTGAAGCAGGACCCCGAAGTAGACAACGATGATCGAAGCGATAAACGCCCAGAGGATCGCCAGGAACTTCCCTTGTGTGATCAGGTACGTCTTGCAGGTCTCGTAGATGAGCTCGGAAATCTCCCGCATTGCCTTGTGGACCGGCAGATCCCGAATCTGCGTGTACTGCACCACGCCGAACACCATCCCCAGGAAGCAGACGGCGAGGCCGGCCAGCAGCAGCGTGTGCCCGTCGATCGACCCGCCGAAGAAACTGACAGTCCTGAGATCTGGAATCGTCAGCTCAGCTTCGCCGGCGTGCGCCGCCGGCGATGCGAACAAAACAATGAGAGTGACGGCCGAGAGGGCGATCCGTGCCGCCGAAGCGCGGACTCCCTTCCTATCCTGGGATGAAATCGACATAAATCCTCCAAGGCACCTGGTAGCTTGTAGTGTAGCTTGCAGCTTGCGCCGCGCCGCCAGCGCTCACGGAACAGGCCCCCGAGCCCCCTCGCGCCAGCCGCCAGCCATCATCCGGGGAGGGGATTAATATCATCGCGGGGCACGATGGGTCAAGCCCGGACCGACTCGGCCATGGGAACGTCAAAGTCGCACCGCGAAGTCCGGGTGAAGTCGATCGGAGGAAACCGCAGATGACGCAGATTTCCGGAGGGATTACACAGATGGGATCATGACTCATCGCAGAGCGCTCCTCAAAGCGAATTCCACCGGTCTCGCGAACCCATCGGCGGAATCTGCGGGAAGAATCCGCGAAATCTGCGGTTAGCTCGGTACTTTGACGAGGCCCTGCGACTCGGCTCGGGTCTGAGGCGGATTCGAGGCGATCGACTTGGGCCAGTCCGTTCCGTACTCAACCGCAGATGCCGCAGATCTCCAGGCAGATTGACGCGTTGAACGCGGCGGGCTAGGATACACCCTCATACGAGGTCGGGCCGCACGGCTGCGGAAGTCGTCCGACTGGCTCGTGAATTGCTGGAACGGTGATCATTCGCCCCGAATCGGATGCAAGTTCGAGTCTCGGGCCATCCCCGGAGGACCCCTACATGAACCAGAAACGGAGCGTGGCGATTCAGAGGCTGTTCGCCGCAATGTCCGGCGCGATCTTTCTTGGCGGCTTCACCGGCATGGGCGTCGCACAGGAACCCAACGTCGCCTGGACCGAGGGGCCCGATACCGTCAAACTCGGCGAAAACATCGCCGAGTTGGCCCTCTCTGCCGACCATATCTTCGCCGGGGGTGATGATACCCGGAAACTCATGGAAATGATGGGCAACTCGGTCTCCGGTCAGGAGGTCGGAATCGTCAGCCCGAAGGCCGAGAACCAGGACTGGTTCATGATCTTCGAATACGCGCCGGAAGGGTACGTCAAAGATGACGACAAGGACGCGATTGACAAGGACGCGATCCTGAAGAGCTATCAGGAGGGGACCGAGGAGGCCAACAAGACGCGAAAGGAGAAAGGCATCTCGGGACTCCACGTCGTCGGCTGGTACGAGGAGCCCCACTATGACGAACGGACTCACAACCTCGTCTGGGCCATCCTCGCCAAGGATGATGGTGGAGGCCAGGTCGTCAATTACAATGTGCGCCTCCTCGGGCGCGAAGGGTACATGTCGGCGACGCTGGTGGACGATCCATCCCGGCTGGCAACTTCGAAGGGTGAGATCGACCGGATCATCTCAGCCTTCTCGTACAAGCAGGGAAAGCGGTACGCTGAATGGCTGCCCGGGGACAAAGTTGCGAAGTACGGTTTGGCCGCGCTTGTGGCCGGAGGCGCCGGTGCAGCGGCGGTCAAGCTGGGCTTCTTCGCGGCATTCCTGAAGTTCGCAGCGAAGGCCTGGAAGCTCCTCGTGGTCGCCGCCCTGGCGATCGTCGCAGCGATCAAGAAAGGAATCTCCGCGCTTCGCGGTCGAGGCGCTGAGGCCTGATCCACATTCGTCCAGAAAAGGCTCGGTCCAGGACGCCATTCTGCTTGCTCCGTGGATTGGGAGGGCGCGGCTCCTGCCGCGCCGTCCTGCCGGATCGCGGGCAGGCGGAATCCGGCAGCACCGTCCTGGTACTCGGACACTAGCGAAGCATGTACCAGTTCATCCAAGATCTCCTGCCGTATGTTGTCCTGTTCTACGTTCTGGAGTCGCTTGTGTGGGTGCGCCGGCACCAGGTAGTGTTCGCCGGCACATCCGGTCGCGGGTTCACTTTGAAACGTGCCGGGTTGCGGTTGGCGGGACTGCTGCCCGGGACCGAGGTGATCGTGGCGCAGGAGCGGAGCGTCGGCCTGACATCCCGAGGCATCGTTGTGCTCAAGGACAATCTGCCCTACGAACCGAGTCTGCTCATGGACGAGGATACTGACTGCATCGGCTTGGACGACCTCCGTGAGATCACCGTCGAAGACAAGCGGATCAAGTCGGGAAGACGGGTGCTCCTCACCACTCATTCGGGCGTCTATGCCAGGAGGATTGCGGGAGAGATCGAGTCACTTCGGGTCGCACGCGGCGAGAAGCGCTCCAAGCGCCTTCGGAGCCTCTTCGCGGCCGCACTCGATCTGGATGCACTGCGGGAGCACCGGGCCACGTTCGGACGCTTTTCGCGATGGCTGAACGGCCTGAGCTGGGCGCTCTTCGCCGGACTGTCTCTCCTGCTCCCGGCCACTCTTACCGCCGGTCAAGGCATGTCACGTCCCCTGCTGTGGCTGCTCGTCGCTTTGCTCGCAATCCATGCCTCGATCATCACCCTGAGCGTGATGGCGTTGAGGGCGGTCCAGCTCAGCCCGCGATCCATCCTTGTGGTCATCCTGCCGATGAGCTTCTTCCCGTGGGCAGCAGTCCACGCGACGGCCATCCTCACCCGCGACCTCTATGCACGCTTCGATCCGTGGGCGATCGGCGCCGTGCTTCTCGACCGTGAGGAATTCGTGAGCTACGCGAGGCGTGAGAACAATCTGATCGCAGCCGCACGTTCCCAGAGCCGCGATGCCACGCGATCCGAATTCTGGAGTCTATGCGCGGAGACCCTGCGGGATGTGGTGGCCCGGGAGGGACACGATGTGGCGGCATTGGCCGCGGCCAGGAGACGAGATGATGCCGCAGCCATGGGCTACTGCCCGGAGTGCGGCGTCGAGTTCAGTGAGAGCGTCAGTACCTGCGTGGACTGCCGCCTGCCCCTCATCCCGTATCCGGATCACTAATCACGGGCCTTCGGGCTGCCGCAACGCGGCCTCTCGTCGCAGGCGCTGTCCTGCGACGAGCCTAGTGTCTAGGAAGTTGAGCGTTGACACGAAATGGCACGGAATTCGACGCGGCTAGATCTACCGAGCTCCTCTCAGGAAAGCAGGAGGGGAGGAATGCAAGAGCGGAGCGGTGGTCTCGGCCGCGTCAGGCCCCACCACGTCTGCCCGGATACTGTGCGAGCGCCACCTGCAGGGCTCTGACCCCCTGCCGGAGTCTGTCGGTGTTGACGATATAGGCGATCCTCACCTCGGTCAGGCCCTTGCCGGGGGTGGCGTAGAAGCCGTTGGCCGGGGCGAGCATGACGGTCGCGCCTTCATGACTGAAGTCCGAAAGCATCCACGCGCAGAACTTGTCGCTGTCGTCGACCGGCAGATCGACCAGGAGGTAGAAGGCGCCTTCCGGCTTCTGACAACGGACGCCCGGGATCATCTGCAGAGCTTCGACGAGCGTGTCGCGGCGTTTGCGATATTCGCCGACGACGCGGTCATAGTAGTCCCTGCCGAGACGAAGCAGTGGCAGGGCGGCGTGCTGATCGAAAGTGCCCGCGGAGAGGCGAGCCTGCCCGAACCTGAGAAATGCCTGCTGCAGCCCCTTGTTTCTCGTCAGAAGAGAGCCGAGGCGCGCGCCGCACGCGGAGAAGCGCTTTGAAAGGGAATCGGCAATGATCAGATGATCCTCGAGCCCCTCGCAATGCCAGAAGGAATTGAACGGGCTGTCGTAACAGAACTCGCGGTACACTTCATCGGCAATGATGAACAGCCCCTTGCTGCGCGCGATACGCCGCAGGCCTTCGATCTCATCGGGGGTCAGCACGGCTCCCGTCGGATTGCTCGGATTGCACGCGATGATCGCGCGCGTCTTCGGCGTGATCGCTTTGCTGATTGTCCGCTGGGATGGGAGCCTGAATCCGTTCTCGATGCGGGTTGGGCAGACGTCGACCTGGATGCCGGCCATCATCGCCAACGAGTAGTAGTTCGTGTAGAAGGGTTCGAAAGTGAGGACATGGTCGCCGGGGTTGGCGCAACAGAGAAGCGCCATCGTGATCGCCTCGCTGCCTCCGATCGTCACCATCACCTCTTCGGGGCGTACCGTCATTCCGTTCTGAGCGTAGTAGTAAATGAGACCGTCGATGAATGCCGGGATGCCCTGGCTGGGGCTGTAGGCGAGAACCGGAGAGCCGAAGCGCGCGGCCGCGTCGAAGAACTCAGGCGGCGTTGGCAGGTCAGGCTGGCCGATGTTGAGATTGATGACGTCGACTCCGCGACCCCTCGCCGCCTCAGCCAGCGGGTGCAGCTTGCGAATCGGTGAGGCCGGGATCCTCTGTGCGCGTCGGGATAGCTTCAACATGTTTCACCTGCTTTTCGATATGTCATCCGCCGATCTTCGGCCAACGTAAACCAGTCTGTCAAGCTCCCCTCCTCATTCCCCAGGGGAACGTCAAAGTCGCACCGCGAAGTCCGGGTGAAGTCGATCGGAGGAAACCGCAGATGACGCAGATTTCCGCGCAGATTACGCAGATACTTCCAGCATTCAACCGACGAGCAACTCGCTCCTCACTCTCGGGTCGGCGCGAAGCAATCGGCGACATCTGCGAGTCAATCTGTGAAATCTGCGATTTCCGGGACTTTGCCTTAGCCTTGCTCATTCCCCCACTCGTTCCCGTTCCCGTACCCGACCCCGACCCATTACCTTCTCGACATGGTGAGCGTGACGCCGAGGGTGATCAGGGCGAGGGCGAGCACGATCGAGATCGAGAAAGGGTCGCCGTCGAAGAGAGCCCCGAGGAGCACCGCAACGACGGGGTTGACGTAGGCGTAGCTGGCGACACGGTGTGTCGGCTGGTGTTCGAGCAGCCAGGCGTAGGCCGTGAAAGCCACGCACGAGCCGAAGAGCGCGAGGTATAGCACCGCGGCCCATGTGTGAGACGGGGCCTGCAGGAACGACGCGGGAGTGTATTCGCCGAGTATGGCGCCAAGACCCATCAGAAACGCACCGGCAGCGATCATTTCCACACCCGCGCCGAGAAATATCGATTTCGGCATCGGTCTGCGCTTCGAATAGAGCCCGGCCGATACCCACGCTACGGTCGCGAGCATGAGCAGGAGCGTCCACACGGTGCTTTCGCCACGCTGACTGCCGAACGATGGCCAGACGAGAATCCACACTCCCGCAAATCCAATCGCGATGCCGGCGATCTGGCGAGGCCTCAGCGCCTTCCCTCCCAAAATGTAGTCGCCCAGCGCGAACCAGAATGGCGCGGCCGCAACGATCAACGCCGCCGTGCTCGAGTTCACCGTCTTCTCCGCGTACGCCAGCAGTCCGGTTCCACCGACGAGCATGATGACGCCGGCCACCGCGGCCGTCTTCATCTCCCCCAGCGTGGCTCGCTGCCGCCGGTGAAACAGACCCCAGATCCCCATGTTGACGACCCCTGCGATGAGGAAGCGGAGGCCCAACAGGCCGGAAGGCGAAAAGTCCCGCACTCCGATCCTGATCACGAGGTACGTGGATCCCCAGACGAGATACACGGCCAGAAAAGCCAGGATCGTCACGAGAACCGTCGACTTGCGAGTCGAGCCCCCGGATGTCATCGCGCGCTCCTCGCCCCATGCCCTCTGGCGTTCGTCGAGCGCGCAGCCCCGGCCGATCCGATGTCCGACCGTGGATAGGGCTTCTCGAATACAGTCGAAAGCACCAGAGTCGTCTTCGACGTGACCGGCTCCCGCGTGTCCTTGACCCGCTCGAGCAACCCCGAGAGATCCTCGACGCTCGCGGCACACACCTTCAGAATGAAGCAATCCTCACCCGCCACATGATGCAGCTCGAGCACCTGCTCGTCGCCGGCCAGGGAGCGGATCCGAGCGTTCTCGCGCGACGAGAGTTGCTGTGCGTAACGGAGATTGATGAAGGCGGTGATCGGAAAGCCGAGCACCTTGCGGCCGACGTCGGCGTAGAACCCGCGGAAGATGTGTGCGCGTTCGAGTTTCCGGACCCGTGCAAGGAGTGCTGGGCGCGAGAGGGAAACCCGTCGCGCCAGATCGACGTGCGACATCCGCGCATCCTCCAGCAGCGACTTGACGATCAGAAGATCGATCTCATCCAATACCATACAATATGTATAGTACCAGGCCTCCATGCTTGTCAAGATGCAAGCCGCGTCTCGGCCCGGCCATACAGAATGACTGTCAGCTGGCGGCCGCCTCGCCGATCTCGCCGCCGTGGGGCTCGATCACGCGGAGCGATTTCCAGCGGCCCTTGCGGAACCGATGGACGATGAGGAGCCCGAGGAGGATGATGTAGGCGCTGGCTGCGGTCCAGGCGATGAGCACCCCGCCCCCCATCCGGACGCAGGCGATATACGCGGGGATCAGCATGGCTACCCACGACAGGAAGACGCTGAGCCCCAGCGGGTAGACCGTATCCCCCGCGCCCTTCAGACCTGAGGCGAAGATGAGGTTCATCATGTCGAAGATCGAATAGAGGGCGACGAATTTGAGCAGGACGATCGCGATCGGCTCGAGTCGCGCGAACGACGCGGCATCGGCGCCGGCGGCGTAGGGGCTGAGCAGGAGGCGGGGCGCGAAGACGTAGGCTGCTCCGCAGAGCGTCATATAGAGCATGCTCATCCGAAACGCCGACCAGGTGGATCTTTCCGCGATCTCCGGCCGGTTCGCGCCGAGGTACCGGCCGACAAGCGAAGAGACTCCAACGCCCATGCCGATCATCGGCATGAAGACGAGCATGTTCAGGTTGAAAGCGAGGCTGGAGGCGGCGAGCTCATCGGTCCCGATCCTTCCGACCAGGACCATGAAGATAGCGAAGGCGAAAATCTCACCGGTGTACTGAAGGCCGTTCGGCAGGCCGTAGCGCAACAGACGGCGGAACAGGGACCAGTCGAGTGCGCGTCCGGCGAGCGTCGCGAATCGGGTCCGGTATGTGGACCTCATCATGATGCCGAAAAACACCCCCGCTCCGACGGCCTGTGATGCAACGGTGGCCAGCGCGGCGCCCGCGACACCGGCGCGCGGAAAGCCTGCATGGCCGAAGATCCAGAGGTAGTCGAGGACGACGTTGACGGCCGTCACGAGCAGGTTGACGGCGAGGACGGTCAGCGTTTCTCCTCGGCCCGAGAAGAAGGTTGAGAGCGTTGCCATCATCACAGTCGGGCAGGCCCCGTAGATAATGATGCTCGCATAGGTGACTTCGCAGGCACGCACTGCCGGAGCGTGACCCGCGAGCGAGAACACCGGTCCGACCAGGGGGCCCAGGGCGGCCAGGCTGAGGCCCGCCAGGATCGCGAAGTAGATCCCCTGCCACACCGCCGGCCCGATCCGCTCAGGGCGCCCCGCCCCGGTGTACTGGGCGACGAAGGTGACGACGTATTCGCCGGTGCCCAGGAAGAGCCCCATCACGACCCACGCGACGAAAAGCGCTGTCATCGAGCCCGCGATGGCTTCGGACGAGTACCAGGTGAGGAAGATCCGGTCGACAAACGTCTGGATCGTAAACGACATGTGGCTGAGGATGAGAGGGTAGGAGATGACGAGCACCTCGCGCGCTCCTCCCTCACCCGACCAAAATCGACGCATCTCAGGTTCCGCTCGTGGCTAGGCAGAGACCCCGTGCTCGTCCGACAGAGTCCGACGCATCAACATGACACCACTGTCGGCTGGCGCGACTCTTCCTCCCAACGCCGACCAGCTCCGACCAAACAGAGCGATTGTGCCACCCGCCCCCCCTGAAGAAATGCAAAATGTAAATTGCAAATTGCAAAACTTTCGTCGCACAGCTTCATTCTGCATTCTGAATTGTACCTGCTCAGGTCAGGTGGAGCCCACCACAAAATGCACAGAATGCGCAGAAGTCACAAATGTTCGATACCTCTTTTTCACCCATTCCTTCTGTGCCTTTTGCGTGTTCTGTGCCTTCTGTGGTTAGCCTGCCTGAGTAGTTGCGTTGCATTTTGCATTTCTCACTTCTGAGGAATTCCGCGGGATCTCGCCGCGCGACCGGTCCTCGCCATTCCGCATGAAGACCGGCCCCATTGACAATATCTCGTTCAATGGCGTCCCCAGGGGGATTCGAACCCCCGTTACCGCCGTGAAAGGGCGATGTCCTGGGCCTCTAGACGATGGGGACGCTGTAAAACCAGGTCCTGAGCCGTGCTGGATTCGAACCAGCGACCCCCTGCTTAAAAGGCAGGTGCTCTAACCAGCTGAGCTAACGGCCCGCCGAAAAAGGAGGATTGTAGAAGGGCCGCGTCATGGTGTCAACCTTGACCCCCGTGGCCCCACATGCTACGTTTCATACAGTTGGGTAGTGGATGGCAGTTTCTCCTGATCCAGTGGATTCGTTGCGGCAGGCGCCTGGGGCTGTAGGTGTGCCGAACCGCCCAATCAGGCGGCTCCGGATCTACTTCATCAAACCGTCGAAGTACGACAACGACGGATACGTCATTCGGTATTTGCGCGGGGTGTTGCCAAGCAACACCCTGTCGTGTTTGTACAGCCTGACGGAGGACCTGGCGAATCGGCAGGCTTTTGGCGGCAATCTGAAGCTGGATCCGATCATCATTGATGAGGCGGTCCAGAAGGTGCGAGTCGACAGGATTATCCGGCGGGCTCGCCGGCAGTCACGAACCCGCACCGTGATCGCTCTGACTGGTGTGCAGACGAATCAGTTCGTGCGGGCGCGAGATCTGGCGCTGCAGTTCCGTGAAGCCGGCCTTCCGGTGATGATCGGGGGCTTTCACGTGAGCGGCCTGCTGTCGATGGTGGGCGCCGTCCCGGCGGACATCCAGGAGCTCCTCGATCGCGGCGTGACGATCGTGAAGGGGGAGGTCGAGGAGGCCTGGGAGGCGATCCTGGGAGACGCGGTGCGCGGCCAGCTTCAGCCGATCTATGACCTGATCGATTCCAAGCCGGATCTGTACCTCAAGCCGATTCCGCGAGTCAACCGGACATACATGCGGCGGTTCGTCTACTCGGGGTTCGGTACGATCGATGCCGGACGTGGATGTCCCTTCGACTGCTCCTTCTGTACGATCATCAACGTGCAGGGGAGGAAGATGCGGCATCGGAGCGCGGATCTGATCGAAGCGCGCATCCGCGAGGATTACCACAAGCTCGGAGTCCGCTTCTACTTTTTCACCGACGACAATTTTGCGCGGAATAAGAACTGGGAAGCGATCATGGACAGGCTCATCAAGTTGCGCCGGGACGAGCATATGGATGTGCAGTTCATGATGCAGGTCGACGTGCTTTCGTACAAGATTCCCGGCTTTGTGGAGAAGGCGAAGGCCGCCGGCTGTTCGAACGTGTTCATCGGCATGGAGAGCATCAATCCGAAGAACCTCGCCGACGCCGGAAAGACACAGAATGATGTGGATGATTTCAAAAACCTCATTGCTGCCTGGCACAACGCCGGTATCATCACGCATTCCGGATACATCCTCGGATTCCCTCACGACACGCCCGAGTCGGTGCGAGAGGACATCAAGCGGCTCAAGGAAGAGGTCAAACTCGACCTCATATCCTTCTTCGTCCTCACGCCGCTCCCGGGCTCGATGGACCACCTCCGGATGTCGCGTGAGGGTGTCGCCATGGACCCGGATTACAACAACTACGACTCCTTTCGAGAGACAATCAGGCACCCGAACTTCGAGCCGGGCGAGCTGAACCGGGCCTATCGCGAAGCATGGGACTCTTTTTACAGCACTGAGAACATGAAGGCGGTGCTGGCGCGAAGCAACGAGGGCACCTACTGGGACATCTTCAAAAACTACCTGTGGTTTCGCCATTCGATCATCGACGGACAGCACCCGATGATCGCAGGGTTCGTCCGCATCAAGGATCGGACATCCCGCCGGCCCGGCATCCCGATCGAAGGACGACTCGCCCACCTGCGCCGCAGGATCCCCGAGATGTCGAGGAAGCTCATCGCCACGTGGCGCATGCTCATGGAGATGGAGGAAGTCTGGCTACAGACGCACACGAGAAGCCGGGAGAGACTCGAGTATGTCAAGGAGCTGCAGCTCAGAATCGTCAACGTGCTGGTCGGCATCAAGGGGTTGGATCGCCGTGAGATGACCCAACGACTGATCGACATGCTCCACCAGTTCCGCGGGCGCGACACGCTCGAATTCCGTCAGCACCTGGATCAGCTCACCGCGTGGCTCCGCGAGTTCGATCCGAAGGGGCTACTCCAGCAGGTTGCCGAACAGATCCGGGCTGTCCAGCAACAGATCGATTCTCGCGAAGGTGCCTGGGGCCGCGCCGCAGCCGGGATCTCCGGGCTGCAGCGTCAGGGAGGGCGGCTCAGACGCTCGCTTGCACGCCTGAATTTCCTTGCGCTGAGGCGCCCGACGAGCCGCCAGCCACTGCAGCAGTACTGGGATCAGACCATCGCCAACATCCGCAAGGGTCGGCTGTTCCGGATCAATCCTGTCAGATTCGCCGTCAACATGCTGCGGGACCTCCGCTATCTGGCTGCGTTCGCATTCGGTGTCGCGATTGCGAAGATCCGCTATAACGAAGTCGGCGATCCCCTCGGCGGCCTCTAGCCTTTGCCCGCCGGGCCACGGGTCGGCGCGCTCTGCCTGCGCCTGCTTCGAATGACCGGCACCAACAGGAACCCCAGCCCAGCGAGAATAAGAATGGCCGCGACCGGAACGAAGATGGCTGCCAGCACCATCGTGAAGGAGAGGCAGTCTTCGAGAACCGACACGACGGGGGCCGCGAGGCCGAAGGAGGCCGCATTGGCCAGCAGCCTTCCCTTCGCCTTCACCAGATGAACGCTGGTGGCGATCGACGCCCCGCCGATCATGGCGGCAATGAGCACGTACAGCGGCGCGATGTCGGAGACCGATGCCGCCGTGATGACCAGCGCGGCCAGTGGCTTGACGAAGGTGCCGAGGAAGTCGAGCAGGTGATCGACAGCCGGGATCTTGTCTCCCGCGAGCTCGAACAGCACCGCCGCAGTGAATGCAACGACCGCCGGGAGAGAGTCGAGCCACGCGAACGAGCCACCGAGCTGGATCCAGTCCAGATAGGCTGCCCATGAGAGCATGCACAGCGGCAGGAACGCGCGGAGCCCCGTCGCAGCGGCAAGCATGATCCCCGCAACGAGGGGCGGGATGAACGACTCGATCACGATGTCATTGAGCATATGCCTCGCCGCCCCGATTGTCCATGTCCGCAACCGCCGATCCCAAGGCTACGGCAAAGTCCCGGAAACCGCAGATTTCACAGATTGAATCGCAGATGTCGCCGATTGCTTCGCGCCGACCCGAGAGTGAGGAGCAAGTTGTTCGTCGGTCGAATGCTGGAAGAGTCTGCGTAATCTGCGCGGAAATCTGCGGTTTCCTCCGGAGAGGACTCGCCGAGATCTGCTCTGCGACTTTTCGGCGGTCCTGGCCTCCGATCTTTGCTATGATCTGGCCGCTTCCCACCGGTTAACTCTGTGACTGCGTCAGGGGGATCTGAGACTTGTCGCGAATACTAACGCGGATTCCGTGGATTGCCTTTGCGCTGGCAGTGCTGATCGCCGGTCTGCCACATGCGCTCGCCGGCCTCACCTGGTATCCCGCCGACACCGACGACACTCTCCATTACCTCTACCAGACGAGCCGCCTGATCAGCACCGACGCGTTTCTCGCCTCGCCTTCCGGCCCCGCCGCCTCGGGCTACGGGTCCGCCTACTTCGTCCTCCTGGCGATCCTTTCGAGGGTGACGAGCCTCCACCCGATGTACCTCTACAAGATCTCAGGCATTGTCGGTGCCTTCGTCATCCCGGCGTGCGCAGGGGTTTTTATTCTCCTCGCCACGGGACGATGGAGGACCTCGTGCATCGGCATCCTCATCGCCGGTCTCTGGGGCGGGCTCGCCGGTTATCATTGGTTTGCTACAACCGTAGTAAGCGCTCCGGCCGACACCCGGCCAGAGCTCCTCATGACCACCGACTACTACGAGCCTCGACATTTCGGAGAATACCGCGGGATCAACAGCCCGCTCAGCTCCTACCTCTCTGACGTCCCTTTCTATCCGAAGGAGGTCGGCTTCTGTTTTTTCTGGCTCGGACTCGGGGCGCTCTACAGCCAACGCAGCTCAATGAAGCGGGGGCTTTGCGGAGGCGCCTTGATCCTCGTCGCTATACTCGTATATCCCTACTACGTGGTCCCTGCGTTCATCGTCGGCACGGCGTTCGTGATTCAAACCGCACTACGACTCAGGTCTCGCCCGATCCACTTGATCCTGCTGTCCGTTCTGGTCGCGGCGATTCTCTCCTTCGCGACGATAGGGGCGTTCCGCGCCTACCGGATCTACTATGGAATGTCCCTCCTGGATGCTGCGAGCACATACCGAACCGGGCCGGCGATCCTGCCCGAGCAGTTCCGATTCCGGCCTCAGACCATCCTGTCCGAATACTCGTTTTTCATACTGGTCGTCGTCGCCGGCACCGTTGTTAGAAGACGCCGGACCACCGGGCGGGATTTCGCGGATGAGGAGTCTGGCCGATCGGCGCTGTTCCCCGCTTGCGTTGCCGTCTGCATAGGGGTGACGACGCTCCTATCGGTCGTCTCTTATCAGTATCGTGCTCTGACGGGCTACTACGGGTTCCTCGCACCATGGCGGGCGGTCGCGACCCCGTTGATCCTCCTGGCCGCTGCCCGGGGATGCGAATCTCTCCTCGATGCGACGGGGCGAAGCTGGAAGAGACCCGCCCTGCGCGCGCTCCTCCTGCTGCCCGCGTTCTCACTGCTCCACTGGACGATCAACGCGGCCATCTTCCAGAAGCGGGCCATTGTCGTACCCTGGAAATTCCGTAGCAACGGTCATGATCTCTACGACGAATTCGCGGCTTACGGTGCCACTCTGCTCGGAACGCTGCGTGTCCGGGAACGCGTGATCATCACAGGGTGTCCGGTCGCGGTCGGCGGCTACGCACAAGCTGCTTTCGGAATCAAGTGTATTCCGCTCAGGACGCAAAAAATCAAGGAAGGAGCGAACCCCTATGATCGCCTCTTTACGCGCGAGGCTCGGGATGAGCTCAAGAAGAAATGGGCGGCGCGCGAGATCGGAGATGTCCTGACTCTGCAGTCCGGCGAGCTCGCACGAGACGTGCTTGAGGATGGCACATGCGAGACCGTGGCCCGCTTCGGACCTTACGTCATCCTGAAGCCGCGATCCGCCGCCGACCCGTGAAAGCGCTCGAACAGCGGTGCGCCGGCAACCCTGGTGACATCCGTCACTAGTAGTTTTGCGCGTGTCGCGGGTCTTGCCCAGTAGATCACGGGGGAGGTCGAGCATGAAAGTCGGGACCCATGGGAAGCAATTTCCGGCGACGGATACGAGCGCACCGAAAACGGGTGATACCAAACGAGTGGGCGAAAACCAGAAAGGCATCATTCAGAGAACAAGGCGGGAGGCGTTCCGCGACAAGTTCGAACGATTGCCGGGGGACAGTGCATTCCAGCAGCTCGTCAGGACACCGGCCTCGGCCCTGCCGGGTGCGAAGGGAGATCTCCCTGCAATGACGGTCCACCACGATGGCCACGCCGGTGGCAGGCCGAAGGGCGGCATTGATCAGCAATGGGTCGATCGATACAAAGTTCTCGAGGACTACAGGAAAAGTTTTGAGAATACCATCATCACGCCGGCGAACCGCGACGAGCAGGAGTTTCGCCGTTTTCAGATCCGGGGCCTTGAGACCGTACTCGGGCTTCAACCGGGACAGAGAGCGGTCGTCAACGGGGAGACGGGTGAGTTCCGCCTGTCGCCCCCCGAATCCGATACGTACACTCCCACCCAGCAATTCGACCACAGGGATCCCGAGTCCATGACCCATCCGGCCGGTGGAGGAGGTCCGCACATCGGACCACAGCCCGGTCAAGGTGGAACTCTGACTGGTTTGGGTGGCGCAGGAGGATCAGGTGGCGGCGGGGGGACGGGGACCTCGCCAGGTGCGGGTGGAGGTGGCGGCAGTCCGATTTTCCAGGGTGGAAGCGGCTACATCGGCGGGTCCCATCCAGGACATGATCGCCAACCGGGAACGAGTCCCGGCGGCGCGCCGGCGACTCCCGGTGGCCCCCCGAATCCACCCGATACCCCTTCGCACCCGACGAGCCAGCCTCCGAAGACCGACAGGGAGAAGGACAAGGAGATCAAGTCCGCCGGGAGCGGCGGGGGAGAACATTCGACGACCAAGAGCACGATGGCCGTTGTCGACAAGCTCATTTCCTCCTGGGATGACCAACCGAAATCGGAATCGGGCGGGGAGGAGCTGCCCTCTGATGATCCGATGTCCGGACACGGCGGCGGAGACGACATCGGTGCGCGCGGGCACATCCCGGGCCGGCCTCGAGGGATCACGCAGCAGCAGGCAGACCTCGTCGGCCCAGCGTTCGCGAAGAAGACGGGCGCGGATGACGAAGAGACGCCGGTTGTCGGAAACACCTCCGGAAAGTCCTCAGCCGATGACCTTGAGAACGACGTCGGTGGGCCTCACATGCGCAGGCCGGGTGGCGGAGGCGAGGCCGGCAACCTGATGACTGATCTGCGCGTTGTCAGTCCGATCGATCCGTCGAAGGTGTGAGGCCGAGTCGCGGGCGCCGGGAATGCGGTGCGCCGAGCCCACTCCGATCGTGCCCCCTCCAAGTTCCCGAACGCCAGGATCTCACCTTCACCCATAGCCCGGCGACAAGGCCATAACTCCTTGAAAGCCCAGGCCGGCGAGTAGTGTCTAGGAAGTTGAGTGTTGACGCAAAAAGGCAAGAAATTTGAGGCGGCTAGATCTTCCGAACTCCTCTCAGGAAAGCAGGAGGGGAGGAATGCAGGAACGGAGCGGTCGTCTCCGCCGATCGAGGTGGCTCGGAAGAACGCTCTCACGCGCGGCGGAGACGCAACCTTTTTGGTTGCGGCTCCGCCGCGTTGGGGGGTAGGTGCCCCAATCTCGTAGAGACTGGTGGAGATTCGTAGAGACTGGTAGAGACTGCCGAGAGGAACAATGTCCAGCTGTGAAACCAGGGCTGCACCGATCGCTGTGGAGTCTCTACCAGTATCTCGCCCTTGCATGTGAGCACCGCCGCGACGAAGACGACGAAGCAGATGCCCCCTTTTCGCCGGATCTGGGTGCTCATGCATTGCCGTGCATCTCGGCGTCGGCGGTCTTATATTAGACGGAGGAGGTGACCAATGATCCGACGACTACTTCTGCCACTGGTCCTGACCGTGGCTTCATCATTCACTCTCAGCGCTGCCACCACCGTGAGTCTCAATCCTGGGGACTGGCTCACCGTGAAGCCCGGGAGTGGCGTGCTGTCAGTGCTCACGAATTCCGCTACTGTCATCAAGGTCGAGTGCATCGACGAGGCAGGCGAGTGGGCCGTCGAAGATGATGGTCCGGTTGTGAATCAGACGGTCATACTCAATCCCGGACAGCGTGTCATCGCGAAGCCCATCGGTGGTGTTCTCACGCTCAAGAGTAGCGCCGCCAGCCTGATCAAGATCTTCTGCGACAACAAGCCGAAAGGCGGGAAATGGAAAGGGACGACCAGCCGCAACCAGCCGATGTCGTTCAATGTCACATCCAACAGTACCAAGTGGAACAACTTCACCCTCAAGACCGATTTCAAGGTCGGCGGCTGCACCGGTACCACGACGATATCGGTGACAGGAACCGGTTCGATCTCCGGAAACAAGTTCAGCTACTCGGGAGGGAACTTCGGCTTCACCGGCGAGTTCACATCGACGACGGCAGCGACAGGCACATACAGATTCACCAACCTCTATCTCGGTCCGTTTTGTCCCTCGCTGACCCAGTCAGGCACATGGACTGCCAGCGCCAATGCCTCCGGAGCCGAAGAGAGTCCCGACGAGCTCGGCGATTCGACGGGTCGCCGGCGCCACAGAGAGGTGATCATCATCGAGCGGTCCTGCGAGTAGGTCGCTGGGCGGCTCACTCCTGCCGCCATGCGGCCAGGGGTACTCGCCACGAAGCCGTTGACGCAGGCGCAGATGTATTGGCGCGAAGAGTTGCTTTCGATAGCGTGAATCTCGCCGTCTGCGTCCAGGGTGGGTGCGGGCGCCAGGAATCCTTCGTCAGTGCGGAGCCGCGCAATGAACCCCGTTAGCTATCGAGAACCTGGCGAACCTTAAGGGATATTTCTGCCGAGCTGAAGGGCTTCTTGATGAACTCCGCCCGGGAGTCACGCAGGAACTGGCCCCTGGCGCCATCCAGGCTGTATCCCGACATGAAAAGGTACTTCAGGCCAGGCTGCCGCCGCTGGAGCTCTTTGCACACCTCAATCCCGCCCATTTCCGGCATGACCATATCCAGGAGGGCCAGCTGCACCGCGACGTTTGCCGAGTCAAACACGCGGAGGGCGTCCTTCCCGTTGCTGGCCACGAGCACCGTGTATCCACGCTCTTCGAGAATGGACTGGAGCAGCTCCCTGACCGCCTCTTCGTCCTCCGCGACGAGAATCGCCTCCGACCTGCGGGCAAGCGGACCGCGAGACGTCTGTGTTTCCTGGGGCGCCGGTTTCTCTAGGATGCGCGGCAGATAGATCTCGAAGGTCGTCCCCGATCCCGGTTCACTGGCAAGATGGATGAACCCCCGGTGCTGCCGGACGAGAGCGTAGACCATGGAAAGCCCCAGTCCCGTCCCCCTCTCTTTCGTCGTAAAGAATGGCTCAAACGCTCGTTCCTGGGTCTGCTTGTCCATCCCGACGCCCGTGTCTGCGACGGAGAGGACGACATAGTGGCCGCATTCCGCCCACGGATGAAGGGCCACGAACGCCGGATCGAAGATGACAGCGCGGGTGCTCAGCGTGAGCTCTCCGCCTGCCGGCATGGCATCACGAGCGTTGAGGCAGAGATTGAGAATCATCTGCTGGATCGCCGACCCGTCTGCCATGATATACATCGAGAATGCGCCCGGCGCCAGAGTCCGGAGCCTGATCGCCTCACCGAGCGTCTTCTCCAGGAGCTTGCTGAGGTTGAGGACCGTCTCGTTGAGGTCGATCACCGTCAGCTCGAGGGGTTGCCGCCGGCCGAAGGTGAGGAGCTGGCGGGTGAGCGTCGATGCCCGTCCGGCCTCCCGCTCGATCACCTTCAGCCTGGCACCGAGCGGATCCTCGGGCTTGAGACCTCTGAGAGTCAGCTCGACATATCCACGGATCGTCGTGAGGATGTTATTGAAGTCATGCGCAACGCCGCCGGCGAGGCGCCCGACCGCTTCCATCTTCTGCGAATGGCGGAGCTGCTCTTCGAGAGCCTTCTGCTCGGTGATATCCTGCAGGCTCCCTTCGTAGTACAGCACTCGCCCATTCTCATCACACACCGCTCGCGCGTCGTCGTGAGCCCAGATCGCGGTCCCGTCCCGCCGTCGCAACCTGACGACTGTCCTGGACGGGGCAGTCGACGTATCCACAACGGCCCGCCACGCGTCGCGATCCTGGTGCGTCGTGTAGAACGAACCCGCCTTCGCCGCCTGCAGCGTCTGGACGTCAGGATAGCCGAGCATCTGCACGAGCGCCAGATTGGCCTCCAGGACGTCCCCGTCCGGCGTGCTGCGATACAGGCCAACTGGCACCCCGTGGAACAGTGTGCGAAATCGCTCCTCCGACTCCCGCAGCGCCGCGTTCGTACTCCGTGCCTCCTGGAAGAGTCGCGCGTTCTCGATCGCGATTGCCGCTTGATTGGCGATGCCTCGAGCAAGAGTGAGCTGCCGCTGGGAGAAGGACAGCGGGGCGTTCCGCGCAATAAAGGTCAGCACGCCGATGATCCGCTCCCTCACCTTCAAGGGGACCACCAGCCACCTCCGTTTCTCCAGGTAGTCCACAAAGGCCGGCAGAGTGGCCGATGCCCCGGGCGTGCTCCCGGATACGGCCGCCTCCCCCGTCTGTGCGACCTTCCCCGCAATACCCTCCCCGACACGGATCGGCGTCTCGCGGAGCAGCCGTTCCACCTCTTCCTTCTCGCCTGAATCGCGATAGCAACTCCCCCGCACTTGCAAGCAGTCCGCCTCGACCAGCCGCAGGAGGACGGTGTCGACATCCAGCGCCTCCACACACCTCCTCGTGATCTCCTGCAAAACCTCCTCGTGGTCGAGGGTCGACGAAAAGAGTTGTCCCGCTTCGTAGAGCGAAATCAGATCTTTCGTCTGCTGCTGCGCCTCTTCGTACAATCCCGCGTTCTCGATCGTGGAGGCGGTCTGGTCGGCCAGATCCTCGATCGTCGTAACATCCTCCTCCTCGAACGCGTCGCGCTGGACACTTTGCACGTCGATGACGCCGACGACGCGGCCGCGTGCCTTGATCGGAACGGCCAGCTCCGACGCGGTCTCATTCAACGACTCGACCTGTCTGTAGCGAGGTTCCCGAGAGACGTCGTTGGCCAGCAGCGTCTCACCCGATGCCGCCGCTGCAGCCGTAATTCCATGCTCCGCGATCTTCAGGCGCAGCCCGATCGGCTCGGCAGCACGCCCCGCCTTCGCGCGCAATATGATCTCACCCGCCGGAATATCCGCCAGAAAGATCGAGGCATGATAGTAACCGAATGTCTCCACCAGGGCGGTGGCGATCTGCTGAAGGACCTCTTCCAGGCTCAGGATCGACGACAATCGCTTCCCCACCTCACGGACGAGCGTCAGGCGAGCGGTGTGGCGCGCCTCAGCTTCCAACCGCGCACATTCATTGACCGCGATCGCAGCGGCTCGCGCCAGAGCCGAGAGTGCCTCGGACGCTTCCTGACCCACCCGCGGCGTGTCAACCACCGAGACCAGGAGCAGTGCCCCCACGACAACATCCCCGTCCACCAGCGGCATGATCATCGCCGCCGCGCTCTCGCCGCTCTCCGGTGCCTCCGCAATCACCTGCGCACGGCGCTCCCGAATCGCACGGATCACGTCTCCGCCACTCACCGGGAATGTGCTCAGAACGACGTCCCGATTCTCGTAGCCGAAATGCGAGACGACCGTCAGGGTGCCCCCGGCTTCCCTACCAGCCCGCAATACTGCTCCCCGTCGAGCTCGCGGAATGACGCGCCGCGCCGCCTCGAGCAGGCTCCCGAGGAGCTCCTCGCCCCGCGTCATCCAATCGTCCTCCGCATGAACTGCGCCATATTCTATCACGGGAGAGAGGTGTGGGGCGCAGGCAGCACGCGGTGATGATCGCGCGATTTCTCGCCATTCGCCCATCGGTGTTCCCGATCCGCCGCCCAATCCGAGAGGTCGCACAAATGTTCGAAACCGAGAACGAGCACCTGATGCCAGCGTCCGCGGATTGAAGTCCGTACGCGCCGATTCGGGGATCGCGCCAGCCTTGCAAAACAGAGGATAGACATCTAAACTGCAAGTCATGATCCATCCTCGTATCGCTGCTGGCGGGAGCACTCTGGCTGTGCTTCTTCCATGTTTCGGCCTGGAGCGAAATCCCTGTCCCACCGCATGGAAGGAATAGTTTCGCTCGCCGCCGAAGCCGACTTCGCCGAGCCAAAGGTTACGGCTCATGATATTTGAATTCCGGCCGTCCTTCGCCGACCAATACCAGGCATCATTCGCCGTGATGTTGCGCTCGCCCCTCCAACTTCTCCTGATGCCCGCGTTCCCGCTCGCTGGGCTCGTCGCGACCGTGCTCGCCTATCGCCGGGCCGGCTCTGTGTCGCCAATCCACATCCTCGTCCTGTTCCTGTGCTTCGCCTTCACGCCCAATGTTCTCGCGTTCAACGTCTGGCTCAGCCGAAGGAAGAACCGCACCATCGAGGGGCTTCATCGCTACGCCGTCGACGAGGCCGGCTTGGCCATCGCGGCTCCGGCCTTCGACGTTCACCTCAAGTGGTCCGCGCTCCACAGAGTCGTCGAGACGCCCCGCTACTTCCTGTTCTTCCTCTCCACCCAGACGGCCTATTTCATTCCAAAGGCCGTGGTCGGCGACCGAGCCGCCGAGCTTCGAGCCATTATCTCGCATGGTATCTCGACAGTCTCGGCCTGACCAGCCGTTCCCCGCGCTTCCGGCGGCGGAGCGGGCCGGTTTTGGATGACGCACCACAGGCGTTCTTTCGCTCAGAGGGAGTCTTGAGCAGCTCCGAATGCACTGTTCTCTACAGGCCAATGGGCACGAGAGAGCTCGACCTCATTCGTGCGTCGGGCTATGCCGCATTCCCGCCGCGCTTACCGGGCCAGCCGATATTCTATCCCGTTCTGACCGAAGACTATGCTGTGCAGATTGCCCGCGATTGGAATGTCAAACAGACCTCGGACCATCGGGGATACGTGACAAAGTTCAGCGTGCGCCGCACCTTCCTGAACAGGTTCGAAGCTCAGACGGTGGGTGGTGCTCGCCACATCGAGTACTGGATACCCGCAGATCAGCTCCCCGAGCTCAACAACAATATCGTGGGATCAATAGAAGTCATCGCGGAGTACTCTGCCGGGCAAGAAAAGAGTCAGTGACGCGATGCACCATGCAGCCAGTCGCTCGGCGCCTTGGCGATGCCGCTCGACTATGGCTTTGCGAGGCCGAATTCACTCCATCCATCCATGAGGAGCCGGATAGACGGACGCCGGTCTCTCGCCGTCCTCATCATGCTCGTACTGTATGGCCGCGCCGGTGGCGGGGCTGAGAATTGTACCTATATTGCGAAGGTCGAGATCGGGTCGCTCATTCAGGCGTCGGAGCGGTCCTGTGGACGGGTGTTCCAGGACTTCGTGATTGAACCGGAGCCATCGGTTCGGCTTCGCGTGATCTTTCTTGCGGATGCGTACGCCGGCGGAGAATCTGGATGGTCCTGGGTCTTCGCCTTGCGCTGTGCGGACGGTCGCGTGAAGAAGATATTCGAAGAGCTGGGTCCGATCAGAAACGTCGAGAAACATTCCGAGCGGCGGCTGGTTTTGGTGCATTCATGCGAAAAGAAAGAAAACCGGGTTGCCTATGAATGGGTCGACCTCTCCCATGCATTCTCGCCTACCAAGTTGCTCGCTCCCACCGAAGGTGCCGGGCGGATAGATCCCCAGCTCCTGAAGCGCGCGAATTTCGAACGTCCGCCTCTTGCCCAAGACGGGCACCACTGGTCGGGTCTGCATCTGGTGCGGCTCTTCGTTTCCGCAGAGGGAACTGTGCAGAAAGTGGAGGTGCAACGCGCGGACTGCCGTCCGGTCGACGAACCACTCGTGAGGAGCTTTGAGGAGGCGGCTTTGAAATGGGGGTTCACGCCAGGAACGAAAGACGGTGCGCCGGTCGATGCGTGGGCGACGATCACTGTCCAAATCCGCATGCGTTGACTCGTTTCCTTCGACAAGGACGTGAACCGTAGGATTTTGGCTGAATTCGGATACCGGTCGCGAATCGTGGCATCTCGACCACAGAAGGAGCGTACAATGGACCCCGCGCCGACGAACGACTCGCTTCGCAGGATGCGTCCTCGGGCGCTCGCAATACTCTCTGCGCCGCCGCGCGCTCGCGAGACCGACTGTTAGTGTCTTACAAGTTGCGTGTTGACACGAAATGGCAAGAATTCGAGGGGGCAAGATCTTCCGAACTCCTCTCAGGAACGCAGGAGGAGAGGAATGCAGGAACGGAGCGCTCGCCTCGGACGATCAGGGTGGCTCGGAAGAACGCTCTCACGCTCCACGCTCCAGGCCCGCGAAGCGGGCCGGACGCTCTCACGCGCGGTGGAGACGCAACCTTTTTGGTTGCGGCTCCGCCGCGTTAGGCGGGAGGACGAAGATGCAGGAAATATCGGGTGGTGCCAGGCGACCCGACTGGCGGTTGGATGTATTGCTCGGGGCCGTCACCCTCCTGTTCTGGTTGCTTGGATGGCTGGTTGGTTTCAAGGCTGGACCTGTCACCGATGTGCGCGTCGCCATTGTTACCGGTGTCTATTTCTACTTTTGGAGCGCAATGTTTCTGATCAGCTATTATCGGTCAGATGCCTCCTGGCTATTGAAGGGTCTGATGTGGCTGTGCGAACGCACGAGCAAGCCCCGCGGGCGTCGGACTGCCCAACTTTGGTCTGCCTTTGCTTTCGTGATGGGTTCCATATGTATCTACCAAGGCCTGAAGTTGTCATGACCTGGCGGTCAGGCGAGTCACTTCAGCGATAGACCTCACAAATCGAATGTTCATGCTTGCTGCCCAACGGGATGATGATCCGACGGGGTCATTTCAGGAGTACACGGACTATTTGGAGGCGAATCGAGCTCGCTTCCCGCCATCCGCGTGGTCCCTCGTCGCATCAGATTGCTACCTGAATGCCGAATGCCACGAGTGCCCGCACGACGCGTGGCTGGAGTGGATTCGGATCGATGAACAATCATGTGGAAAACGGGACGAGAATCGATTCGTGGCTATCACCATCAAGCTCCTTGGTGCCTACCACGATGGAACTATCGACTTTCACTATCCGCGTGTCTTTGAATACAAGCTCTGCTCAGCCAGCTTGACCGGTGGGCACCGAGATTGGCGCTATGCCGAGTTTCGGCTGACGGACGAGGGGCGGCTTGTGCATGAAATCGAGTGGTGCGGACCTCAGGACACAGGCAGATGGTTGATCGTCGTATCCGACGTCGAGTGCAAATGGACGCCGATCGAATGACGCTCGACAACGCCGTCAATGCGGTCTACCGTGCCCTCGATCAACGGGGCGCCCTGGGGTCCCTGCCATCCGATCAGCGACTTGCGGTATACGAAGAAATGTCGAAGCGATTCCCCGGCTTGGATTGGTCGACCTTCCTCGGGATTCTTGACATCGTCGCAGCCCTTCGAAGATCGGCGTATGAATTGGCCGATCAGGCGCGTGAGACCGGCCGGAGTTCGGCTGAGGTGGCTCGCGAACTGGCCGGACGATTCCCCGGATTGGATCATGACGTGCTCGACCGCGCCGTAGGCAATGGGTTCTTCGAGTCTCGCTAAGCGAGATTACCTGGAGCTCCTGTCGCGCGAGGGCCAGCAATCGCCTCGAGCACGACTCCATCGGACACTCCCAGCGCTCCTCGGCCCCTCACCAGGGCGGCGAGGATGTCCTTTGAACCTCTGCACGACAGTCCGCGAAACCCCGATCAGCCCCGTGACTCCCGCACTTGGGCCACGCCGATCCGCCCGATGAGTCGCAGGAGCCCGTCGAGGATCGTGAGCGGATGTGGCGGGCAGCCGGGGATGTAGAGGTCTACGGGGACGGTCGAGGCGGCGCCGCCGTGCTGCTCTCGCTGATTCAGATACGGCCCGCCGCTGATGGCGCATGCGCCGACCGCGATGACGATCTTTGGGGCGGGCACGGCATCGTAGGTCTTCCTCAACGCTAACTGCATGTTCTCGGTCACGGGGCCGGTGACGATGAGGCCGTCGGCGTGGCGCGGTGACGCGACGTACTGGATGCCGAATCGGCCGATGTCCCATACGACGGTGCTCAGCACGTTCACATCCAGCTCGCATCCGTTGCACCCGCCGGCACTCACGACACGGAGCCGCAAAGAACGGCCTAGCAGCCGTCGCAGCTCGCGTCCCATGGACTGTGCGTGCCGTAGATCCTTCTCTCCGATGATCAGATCCTCGCGGTTCGACGCCGCAAGCCTGTAGTCCTGTGTGTATTCAATCGCTTTCTGCGGACAGGCCCGCTCACACTCGGAACAGAAAAGACACTTGCCCAGATCGAGGCGGATGCCGCCGCCGTCGAGCCGGATCGCATCCGTCGGGCACGCCTCGGCGCAATCGCGGCACCCCTGCTCGCACCGGCCGGTCTCGATCCGCGGCAGTCCCCGGAAGCGCGCGGGGAGCGCCGGGGCGGGTCCGTCCGGATACTTGATCGTCCGGTGCCGCTGATGCATCCGCGCGAGAAGGGCCCTGATCATAGGTCGTGCCCGCAGTACGAGAGGTTGAAGCTCTTGTTGCAGAGCGGGAAGTCGGAGATCTGCTGCCCTCGCAGCGCCACGGCCAGTCCGAACCAGTTGTGGAAGGACGGATCGACGATCTTGTACCTCCGAAAGCGCCCGCGATCATCGGTGATGGCGACGTGGCAGATCTCGCCTCGCCACGCTTCGACCATCGAGACGGTCATCGCGTCGGCGGCGATCTGTGCCGCAGAGGCCATGAGGGGCGATGCGGGCAAGTTGGCCAAACGGTCCCGGACGAACTCGATCGACTGCTGCATCTCGAGCCAACGCACGATCGCGCGCGAGTTGACATCGCCGTGGTGCCCCGTCATCACCGGGACCTGCGCATACTGATAGATGCCGGCCGGATGATCGTGGCGTACGTCTCGTTCGATTCCGCACGCGCGCGCCGCCGGGCCGACCAGCCCGATTTCCTCACACATCGCCCGCCCCACCGTTCCCGTATTCTCGAACCGCGCCACCACACTCGACATGGCCCAGAGCAACTCGACGGCGTTCTTCGCATCCTTCTCTGCGATCGCGAGCTTCTCCACGAGTTGCGCTCGATCGCTTTCGCTGCAATCGAACGCGACGCCCCCCGGCCGGATCAGACCGCGCCCGAAGCGGCTCCCGCACAGCGACGCGGTCATGTTCAGGAAATCACCACGGATGCGCCCGCAGTACGACGCCGTCGGCAGATAGCCGACATCACCGCTCAGCGCGCCGAGATCCCCCACGTGGTTCGCCAGTCGTTCGAGCTCCAGCGCGATCCCGCGCAGCGCCAACGCGCGCGACGGCGGCGATACGGCCGAGAGCGCCTCGACCGCCTGACAGTACGCGATCGCATGGCCGGCAGTCGTGTCCCCCGCGATCGTTTCCACCTGATGGACAGTCAGCTTGTGCGGCCCTCCAACGAACGCCCGTTCGATGCCGCGGTGCTGGTAGCCGAGCGAAATCTCCAGATGGAAGACGTTTTCGCCATGGCACTGGAATCGGAAGTGCCCTGGTTCGATCACGCCCGCGTGAACGGGTCCCACGGCCACTTCGTGGACCTCCTCGCCGCGGACCCTATAAAAATCCGTCACGCCGATCTGTGGCAGCTCGGCAGGCTCGCGATCCGAGCTCAGCGGCCTCTGGAACCTGATCGGCTTCAGCCACGGATGACCATCGGGCTTCAGGCCAAACTGCTCGGCCATCTCCCTCTCGAACCAGTGGGCCTGTGCGCAGTCCGGCGTCAGGGCAGCATAGGAAGCCGATTCGAGCTTGGCCCGGCCCACTGCCAACTGCCCCTCGGAATCGTCAGCGATCACCGCATACATCATGATGGCGCCGTCCTCGCACGCGTCTCCGAACAGGGCCGCGAGCCTCCCCCCGTTCTCGACACGCTGCAGGATTCCTTCTCTTAGTGCGTCGACGTCGCATTCCGGCAGGGCCGCCAGTGTGATCGGGCGCGCGTTCTTCCCGGTAACGAAGATGTCCGTCACGGACGCACCTCGAGGCCCGCGGCTGCCTGGTCGATCAAGTCACCGAGGGGGTCCGGAATCCAGATTCCCAGAACCAGCACGATCAGAATTGCTGCGATCGCGGGGGCGACGTTGGCGACCTCATCACGAAAACTCGTCGCCTCGGCCTCGACCGACGGCGTCCCTTGCAGGATCGACAGGACTGTGGCGCCCATGCCGAAAAAGACGATGCCGAGCAGGATCAGAAACACCGCCGCCGCGCGCCCGTGCCCGCCGCCGATGGCCGCGTTGAGGACCGTGAACTGGCTGACGAACGGTCCGAATGGCGGCGAGCCGGTGATCGCGAAAAACGCTGCGAGGAAGACACCTGCTGAAACCGGCACGCGCCGCAGCGCTCCGCGCACCTCGCCCGTCGTCTTCGCCCCGTACGCGCGGTGGATGTTGCCGGCCGTCAGAAACATCGCTCCCTTGGTGAGCCCGTTATTGATCGCGTGCAGAATCGCCCCCCAGACCCCTGCTCCTCCGATGCCGATGCCCAGCACGAGGATCCCCATGTGCTCGATGCTGGAGTAGGCGAGGAGTTTCTTGAAATCGCGCTGCCGCACCATGAACGCCGCGGCCCAGGCCATCGAGAGCAACCCCATAAACACGAGAAGCTTTCTGGCGAACGGCCCTTCTCCCGCGATGTTGATGACCCGGTAGACGCGCAGGAGCGCTGCGAACGCGCAGCTGGTGACGCCCCCGGCCAGGATCGCGCCGACGATCCCGGGAGCCTCGCCGTAAGCTTCCGGCTTCCAGGTGTGGAGTGGGGCGAGTCCCATCTTCGTCCCGTACCCCAGCAACAGCAGGACGAAGGCGGCGCGCAGCCAGGGCTTCGCGAACCCTCCCGCATTCAGGGCCAGATCGTCGAAGAGCAGAGATGTGCCGCTGCCCCCGATGTGCGCTGAATAGGCGAGGAAAAGAGAGCCGAGCAGGGCGAGGGCGATGCCAACCGAACTGATCATCAGGTAGTTCCAGGTCGCCGCGATCGAGCGGGAGTTGCGGTTGAAGTAGACGAGGGGTGCCGTGACGAGGGTGAGCGCTTCGACGGCCACCCACAGCAGTCCGAGGTGCCGCGAGAGCAGGACCACCGACGCGGCGGCAAGAAAGAGCAGGTAGCACGTGCAGAAGATCCGGTTCGGACGTTCGGCGCGCAGCGCCAGGTAGCGTGGGGCATAGAGCCCGCAGAGCAGGAACAGGAGGCTGACGATGCCGAGCAGAAGCGTGCCCAAAGCATCGAACCCCAACCACACGCGAGGAGCTGCAGGTTGCCCCGCATAGGCGGACGCGCCGAGGGTGCCCAGGTGAGCGAGACCGGCTGCGGGGAGGAGCCACGGGCGGAGGCGGTCGCTGGGGCAGAGGAAGGCGACGGCCGCGGCGACGATAGGGAGACCAATCAGCAACTCGAGCATCATCACTCCTCCTCGTCCGCCAGCAGCTCGATCTCGGGCGCTGAGAACTCCCGTTGGATGTGGTTCAGCACGATGCCCATGATGAAGATACCGACGAAGAGGTCCAGCAGCACGCCGACTTCCACCATGAACGGCATCGCCTCGATGAGCAGGAGCCCGAAGACGAATATGCCGTTCTCGAGCACCAGATACCCGACGACCTGAGTGATGGCGAATTTCCGGGTGATGAGAACGAGGAAGCCGCTGAGCAGTGTCGACAGGGCTGCTGGCACGAGCAGCGTTCCGACGTGTTCGGCAGCCAGCGGCAGACGGCCTGAGAAAAGAATGGCGAAGCCCGTTCCGAGCGCGCACAGAAAGAGAGATGGAATGAAGCCGACATAGGGCTCGACTTCATGCCTGATGTGCACATCGCGCATGGCTTTGACCAGCAGGCTCGGAATCAGGATGCCCTTCACGATGGCGGCGCCGGCGGCCATGACGATCACGCGCCAGACCATCTCGCCGGGGCTCAGCAATGGGAGGAGACTCAGGAGCACCCCCTGGAACGCGGCCGCGCGGATGCAGACGCGCATCCAGCCGGTGCCGAGGATGAGGAAGTTAGCCAGGAGCACCAGGACGAGGACGAGGTCGACGGGTTGAGCCATCTGCGCCTACCTGAAAAGCAGAATGAGGGCGAATGCCGAGAGGAGGCACGCCGTCACAAGCAGCATCGGGACGCGGACGAGTCGGAGGCGCGCGATGATGGACTCGATGGCGCCGATGACCACGGCAAGGCCGATTATCGTGGCGCAGAACGCGACCCAGCTCAGCACCGGCCCGGCCTGCGCGATCGGGAGAACCAGCCTCACCAGCAGAGCGCCGAAGACCATCAGCTTGAGAGCGGCGCCGTAGAGAACGAGACCGAAAAGCGGGCCGCTGTGGTCCAGCACCATCGCTTCGTGAATCATCGTCAGCTCGAGGTGCGTGTTCGGATCGTCGACCGGGATCCTGCAGTTCTCCGCCAGCAGGACGATGAACCAGCTCACAAGCACGAGAACCAGCGATGCCCCGGCCTCGAATCGTCCTCCCGCCCACGGCTTGGACAGCATGCCGGAAAGGGAGAAGCTGCCGGTGAGACGCATCCCCACGAGGAACCCGAGAAACAGCGCCGGTTCAGCCAGTGCCGCAAAGCTCACCTCCCGCGCCGCCCCCATGCCCTCAAACGCCGAACCCGTGTCAAGCGCGGACGAGGCGACGAAGAAGCGCGAGAGTGCGAAGAGATATGTGAAGAACACGACATCGCCTGTGAACGAGACCGGAGCAGAAGCACCGCCGAACGGGACGAGAACAGACGCGATGAGCCCGGCAGTGACTGCGATGACCGGTCCGGCAAAAAAGACCCAGGTCGTGGTGCCGCTCAACACCGTGCCCTTCCGGATCTGCTTCGCGAGATCACAGTAGAGCTGCAGCACGGGCGGCCCCTGACGGCCGGCAAAGGCGGCTTTCGTGCGTGCGATGATTCCGGGAAGCAACGGGGGTAGGGCAACGGCGACGAGGATGTGTGCGACGATCGAGAGCTGCATCGATCAGACCAAAGAAAGCAGGACGATCAAGATGACCGCGAAATACAGCAGGTAGACCTGCACTCGGTTTTGTTGAAGGAACCTGGCGCGGGTCAGCAGCCAGGCACCGGCACGAAACCCTGGCGTCAGGGCGAGGTCCAGCACCGTGTCCGGAACAGCGCTGTGGAAGTGGACGGGGCCGGGAAATACCTCCCGCGTCTCGCGGGATCTAACCCGCGGCCGCAACGCCCAGGCGAAAAGACCGACCAGCCACTGGGCGAAGGAGGACGAGGTGTATTGCATGGTGCTGCTCGGCGCCGCGTAGCCACAATCCCAGGTCGGCCCCACGGCGATTCCGCGCGACCGTGTGCGCCAGCGGGCGAAGAGGGCGACGACGGCGATCAATCCGACCAGCCCAAGCCCTGCCAAGCTCAGCGAGGAGTAGTGAGCGGCCTCGAACAGATGCGGCACAGGCGAGCGTCCCGCTGGTGCGGCAACGAGGATGGCCGCGTCGAGGGCGCGTGTCAGGACGGCCGGCACAAGGCCGAGCGCGGCGCAGAGGGACGCGATCAGCATCATCGGCCAGATCATGGATCGCGGAGCCTCGTGCCCCGCGGAATGAGCTGCGCGCACGGCTCGTGGCTCGCCGAGGAACACACTCCCAAACGCCTTCACGAAACAGGCGCAGGCGAGAGCACCGATGAGGGCGAGGGCGGGAGCAGCCAGCCCACCGGCCAACCACGCCGAAGAGCCGGATTCCTGGAGCGTTTGGAAGGAGCCCAGGTACAGGAGCCATTCGCTGGCGAATCCGTTGAGCGGCGGCAGACCGGAGATTGCGACGGCACCGACGAGGAACGCGAGTCCGGTCCGCGGCATCCGCTTGAGCAGGCCGCCGAGGTGGTCCATCTCGCGAGTCCCGGTCGCGTGGATGACCGAGCCCGCGGCGTAGAAAAGGAGCGACTTGAAGAGCGAGTGGTTGAGGACGTGGAACAGCGCCCCTCCGAGGCCCAACGCCACCCAGAGAGGATGGTCCAGAGACCGCCCCAGCGTCGCCATCCCGATCCCTATCATGATGATCCCGATGTTCTCGACACTGTGGTAGGCGAGGAGACGCTTCAGGTCGTGCTGACCAAGAGCGAAAGCGACGCCGAGAACGCCCGAGACGACGCCGAGAACCAGGATCGTACCGCCCCACCATGCCGGAATCTCGGGAAAGAGCGAGAGAGCTCGAATCAGCCCGTAGATCCCCATCTTGATCAGCACTCCGGACATGATGGCCGACACGTGACTGGGCGCGGAAGCGTGGGCCGGTGGCAGCCAGACATGCATCGGCATGATGCCCGCCTTCAGCCCGAACCCGATCGTGGCCAGGACGAAGATCAGGACGCCCACCTTCGATGCCGCGGTACCGGCCGGCAGCATGGACAGCTGGTATGAACCGGTCGTTGCGTGGAGCAACGCGAAGAGCGCGAAGAGACAAAGAGTGCCTGTATGCGTGGCAATGAGGTACAGCCACCCGGCCCGGCGCGTGGAGCGATCGGTGTCGTCGGCCACCACCAGGAAGAACGGGGAGAGGGCCATCACCTCCCAGGAGATCAGGAACGAAATCGCATCGCGCGACATGACGACGAGGGCCATCGAAGCCGCGAGTAGACCGTAGAAGAAGCGCAGCTTCCGCTCGCGACCCGCCGGCCAGTAGCCGAGGCCGTAGATGGCTCCCAACGCCGAAATCAGGAAAATTGGCAGGAGGAAGAAAGCCGAAAGCGGATCGGCGCCGAGCTGCAGCGACTCGCCCGTAGCGCGCCAGGGGATCAGAATGAAGGGCTCGTCGGCCGGGCGCAACAGACGTAGGACCGCACCGATCAGGCCAACGGCCGAGCCGGCTAGCGAAAATACGGTGGCCACGTATTGGGAGGAACGCGATGGCCGCATAAGTTCGGGCACACCGCTGAAAGCCAGCAGTAGAACCGCGATCAGGAGAAGAGTCGATGTCATACGCCTAGTCTAGAGTGTCAGGTCTCGGAGCAAGGCTACGGCAAAGTCCCGGAAACCGCAGATTCCACCGATTGACTCGCAGATGTCGCAGATTGCTTCGCGCCGAGCCGAGAGTGAGGAGGAAGTTGCTCGTCGGTTGAATGCTGGAAGAATCTGCGTAATCTG